>NZ_JAGPYD010000010.1:0-349211 GCF_018070255.1 Streptomyces sp. RK62 | reverse complement strand
TAGTGTTTCGGTGGTCATAGCGTGAGGGAAACGCCCGGTTACATTCCGAACCCGGAAGCTAAGCCTTACAGCGCCGATGGTACTGCAGGGGGGACCCTGTGGGAGAGTAGGACACCGCCGAACAATTTTTGGGAAAGGGCTCACACCTTACGGTGTGGGCCCTTTCTGCATTTCCGGAGCTTTTCCGGAGTTGTTTATGACGGGTGCACCAGGCCCGTGTCGTAGGCCAGGATCACCGCCTGGATGCGGTCTCGGGAATTCGTCTTCGCCAGGATGCGGCCCACGTGGGTCTTCACCGTCGATTCGGCGAGGTGCAGACGCGTCGCTATCTCATTGTTCGTCCAGCCCTGGCCCACCACGGTGAGGATCTCCCGTTCGCGTTCGGTGAGGGCGGACAGGCGTGGGTCCTCACCCGTCACCACAGGGGCCCTCTCGGGAGCTCCCGACGGCAGGTGATGGACGTAGGCGTCCAGGAGGCGGCGGGTCACGCTGGGGGCGACCACCGCGTCGCCCGTGGCCACCGCCCGGATGCCGGCGAGGAGTTCCTCCGGCTGGGCGTCCTTCACCAGGAAGCCCGAGGCGTCGGCGCGGAGTCCGGCGTAGGCGTACTCGTCCAGGTCGAACGTGGTCAGGATCAGGACCCGGGTGCGGTCTCCGGCCGCCGTGATGCGGCGGGTCGCCTCGATGCCGTCCAGGCCGGGCATACGGACGTCCATCAGGACCACGTCCGGGTTCAACTCCGCCGTCATACGGACCGCTTCGCTGCCGCTGGCGGCTTCGCCGAGGACGGTCATGTCGTCCTGGCTCTCCAGGAGCATGCGGAAGCCGAAGCGCTGGAGGGTCTGGTCGTCGGCGATGAGGACGGTGGTCACTGCGGGGGTTCCTCCGGGAGGCTCAGATGGACGCGCCAGCCGCCCGCCGGGTGCGGGCCGGCCTCAAGTGTGCCGCCGTACAGGGCCGTTCGCTCGCGCATTCCGGGCAGGCCGCGGCCGTCCGGGCCCGGTGCGGGGCCGCCCCGGCCGGTGTCGGTGACCGTGGCGGTGACGGCGCCCCTCTCCTCGTACGACAGCTCTATGTGAGCGGTGGTGCCGGGGCCCGCGTGTTTGAGGGTGTTGGTGAGGGACTCCTGGAGGACGCGGTAGACGGTGAGCTGGCGGCCGGGGGAGAGGGTCGGGGTGCCGGTGACCGTGAGGTCGACGGGGAGGCCGGCCGCGCGGACGCCGCCGACGAGCTGGTCGAGGTCGGTGAGGCCCGGCTGAGGGGCGAGTGGGAGGCCCGAGGTCTCGTCGGGGTGGTCCTCCTCGCGCAGGACGTCGAGGAGGCGGCGCAGTTCGCCGAGGGCCTGACGGCTGGTCGTGGCGATGGCGTGCAGGGCCTGGGGCGCGCGCTCCGGGGACTTGGCGGCGGCGTACTTGCCGCCGTCCGCCAGGCCGGTGATGACGGAGAGGTTGTGGCCGATGATGTCGTGCATCTCCCGGGCGATCCGGGCACGTTCGGCCGCGGCGGCGAGCCGGGCCTGCTGGTCGCGTTCGATCTCCAGACGGCGGGCGCGGTCCTCGAGGGTCTCGGTGTGGTCGCGTCGGGTGCGGACGGTGATGCCGATGGCCGTCGCCACGGCGAACGTCATGAGGACGGGGACGATCGCCTGGTCCGGGCCGCCGCCCTGCGGATGACGTACGGCCGTGACCGTGGCGGTCGCGGTGAGCAGGGCCGCCGCCCACCACAGGGTGCGGGCCGGGCGGCGCAGCGCGATGTGGAAGACGACCAGCAGGTGCAGCATGACGGCCTGGAGGAGGATGCCCGTCCAGGCGTTGACGAGGGCGAACGGGGTCAGGGCCAGGAGGACGGTCCGCGGGTGCGTGCGGCGCCACAGGAGCGGCACGGACAGGCCCAGGCTGAGGGTGAGGACGAGCCAGCGGGGGCTGTCGGGGGCGCGGGTGACGGTGAGCCAGCCGCCGCCGTAGTAGTCGATCAGGGCCGCCGTCACCCAGAAACCGGTGAGGTGCAGGTCCCAGACGAGCGGACGGCGTGCGTCGAAGGCGCGGACGCGGCGGCTGACGCGCTGGACGTACTGGGTCAGCGGCTCGGCCGTGCGTGCCCCGGTGGCTGGTTGCTCCGTCACGTCGTCCATCGTGCGGGTTCTTCGCGGCCGGTCCCAGAGGCGTGGGGCGTATTCCGGATGAGCGATGTCGTACCCGGGTACTACGGTTGCCGTCATGTGCACCAACGGCTCCGAGAGCTATGTGATCAGGTCGATACGGGCGGACGAGTGGCCGGCCGTGAAGGAGCTGCGTCTCGCCGCCCTCCAGGACCCGGTCGCGCACCTGGCGTTCCTGGAGACGTACGAGGACGCCCTGACCCGGTCGGACGCCTACTGGCAGGAGCGGGCGGCCGGTGCGTGCGAGGGGGCCGACGGGGCGCAGCAGATCATCGCCGAGCGGCCGGACGGGGTGTGGGTCGGTACGGCCACCGTGCTGATGGAGGAGCCGGGCACGACGGACTGGGCCGGGCTGCCGGTGGAGCTCAAGCAGGGGCATGTCGTCGGGGTGTTCGTACGGCCCGAGGAGCGCGGGAGCGGGCTGACGGACGTGCTGTTCGACGCCGCCCTGGAGTGGGCCTGGTCGCGGGGCGCGGAGCGGGTCCGGCTCATCGTGCACGAGGACAACGCGCGGGCCCAGCGCTTCTACCGGCGGGTGGGCTTCGAGCCGAGCGGTGTGGTCATGCCGCTCGGGGGGCCGGGGGGCGACGAGGAGATGCGCGAGCTGGAGTTCGTCATCGAGCGGCCCTGATCGGCCGGCCCACGGGCGGGGAGTCGCTTCAGCCGGGGAGTTCGGCGTGCGGCCAGCGGGAGCGGGCTTGTTCGCGGGACCGGAGCAGGGCCAGGGTCGGCATACCCCGGTCCGCTCCGGTGGCCAGCAGCTCCGGCACCTGGGGAAGCGGAGCCACGGCGGCGACGTCGTCCAGGACGAGCGTCATTGGTGGGTCGAGGCGACCGGAGGATGACCGTTCGGCCATGCGCCGGCCGCGCTCGACCACGCTTGCGGCCAGGGCCGTCAGAAGGGGCATGGCGCCCGGTTCGGCTCTGGGATCCTCGATGGATTCACCCACCACGTAAAGCGTGCCCGTTTCGTGGACGAAGGAATCCAGGGTGAGGGTGTCGGTTCGGTGGGGCGTGCATGACTCCCGGATGTTGACCCGGGAGAGGGCGGCGAGGGCCCGGGTGGTCAACTCCTGGGCCATGTCCCGGCGTTCCGGGTGAGCGGTGAGGGCCGCCTCCAGCTCGCCCGCGGAGCCCGCCGCGGCCTTCGGGTGCGTGCGCAGGATGCGGACGGCGTCCTGGATCTGGGTGCCCTGGGACCAGCGGTGGACGTGCCGGACGGTGCGGCCGTCGACGGCGGCGGCGTGCAGATAGCTGCGCAGCAGGGTCTCGGCGGTGTCGCCGAGCGCCTGGTCCAGCCGGGAGGTGGGGCGGACCGGGGCGAGCAGTGAGGCGGCCCGGGCGGCGGCCGTCGCCTTGTCCTCGCAGCCGCTGGTGGGGGACCAGTGGAGGCGGGCCGGGGTGTCGCACAGGTGGCTGGGGTCGTACAGGAGGACGGGGCCCAGCTTGCCGCGGGCGTCCTTGGTGTCCTGCCAGAGCGCCGGGTTGGACGTGACGACGAGTGCGGCGCCCTCGGCGTCGAGGACGGCCTGGACGGCGCTGCGCAGGCGGGCGTCCCTGGGCGCCACGAGGAGCGTGTCGCGGGTGGTGAGGGCGTCCGGGAGGGGCGCGAGGGCCTTCTCGGCCAATGAGGGTGCCTTGTTCCCCAGCGGGGCGGCCGGCCCGGCGATCGCTTCCGGGTGCTGCCCGGCGACGGCTTCCGGCCGGCGCTCCACGGCGGGTGCGGTCTGCCGCGGCTCCTGCGTCGGCCGCACGGCCTCCGGCGCCGGGCGTACCGCCTCCGGCGCGGGCTCCGGTTCCGTGCGCGGGGCCGGCACCTCGTGGGGCGGAGTGTCCCGGCGTACGCGTCCGGCGTACGGGTGTCCGGCGCGGCGGGCGGCCCGGACGGCGCGCCAGCGGGCCAGCGTGCCCATCACGAACACGGTGAGTACGACCAGCACCATCAACTGGCCGATGAACAGCCCCCAGAACAGCCCGTAGCCGGACAGCTGGTCCGCCGGGGTGTCCGGCCAGGCGCCCGCGAGGTCGTGGGCGTCGCCGATCAGGGAGCGCATGGCGAGCGGTGTGCGGGGGATCGTGACGCCGTCCGGCCACGACCCGTGTGCGAACAGGCCCGCGAGGCCCGTCGCCGTCCACACCATCAGGGTCATGCCGAGGAGGAAGCCGAGTATGCCGATCAGCAGGCCGTCGGGAATGCCTCCCTGGCCCTCCCGGTCCCGGCGCTCCCCGCGGTCGTCCGGTCTCACGCTCGCCTCCCCCTACGCCACCGTCGATTCCGAGTCGCCCAGATGCTGTTCCACGAAGGCCGCCGCCCGTTCCTCCGCCTCGAGTTCGGCGGCGCGCAGGGCGTCGTGGGCGAGGTGGTCGGCGGACGACTCGGTCATCGCGCGGTCGGTGAAGACGAGCGGGCGTTCGGACTCCGTGATCAGGTGCTTGACCACCTGCACATTGCCGTTGACGTCCCAGACCGCGATGCCCGGGGTGAGCGACGGGATGATCTCCACCGCCCAGCGGGGCAGGCCGAGCACGCGTCCGGTCGCCCGTGCCTCGTCGGCCTTCTGCGCGTAGATCGTCCTGGTCGACGCCATCTTCAGGATGGCCGCGGCCTCCTTGGCCGCCGCGCCGTCGACGACGTCGGACAGATGGTGGACGACGGCGACGAACGACAGACCGAGCCGGCGGCCGAACTTCAGCAGCCGCTGGAACAGCTGTGCCACGAACGGGCTGTTGATGATGTGCCAGGCCTCCTCGACCAGGAAGATGCGCTTCTTCCGGTCGGGGCGGATCCACGTGTGCTCCAGCCACACGCCGACGATCGCCATGAGGATCGGCATGGCGATGGAGTTGCGGTCGATGTGGGACAGGTCGAACACGATGAGCGGCGCGTCCAGGTCGATGCCGACCGTCGTGGGGCCGTCGAACATGCCCCGCAGGTCACCGTCGACCAGCCGGTCCAGGACCAGCGCGACGTCCAGGCCCCACGCCCGTACGTCGTCTATGGCGACGTTCATCGCCTCCGCCGACTCCGGTTCGGGGTGGCGCAGCTGCTCCACGATGTCGGTGAGGACCGGCTGCCGTTCGACGATGGTCTCGTTGACGTAGGCGTGCGCGACCTTCAGGGCGAAGCCGGAGCGTTCGTCCAGGCCGTGGCCCATCGCCACCTCGATGATCGTGCGGAGCAGCGCGAGCTGGCCCGTCGTCGTGATCGAGGGGTCGAGGGGGTTGAGGCGGATGCCGTGGTCGAGGGCGGCCGTCGGGTCCAGCCGGATCGGCGTTATACCCAGCTGCTCGGCGATGAGGTTCCACTCGCCGACGCCGTCCTCGCCCTGGGCGTCCAGGACGACGACCTGGCGGTCGCGGAAGCGGAGCTGGCGCAGGACGTACGTCTTCTCCAGCGCCGACTTGCCGTTGCCGGACTCGCCGAGGACCAGCCAGTGCGGGGCCGGGAGCTGCTGGCCGTACAGCTGGAAGGGGTCGTAGATGTAGCCCTTCCCGGAGTACACCTCGCGGCCGATGATGACGCCCGAGTCGCCGAGACCGGGGGCGGCGGTCGGCAGGTACACCGCCTGCGCCTGGCCCGTGGACGTGCGCACCGGTGGCCGGGTCGTCTCGACCTTCCCGAACAGGAAGGACGTGAAGGCGTCGGTGAGGACGGACAGCGGGTCCCGCATCAGGTCCTACCTCCGAATGCCGGTGGCGAAGGGGAGTGTGTTCACGAATGCCCGGTGGTGCTCGCGGTCGCACCACTCCAGCTTCAGATACGACTTTCCGGCCGACGCCCGGATGGTCCGCTTGTCGCGGGCCAGGGCCTCGGGGGAGCGGGATGAGACGGTGATGTAGCCGACGAGGTTGACGCCGGCGGCGCCGCTCGCGAGGTCCTCGCCGCGCTGGTCGAGACGGTTGTGGGCGGCGATGTCGCGGGGGTCGACCGTGCGGTTCATCTTGGCTGCGCGGCTGGCCTCGGCCTCGTCGTTGGTCTTCTCGGTGAGCATGCGCTCGATGGCGATCTCGGTGGGTTCGAGGTCCATCGTGACGGCGACCGTGCGGATGACGTCCGGGGTGTGGACGAGCAGCGGCGCCAGGAAGTTGACGCCGACCGGGGTCATCGGCCACTCCTTCACCCAGGCCGTGGCGTGGCACCAGGGCGCGCGGGTGGAGGACTCACGGGTCTTCGCCTGGAGGAACGTCGGCTCCATGGCGTCGAGCTCGGCCGGCCAGGCGTTGCGCCGGGTCATGGCCTGGATGTGGTCGATGGGGTGGTCCGGGTCGTACATGGAGTGGATCAGCGACGACAGCCGGCCCTGGCCGAGGGGCTGGCGGACGCGGATGTCGGCCTCCTGCAGGCGCGAGCAGATGTCGGTCAGCTCGCGGGCCATGACCACGGCGAGCCCGGCGTCCCGGTCGACCTTGCCGCGGCCGTGCGGGCGGGCGGCACGGGCCATCGCCTGGGCCTCGGCAGCCAGCTCGCGGGTGTAGTGCATGCAGGCGACGAGGTAGGCGCGGTGCTGCTCGCTGCTCGTCGACACCATGGACTGCAGTTGGTCGTACGACTGCTGCAGCCAGGCCGGGGACCGGTCGTCGCCGCGGACGGCGACGTCCTTGGCGTGGGCGTCGGGGTCGGCGGGCAGGGTGCGGGCCAGCATCTGCAGACGGGTCACGAAGCCGTCGTTGTTGGCGACGTGCTTCAGCAGGGTGCCGAAGCGGTCGACCAGGGCCTCCTGGTCCTCGGAGTCGCGCAGGCCGACGCCGGGGCCCTCGATCTCGATGGCGGCGGTGACGGTCCGGCGGTCGGCGTGGAGCAGCACGGCGATCTCGTCGGGCCCGAACGGGGCCGCCAGCCAGGTGATACGGCCGATGCCCGGCGGCGGGCCGACCTCGACCTCACGCCCGTCGATGCGGGTGCCGGCCTCCATGGCGGAGGAGCGGTAGGTGGTGCCCCGGCGCAGGGTGCGCTTGTAGCTGCGGTTGATCTCGAACCACTTGTAGAACGTCCGGTGCTTGTACGGCACGTAGACGGCGGCGAGCGCGAGCAGCGGGAAGCCCATGAGCAGGACGATGCGCAGGGACAGGCTGGGGACGAGGAGGCCGCACATCATGCCGAGGAACGCGCCGGCGATGATCAGCGCGATCTCGCCGGACTCGCGGTTGCGGCCGACGATGGCGTTCGGCCGGGCGCGGCCGATGAGATAGGTACGGCGGGGCGTGACCGGATGGGACACGTGGGACTCGGTCGTCAACGCCCGTCACCTCCTGGACGGTTGCTGCGGGTGTTGCCTGCGTGCGGGGTGTTCACCGGGCTGCTCGAACGGGGGGCGGGTGCGGCGGAGGGGACAGATCCGCCGCCGTTCGAGGAGCGCGAGCTGTGGGCGGCGACGCCGCCGGAGGCCGGGTTGGACGGGCGGGGGGTGCTGGCCCCGCCTCCGCCGCCGTTGTTGTCGGCCCGGGAGCTGTGCGTCTTGATGCCCTGGGCGACGAGGGTGGCCGGGGAGCTGATGACGGCGGCGGCCTTGCTCTCGGCGCCGCGCATGATGCGGTTGTTGCGGGTGTTCGCGATCTCGTCGCCGAAGCCGGGCACGAAGCGGTAGATCATCGCCGAGGCGAAGATCGCGAGCAGGATGATCGCGAGGCCGGAGACCACGGCGGCGAGGGAGTCGGGGCCCTCCTCCGCGGCGAGGGCGCCGGCGAGGCCGAGGACGATGACGATGACCGGCTTCACCAGGATGACGGCGATCATGATGCCGGCCCAGCGGCGGACGTGGCCCCACAGGTCCTTGTCGACGAGCCCGGCGTACACGACGACGCCGAGCAGGGCGCCGACGTACAGCAGCACGGCCCGGAGGTAGAGCTCCAGATAGAGGACGCCGGCGGCGAGGATCGAGATCAGCGAGACCAGGATCAGCATGATCGGGCCGCCGCCGATGTCGTCGCCCTTCTCCAGGGCCTCGGAGAACGTGCCGAAGAACGTGTCGGTCTGGTTGCCGGTCGCCTTCGCCAGGACGTCGCTGACGCCGTCGGTCGCGGAGACGACGGTGTAGAGGATCAGGGGGGTGAAGGCGGACGCCAGCACCGTGAGCCACAGGAACCCGATGGCCTCCGACAGGGCGGTCGCGAACGGCACACCGCGCACGGCGCGCTTGGCGACGGCCAGCAGCCACAGGAGGAGGGTGAGGATGGCGGACGCGGCGAAGACGATGGCGTAGTGCTTCAGGAAGGTGAGGTTCGTGAAGTCGACCGTCGCGGTCTCCTTCACGGCCTCGCTGAGCCGGTCGACGGTCCACGCGGCGGCGTCGGCACAGCCCTTGGCGAGGGAGGAGAGGGGGTCGAGGGTGGTGGTGGGGTCGGTGAGGGAGGGGGTGCCGCCGCCTCCGCCGGATCCGCCGCCGTTGTCTTTCTCGCAGAAGTCCTTGGCGGGGCCGTGGATGAGGTCGCAGGGGTCGTTGCTCGGGGTCGGCGTGGGTGCCGCGTAGGCACGCGAGGCCATGAGGACGGCGGCGGTCTGTACGGCCGTGAGGACAGCGGCCACCCTGAGGGCGCTGCGGTTAGCGGGCATACGTGAACCCTCCGGACTCCTGGACGGCCTTCGCCATCTCGTCGGCGCTGGAGGCCCGCTCATCGCCGGGGACCGGTGTGGGGCCGTCTTTCTGGGAGTGCGTCACGATCTTCCAGTCGCCACCGGCCCACTCGAGCTTCATGGTGATGGTGAACCAGCTGCTCGTGACAGGGCTCGTCGACTTCTCACCGGCCAGGCCGAGCAGGCCGCTGCACCAGACCTCGACGGTCGAGCTGTCGGCGGAGGCGGCGACGACCTTGGTGCCGATCGGGCTCGTACGGGAGACGAACGTGTAGCCCGCCGGGGTGGAGCCGTCCTCGTTCAGGCCGACGTTCTTGTAGAAGGCCGCCGTGTAGGCCTGGTCGAGGCTGGCTTCGAACTCCGGGACGCGGGCGGGCGTGATGATGGTCCGCAGGATGTCGTCGCGCTTGGTCTTGTCGAACATGTCGGCCGAGCCGAGGGCGACGGCGAAGTTGGCGGCAGCGCTCTGCGCCCCCTGCTCGTCATGGGCGTACCCGCCCGGGATCCCCGCGGACTTGCCCTTGACCGGGCGCGTGCCCGTGGCCGCCGTGGACGAGGCGTCCGGCTTGTTCTCGTCGCCGGCGGACGCGCCGGAACCGTCGCCTCCACGGTTCGCGAAGGCGATCGCGGCGATGAGGAGCACGACCACGCCGACGACCGTGATCATGCTGCGGGACGACGAGCGCCCCCCTCTGCGCGCGCCCCCGTACACGTCGCCACCGGCGTCGGGCAGCCGGGTGCGGGTCTGCCCCTCCCGATCGTCTCCCAGACTCATGCCGCGTACGCCCCCTCGGCGTCGGACGAATACACGTTGGAGTACGACGGTAGCCGCGCTGGTTCCCGCGCGGGCGCGGTGTGGTGACTCGACATCAGGGAGACGCAACCTCAGCCGGTGGGCACGACGGGTGGGTGGGGGACAGCGAGCCGGGCGTGCCCGCAAGGACGGCCGGAAAGACGGACGGGTGAGGCGCTAGACAGCCATGCCGTACACGATGGTGAAGAGCGTGCCGAGGGAGCCGATGATGAAGACGCCCGTCAGGCCCGCCACGATCAGTCCCTTGCCCTGCTCGGCGCTGAAGGTGTCCCGCAGCGCCGTGGCGCCGATGCGCTGTTTGGCCGCCCCCCAGATGGCGATGCCGAGGCAGATCAGGATGGCGACCGCCATGACGACCTGGATCATCGTCTTGGCTTCGTTTCCCAGTGCTCCGAACGGACCCCAGTCCGGGGCGATCCCGCCGATGATGGTGTTGATGTCGCCCTTGTCGGCCGCAAAGAACATGTAAGTCACCGCCCCTGTTGGGTAGTTCCACGGTCCCCCCGCATTGAGCAGAGGTCAGGTCTCATTCTCGCCGACAATGACGCTTCCGTATGTCGACTTGGCGTCATTGATGGTCGGGATTCGTACGAATAGCTCGTATGGTCACTCTGTGTATCACGCCACGTTACGCCGGGCAACGAGGCCTGAGCGGAACCTGGGGTGTGGTTCTGTCGTTAGCCCCTCTTCGCGCCGGTGCCGCTTCTGACGGCCTCCGGGGTGAGGGGTCGTGCCCGTGTGCTGCGGGTGAAGGCTATCCCGCCCGGGTGAACGCGCGCGTGACAGGGTGTCAGGCCTCCCGGCGACCGCCGACGTTCGCCGTGATGAGCCGCAGAAGCTCTTTGGCCAGGGCGTCCTGTTCGGCCGTCAGGCCCATGGCGTCGCCGATCGCGAGCGGTACGGCGGCCGCGCGCTCGCGCAGCGCGGCGCCGGCCTCGGTGAGGCGCAGGGCGACCGAGCGCTCGTCGTCGGGGCGGCGCTCGCGGCGCAGCAGCCCGCCCGCCTCCAGGCGCTTGAGCAGCGGTGACAGGGTGCTGGACTCCAGCTGGAGGGCCGCGCCGAGCTCGCGCACGGAGATCGAGTCCTGCTCCCAGAGGACCAGCATCACCAGGTACTGGGGGTAGGTCAGGCCCAGTTCCTCGAGGAGTGGCCGGTATCGAGCGGTCACCGCGCGGGAGGCGGCGTACAGGGCGAAGCAGAGCTGGTCGTCCAGGAGCAGGGAGCCGGGGCCGCGCGCGGGCGGTTCGGGCGTCGGGGTCGGGCTCATCGCGGTCGCTCCTGGTGCGGCGGGTGCTTCCTGTGTGTTCCCCAAGTGTATCGAGAGCCATCTCATCGAGCCCTAAGGAGTCGGCTACCAATCCATCGCACGCTAATAAGTTGCGTACGACTTAATCGGGCGCTACTTTTACGTCGTGCCGCCGAACCCGGCAAGCCGGCCGGGCGGCCCTGCCCGCGGCACCCCGATCCGAGGAGATCGCCATGACCGAGTCCCACCGCCCCGTTCTCGAGCCCGCCGCCCAGGCGTTCGCCGAGGCGACCGCGCAGCCTCCGTACCTCTTCGACCTCGGGCCGGAGGCCGGGCGCAAGGCCGTCGACGAGGTGCAGTCGGGCGAGGTGGCCAAGCCGGACGTCGACGAGGAGTGGCTGACCGTCGCCGGTGGGCCCACCGGGGAGGTCCGGGTCCGGATCGTCCGTCCGGCCGGGGTCACCGGGACGCTGCCGGTGATCGTCTATCTGCACGGCGCCGGCTGGGTGTTCGGCAACGCCCACACCCACGACCGTCTCGTCCGCGAACTGGCCGTCGGCGCCGGGGCCGCGGTCGTCTTCCCCGAGTACGACCTCTCGCCCGAGGCCCGCTATCCCGTCGCCATCGAGCAGAACCACGCCGTGTCGCGCTGGGTCGTCGCCGAAGGCGCCGGACACGGCCTCGACGCCGGCCGGATCGCCGTGGCCGGTGACTCGGTGGGCGGCAACATGGCGGCGGCGCTGACCCTGATGGCCAAGCGGC
Source organism: Streptomyces sp. RK62 (assembly GCF_018070255.1). Classification (NCBI taxonomy): domain Bacteria; kingdom Bacillati; phylum Actinomycetota; class Actinomycetes; order Kitasatosporales; family Streptomycetaceae; genus Streptomyces; species Streptomyces sp. RK62. The sequence continues at coordinate 337,660 of NZ_JAGPYD010000010.1, read as the reverse complement.
GCGGGGACGTCCCGCTGGTGGCGCAGGTGCTCTTCTACCCGGTCACCGACGCCTCGTTCGACACGGAGTCCTACCACCGGTTCGCCGAGGGGTACTTCCTGCGCCGGGACGCCATGCGGTGGTTCTGGGACCAGTACACGACCGACGCGGCCGAGCGCGCGCAGATCACCGCCTCGCCGCTGCGCGCCACCGTCGAGCAGCTCACCGGCCTTCCGCCGGCCCTCGTCGTCACCGCCGAGGCGGACGTGCTGCGGGACGAGGGCGAGGCGTACGCGAACAAGCTGCGGGAGGCCGGGGTGCCGGTGACCGCCGTGCGGTACCAGGGCGCGATCCACGACTTCGTGATGCTGAACGCGCTGCGCGGGACGCGGGCCGCCGACGGGGCCATCAAGCAGGCGATCGGCGTGCTGCGGGACGCCTTCGGGGCGTGACGGCGGCCCGGTGAGGGACCGTCAGCCGGCCGTCCCGGCATCGCCGGGCGCCAGGCTCGCGCGTACCGCCTGCGCTGTCGAGCCCGGGTCGTACCCCTCGGGGACCCCGTCGACCAGGATGATGTCGCCCCGCGCGTGGCGTGTGCGCAGCGGGGCGATCTCCCGGTAGGCGGGGGAGTTCCACCAGGCGCGGGCCTCGGCGAGAGCGGGGAAGGCGATCATCACCACGGCGCCGGGCCATTCGCCCTCGACCGTCTCGTGCGCGGTGCCGTGCACCAGGAAGCGGCCGCCGTACGGCTCGAAGGTCGCGGTGATGCGGTCGATGTACTCGGCGACCTCGGCGTGCGGGGTGACGTCGCGCAGGTGGGCTATGGCGTAGGCGGGCATGGGGTCCTCCCGGAGGGGTCGGTTCGGTCGGAGCGAGCGGCCTGTGACCGGGATCGTGGCACGCCGGCCACGCGGGGGGCGATTACCCGCCGGGTCATGCGGGGGCGCCGGGTGGGCCGGTTGCCGGAGCCCGAGGGCGGGAAGCTCCTACACTGGCGCGGGCGGACTCCCGGCGGGTGAGGGGCGGTTGACGGTGCGTAAGGCTTGGATCGTGGCGGGTTCCGCCGTCGCGGCGGGGCTGAGCTTCGTGATGGTGCTCGTCGTCGGGGTGTATCTCGTCGCCGGGAACCTGGCCGGCGGTCTGAGCGGCGGCGCCCGCAATCTGGCCAAGGGCGCGGTGCCGGCCGCGTACCAGGCGCTGGTGGAGAAGTGGGGCAACCTCTGCCCCGCCATCAACCCGGCCCTGCTCGCCGCCCAGCTGTACCAGGAGAGCGGCTTCAACCCGAAAGCGCAGAGCGCGGCGGCGGCCCAGGGCATCGCGCAGTTCATCCCGGGCACCTGGGCCACCCACGGCATCGACGGCGACGGCGACGGCGACCGTGACGTGTGGGACCCGGCGGACGCCATCCCGTCGGCCGCGTCGTACGACTGCTCGCTCGCCAAGTACGTGAAGGACGTGCCCGGCGACCCGAAGCGGAACATGCTGGCTTCGTACAACGCCGGGGCGTACGCGGTCATCAAGTACCGGGGCGTGCCGCCGTACAAGGAGACCCAGAACTACGTGAAGACGATCACGACGCTGGAGGAGAGCTTCGCCGCGCCGGCCGCGCGGCTCGACCCGAGCAGGCAGGCCGCCGGGGCCATCGCCTACGCGCAGAAGAAGCTGGGCACGCTGTACCTCTGGGGCGGCGACGGCACCGCCGAGGACGGCGGGCGCTTCGACTGCTCGGGGCTGACCAAGGCCGCGTACGAGAGCGTCGGGATCACGCTGCCCCGGGTCGCGAACGACCAGTGGAACGCGGGACCGCATCCGGCCAGGAACGAACTGCTGCCGGGGGACCTGGTGTTCTTCTCGGACGACCTGGGGAACTCACGGGCCATCCGCCATGTCGGCATTTATGTCGGCGGCGGGTACATGATCGACGCCCCGAGAACAGGTGCTGTGATCCGGTTCGACCCGATCGACACCCCCGACTACTTCGGCGCGACCCGCGTGACGGAGGATGGCGCGAAAGCGCTGCCCACGACGGTGTAGACGGAGCGTCAACCCTCCCCCTGAGCTGCGATGACGGGTCTCTCTTCGATAACGTCTGCGTGATCATTCAGTGGAGTGTGGAACGTAATGACAGGGACCGTGCGTTCCTGGTGACGTAGCCGGATCTACAACCACGGGGGTGGCGGAACGGCGTACGCAGGATGCGCCGAGAGACGATGAAGGGGCCGCGGCATCATGGCTGGACTCGCAGAATCCGGGTCGAACCCCGACGTCGAGCTGCTGTACGACATCAATGGCCTGGCCAAGGACGCACCGCACTGGTTCGACCGGGTCATGGAGTACGTCGGTGAGTACGGCGTGCTGCTCGGCCTGGTCCTCGCCGTGCTCTGGTGCTGGTGGACCGTACGGCGGCGCGGCGCGGAGGACGCGGCCTCCTCGGTGGCCGCGCTCGTGTGGGCGCCGCTGGCGGCGGGCATCGCCGTCCTCGTCAACGTCCCGATAAGGGGCTTCGTCGAACGCCCCCGGCCCTTCAACGACCATCAGGGCCTCGAGGTCCTGGTCAGCGGCAAGACCGACTACTCGTTCGTCAGCGACCACGCCACCATCGCGATGGCCCTCGGTGTCGCCCTGTTCGTCGCCAACCGGAAGTTCGGGCTCGTCGGCATCGGCCTCGCGCTGCTCGAAGGTTTCTGCCGGGTCTACATGGGCGTGCACTACCCGACCGACGTCGTCGGCGGATTCGCGCTCGGCACCGCCGTCGCCCTGCTGCTGTCGCCCCTCGCCATGGCCCTGCTGACGCCGCTGATGTCCGCCATCGAGCGGTCGCCGCGCGCCGGCCGGCTCATCCGGGCCCGGGGAACCGCCGGTGACGACGGCGGCCGCGCGGTGCTGCGCGGCTCCCGCAAGGACGGCTCCGGGGCCGAGGAGCGGGACCTGGCCGCCTGAGGCCTTACAGGGCCTGCGGGTAGGTGAAGAAGCCCTCCGGGTCGTACTGCAGCTTCAGCTTCGTCAGCCGGGTCGCCGCGTCCCCGTAGTACGCCGTGCGCCAGTTCCTCAGGGACGCGTCGGTGTAGTTCTGGTACGCGGCGCCCGAGGCGTAGGGGCGCATCGCCTCGTGCGCGGACGACAGCCAGGACTGGACGGCGGTCCCGGACGTGCCCGCCCGCCAGGAGCCGATGTACTGGGCCAGCATCCGCGAGCGGCGGTGCACGAACGCCGTCGCGGTCGGGGAGACCCGGTTCACGGCTCCGCCCAGGGCCGTCAGCGCGATGCTGCCCGAGCCGCCGCGCACCGACTCCATCTGCCGCATCAGCGTCCGGATGCCGGCCGCCGACAGGGAACTGTCGAAGAAGTCCGACCTCGCCGCGTACGTCTCCCGGCCCAGCGCGCCCTGCGGGGAGCGGCCCGGAGTGTCGCCGGGCAGATGGCACTGCGCGTCCGAGAACGAGGAACAGCCCGCGTACAGCTCCATCGACTCCTCGTAGGAGCGGCGCTTGAGGACGACGTTGCGCGCGGGGCCGGGGCCGCCGGGGCCGTCGGCGAGGCGGTCGACGGCGTTCTGCAGCTCGCCGTAGGTGCCCAGCGAGAACGCGGACACGGAGACGGTGGGGGTGGCGCCGGCGCCGCCGAGGTGCAGCGCCGACCAGATCTCGTCCGGCTGGGACGGGCCCCACTCCTGCCACGCCCGGATCACCGCGGCCGCCTTCGACCAGGGCCAGCTCATGTACGCGGTCACCGACTGCGGGGCGGGGTGGGTCTTGAAGTGCAGCTCTGTGACGACGCCGAAGTTGCCGTTGCCGGCGCCCCGCAGGGCCCAGAAGAGGTCCTTGTGCGTGGACGCGTCGGCGGTGAGCCGCTTGCCGTCGGCGGTGACGACGACGGCACGGGTGAGGCTGTCGCAGGTCAGGCCGTAGGCGCGGGAGGTGACGCCGTGGCCGCCGCCCAGGGTGAGGCCGGAGACGCCGACGGTCGGGCAGGAGCCGGCGGGTATGGTCACGCCCTTCGCCGCGAGGGCGCGGTAGACGTCGATGAGCTTGGAGCCGGCGCCGACGACCGCGGTGCCGCCGGAGACCCGGATGCGGTCGAGCCGGGAGACGTCGACGATCAGACGGCCGTCGCCGGAGGACCAGCCCGCGTAGCTGTGGCCGCCGTTGCGGATGGCGACCTTCAGACGGTGGGCGCGGGCGTAGGCCAGCGTGGTGCGGATGTCGTCGGCGTGGGCGACATAGGCGACGGCTGCGGGCTTCAGATGGTCGAAGCGGGTGTTGTAGAGCTGCCGGGCCGCCGCCCAGGAGGCGTCGCCGGGGCGGACGAGGGAGCCGTCGAGGTCACGGGCGAGCGCGGCCCAGGAGGCGGGGGCGGAGGCGGCGGAGGTGCGCGGCCGGGTGCCCGTCGCCTTCGGCGAGGACGAGGACGGGGTGCCGTTGCCGCTCGCACCGGCCTCGCAGGCGGTGGCCGTCAGGGCGGTGAGCGCCGCCGCGGTACCGCCGATGAACGTACGCCGTTCCATGTCGCCTCCAGAGGTCACGTGGAACGAGACGGGGTGGCGCGGCGTGGGGTTCCATGGGCGGGCGGGCCGGTGGTGGCGGGCGGGAACGGTCAGCCGCCGGTATGCGTCTCCGCGTCCGTGCGGGCCTGGCTTCGCGCGCGGCGGGCCGGACCGCGCCAGCCGCAGATGCACCGGGCCGTGCAGAAGGGGCCCTGCTCCACCGTCGTCGTCCGGTGCAGCGCGGGCTCGTCGCGGTGTTCGTCCTGCTGTGCCATCGCCCTCACGGTACCCAGGGCGGGAAGGCGCGACGCGCCCGGCGGCGTGACGGGGACTCCCACCGTTCGTTAAGCGGAACGACAAGGAGCCCGTGACGGACGTACCGGCTGGGGGTAGGCAGGCGATGGCGGAGAGGCAGCAGCACAGGCGCATGCGGGGAGCCGGCGTCGCGGTGGGTCTCCTGTGTGTCTGCCTCGCGGGCAGCGGGTGCGCGCAGAGCGGGGCCGCCGCCGAGGACGCCCGCGGCGGAGATCCGGTCGACCTGGTGCGGGAGGCCGCCGACGCGCTCGTGGACGCCCGCAGCTCCCGGGCGCGTACGTCCATGGAGATGGCCACCGGCGGCACCCGGGTCACCATCCGGGGCGAGGGCGTGTACGACTTCGGGCGGCAGCTCGGGCGGCTGAAGGTACGGCTGCCGCAGGACCCCGCGGGGACGGCCGGGCAGCGGCCCATCACCGAGCTGCTCGCGCCCGGCGCGCTGTTCATGAAGAACCGCGGCGCCGGTGTGCCCGCCGACAAATGGGTGCGGGTGGAGACCCGGTCCCTGACCGACGGGAACCTCGTCACCGGCGGTGCCACCGACCCGTACGCCGCCGCCGAGGTGCTGCGGGGCGCACGGACCGCGACGTATGTCGGGCGGGAGGAGATCTCCGGGACGCGGGTGCGGCACTACCGGGGGACCGCCGACCTGGGCGCCGCGGCACGCAGGGCGTCCGACGGGAACGCCCGGGCGCTCGAGGCGGCGGCGAAAGGGTTCGCCACGGACCAGGTGCCGTTCGACGTCTACCTGGACGACAAGGGGCTCGTCCGCAAGGTCAGGCACCGCTTCAGCTTCGTCAACGGACAGCATCGCAGCGCCGTCGACGTGACCTCCACCACGGCGCTGTACGACTTCGGGGCCCCCGCCGACGTCCGGCTGCCGGACGACGACGACATCTACGCCGGGCAGATCGCCGAGGAGTAGAGGGGTCCCACCGGGGCATTGAGGACTAGCCCGTCCGTGCCATGCGCGGTCTGTAGGCCGCTCCCTACTCTAGGAAGCCGGTGACGGCGGAGAAGAGGTGATGCGCGTGGCTCCGGTCGGCGGTACGGCAGTTCAGGACCACGTGGCCCTCGCCGAGATCGAGCTGTGCGGAGAGCTGATCATCGCGGCGTCGGCCGCCCGTGAGGAGCGGCTCAGCCTGGAGAGCATCGACGAGGTGCTGCGGGTCGCGGAGGAGCGGGACACCCGGGCCCGGTGACCGGGCGGGCGGACGCTCAGGTCCGCAGCAGACGGCCGATGGCCTTCGTGGCCTCCTCGACCTTCGCGTCGATCTCCGCACCGCCCTTGAGGGCCGCGTCGGCGACGCAGTGACGGAGGTGCTCCTCCAGCAGTTGCAGCGCGAAGGACTGGAGCGCCTTCGTCGACGCGGAGACCTGCGTGAGTATGTCGATGCAGTAGACGTCCTCGTCGACCATGCGCTGCAGACCGCGGATCTGGCCCTCGATCCGGCGCAGCCGCTTGAGGTGTTCCGACTTCTGGTGGTGGTAACCGTGGACGCCGCGGTCGTGATCCGTCACGATGTCCGCGCCGGCCGTCGTCTCCACGGCGTCGTCGGCGGCGGAGGGCGCACCCGCGCCGGCCTCTGTGGTCGTCATCGCGTCCTCCCGACGTAAACCGCTTCTATACCCCTACCGGGTATATCGTATCGAACTTTGCCGGGTAGGGGCGTGATGACCACCACCCGTGGGCCGGGCCGACCCCGGCTTACGGGCGGCCCCCGTGCCGACCACTCTGCCTGATGGGCGACACTGGGAGGCGGCCCATTAGCCGTGGCCGGATGATGCGCCTAGCATCAGCCTGACCGAAACCGATGCATCCTGAGGACCACACGTGCGATTTCGTCTGACCCCCCGGGAGACGAGCTTCTACGACATGTTCGCCGCATCCGCGGACAACATCGTCACGGGCTCGAAGCTCCTGATGGAACTGCTCGGGGCGGACACCGCCGGCCGAGCCGAGATCGCCGAACGGATGCGGGCCGCGGAACACGCGGGTGACGACGCGACGCACGCGATCTTCCACCAGCTGAACTCCTCGTTCATCACGCCGTTCGACCGCGAGGACATCTACTCCCTCGCGTCGTCCCTCGACGACATCATGGACTTCATGGAGGAGGCCGTCGACCTGGTCGTCCTCTACAACGTCGAGGAACTGCCCAAGGGCGTCGACCAGCAGATCGAGGTCCTGGCGCGCGCGGCCGAGCTGACCGCCGAGGCCATGCCGAACCTGCGCACCATGGACAACCTCACCGAGTACTGGATCGAGGTCAACCGCCTCGAGAATCAGGCCGACCAGATACACCGCAAGCTGCTCGCCCACCTCTTCAACGGCAAGTACGACGCCATCGAGGTGCTGAAGCTCAAGCAGATCGTGGATGTGCTGGAAGAGGCTGCGGACGCCTTCGAGCATGTGGCGAACACGGTGGAGACCATCGCCGTCAAGGAGTCCTGACCCCTTCATGGACACCTTCGCTCTGATCCTGACCATCGGGGTCGCGCTCTTCTTCACGTACACGAACGGCTTCCACGACTCGGCGAACGCCATCGCCACCTCGGTGTCGACGCGCGCGCTGACGCCGCGCGCCGCGCTCGCCATGGCGGCCGTGATGAACCTCGCCGGTGCCTTCCTGGGCTCCGGGGTCGCCAAGACCGTCAGCGAGGGCCTGATCGAGACGCCCGAGGGCTCGACGGGCATGGGCATCCTGTTCGCGGCGCTCATCGGCGCGATCGTCTGGAACCTGATCACCTGGTACTTCGGGCTGCCGTCGTCGTCCTCGCACGCGCTGTTCGGCGGCATGGTCGGCGCGGCGCTGGCCGGCGGGACGAAGGTGTACTGGGACGGCGTCCTCGACAAGGTCGTCATCCCGATGTTCGTGTCGCCGGTCGTCGGCCTGGTGGCCGGCTATCTGGTGATGACGGCCATCCTGTGGATGTTCCGGCGGGCCAACCCGCACAAGGCCAAGCGGGGCTTCCGTATCGCGCAGACGGTGTCGGCGGCCGGTATGGCCCTCGGGCACGGCCTGCAGGACGCCCAGAAGACGATGGGCATCGTGGTGATGGCGCTGGTCATCGCCGACGTCGAGGACTACGGCGACCCGATCCCGGTGTGGGTGAAGATCGCCTGTGCGCTGATGCTCTCGCTCGGCACCTACGCGGGCGGCTGGCGCATCATGCGCACCCTCGGCCGCAAGATCATCGAGCTGGACCCACCGCAGGGCTTCGCCGCCGAGACCACCGGCGCCTCGATCATGTTCGGCTCGGCGTTCATCTTCCACGCGCCGATCTCCACCACCCATGTGATCACCTCCGCGATCATGGGCGTGGGTGCCACCAAGCGGGTCAACGCCGTGCGCTGGGGCGTCGCCAAGAACATCGTCCTGGGCTGGTTCATCACCATGCCGGCGGCGGCGGTCGTCGCGGCCGTGTCCTTCTGGATCGTGGATCTCGCGGTCCTCTGAGGCCGCCTCGCTGCGCCGTACGTACGTGGAAGGGCCCGCCCCCGGCTCCTGGGGGCGGGCCCTTCCTCTGCCTCGCGATGGCACCGCCATGCAGCACCGCGAGGGGTCCGGTCAGCCGAAGCGGCCCGAGATGTAGTCCTCGGTGGCCTGGACCGAGGGGTTGGAGAAGATCCGCTCGGTGTCGTCGATCTCGATGAGCCGGCCGGGCTTGCCGACCGCGGCCAGGTTGAAGAACGCCGTGCGGTCGGAGACACGCGCCGCCTGCTGCATGTTGTGGGTGACGATGACGATCGTGAACCGTTCCTTCAGCTCCCCGATCAGGTCCTCGATGGCGAGCGTGGAGATCGGGTCGAGGGCCGAGCAGGGCTCGTCCATGAGCAGGACGTCCGGCTCGACCGCGATGGCGCGGGCGATGCACAGCCGCTGCTGCTGGCCGCCGGACAGCCCCGAGCCGGGCCTGGCCAGCCGGTCCTTGACCTCGTTCCAGAGGTTGGCGCCGCGCAGGGACTTCTCGACGATGTCGTCCAGCTCGGACTTCTTGTAGGAGCCGTTCAGCTTCAGGCCGGCCGCCACGTTGTCGTACACCGACATGGTGGGGAAGGGGTTGGGGCGCTGGAAGACCATGCCGACCTCGCGGCGCACGGCGACCGGGTCGATGCCGGCGCCGTAGAGGTTCTCGTCGTCCAGGAGGACCTTGCCCTCGACGCGGCCGCCCGGGGTGACCTCGTGCATCCGGTTGAGCGTGCGCAGGAAGGTGGACTTGCCGCAGCCGGACGGGCCGATGAAGGCCGTCACGGAGCGGGGCTCGACGGTCATGGAGATGTCCTCGACCGCGAGGAAGGAGCCGTAGTAGGCGTTGAGGCCGCTGACATCGATGCGCTTGGCCATGGGGATCACTGCTTCTTTCGTCCGGGTCGCTGACTGTGGCCGGCAGAGGGTCGCGTCAGCGACCGGCCTTGGGGGCCTTCCAGCGGGCGATGCCGCGGGCCGCCAGGTTGAGGATCATGATGAAGGCGATGAGCACCAGGGCCCCCGCCCAGGCGCGGTCGTAGGCGGCGCCCGAGCCGCCGCTGTTGGCGTACTGCAGGTAGATGTAGACGGGCAGGGAGGCCTGCGGGTCCTGGAAGGGGTTCGCGTTGATGAAGTTCGTCACCCACACCAGGAGCAGCAGCGGGGCGGTCTCGCCGGTGATGCGCGCGACCGCGAGCATCACACCCGTGGTGATGCCGCCCACGGAGGTCGGCAGGACCACCTTGAGGATGGTCCGCCACTTCGGCACGCCCAGCGCCAGCGACGCCTCGCGCAACTCGTTCGGGACGAGCTTGAGCATCTCCTCGGTGGAGCGCACGACGACCGGCAGCATCAGGATGGCCAGGGCCATGGAGCCGGCGAAGCCGGAGTAGCCCATGCCGAGGACGACGATCCACAGGCTGAGGACGAACAGGCCGGCGACGATCGACGGGATGCCCGTCATGACGTCCACGAAGAACGTGATCGCCTTCGCGAGCCTGCCGCGGCCGTACTCGACCAGGTAGATCGCGGTGAGCACGCCGATCGGGACGGCGATGGCGGTGGCGATGCCGACCTGCTCCAGGGTGCCGAGGAGGGCGTGGTAGATGCCGCCGCCGGTCTCGGTGTCGGCGACGACGCCCATCGAGTGGGTGAGGAAGTAGCCGTCGAGGACCTTCACACCGCGCCGGACCGTCTCGTACACGAGGGAGGCCAGTGGGATCACGGCGAGCAGAAACGCGACCCAGATCAGGCTGGTGGCGACGCGGTCCCTGGCCTGCCGGCGGCCCTCGACCCGGGCCGAGACGCCGTACGTGCCGGCGACGAACAGCAGGGCGGCGATCAGCGCCCACTGGACGCTGCTGTCCAGGCCGGCGACCGCGCTGATGCCGAGGCCGAGGGCGACGGACCCGGCGGCGACCACCCAGGAGAACCACTTCGGCAGGGTGGCGCCCTTCAGGCTGCCCGGGCGCGGGGCGGAAACGGACGTGTGGCTCATGCGTTGGCCCCCGAGAACTCCTTGCGCCGCTCGATGATGAGCCGGGCGGTGCCGTTGACCAGCAGGGTGATGACGAAGAGCACCAGACCGGAGGCGATCAGGGCGTCCCGTCCGTCGGTGGTGGCCTCGTTGAACTTGCTCGCGATGTTCTGGGCGAAGGTGCCGCCGCCCGGGTCCAGCAGGCTGGCCTCGATGTCGAAGGTCGGCGACAGGACCATCGCGACGGCCATCGTCTCGCCGAGCGCGCGGCCGAGGCCCAGCATCGAGGCGGAGATGACGCCGGAGCGGCCGTAGGGCAGGACGGCCATCCGGACGACCTCCCAGCGGGTGGCGCCGAGGGCGAGAGCGGCCTCCTCGTGCGCCCGCGGGACCTGCCGGAAGATCTCCCGGCTGACGTTGGTGATGATCGGCAGGATCATGATGGCGAGCAGGATGCCGACGGTGAACAGCGAGCGCGGGGCGCCGCCGTTCCACTCCAGGACGCCGGTCCAGCCGAGGTACTCGTCCAGCCAGGCGTACAGGCCGCCCAGGTGCGGCACCAGGACGAGGGCGCCCCACAGGCCGTAGACGATCGACGGGACGGCGGCGAGCAGGTCGATCACATACGCGATGGGGCCGCCGAGGCGGCGCGGGGCGTAGTGCGTGAGGAACAGCGCGATGCCGACGGAGACCGGGACGGCGATCGCCAGCGCGATGACCGACGACACGACCGTGCCGAAGGCGAGCACCGCGATGCCGAAGACCGGTGGGTCGCCGGTGGGGTTCCACTCGAAGGTGGTGAAGAAGTTGGCCTCGTCCTTGCCGATCGCGCTCGCGGCCCGAAGGCTCAGGAAGACGGCGATGGCGGCCATGAGCACCAGCAGGAAGATGCCGGAGCCGCGGGAGAGGGCGAGGAAGATCCGGTCGCCGGGGCGGGTGGCGCCTCGGGCGCTGGAGCCGCGCTCGGCCCGGTCCGGGAGGGAGGTGGGTGGAGCCGTGTCGTTCTTTACTGATATGTCCATGGGGGTCTCCGGTCTGCGGAGCCGCCGCGCGGGGCGGCTCACGGCGGAGCGCGCCCGGCGGCGGGACGCTCCTGGCGGCGGTGCACCGGAAGTGCGGCCGGACCCGGGCGGGGGCCCGGCCGCGGCTCAGGTCAGCTCAGGCTCGAGACGGTGGAGCGGACCTTGGTGATGATCTCGGCGGGGACCGGGGCGTAGCCGGCGTCGGCCAGCAGGCCCTGGCCGTCCTCGGAGGCGATGTAGGAGAGGAAGGACTTCACGGCGGGCAGGGACTCCGCCTTGTTGCCCTTGTCGCAGACGATCTCGTAGGTGACGAGGGTGATCGGGTAGGCGCCCTCGGCGGACGGCGTGTAGTTCAGCTCCAGCGCCAGGTCCTTGCCGGTGCCGACGACCTTGGCCTCGGAGATCGACTTGGTGGCGTTCTCGGTGGTCGCCTCGACCGGCTCGGCCGCGCCCGTCTTGATCTTGACGGACTTCATGCCGTCCTTGACGTAGGACAGCTCCATGTAGGAGATGGCGCCCGAGGTCTGGGCCACCTGCTGCGCCACACCGGAGGAGCCGGACGCGGACTGGCCGCCCTTGGCCTCCCAGGACTTGCCGTGCTCGTACTTCCAGTCGTCGGGCGCGGCGGCGGACAGGTACTTGGTGAAGTTGTCGGTGGTGCCGGACTCGTCCGAGCGGTGGAACGCCTGGATCTTCAGGTCGGGCAGCTTCGCGTCGGGGTTGAGCTCCGCGATGGCCTTGTCGTTCCAGTTGGTGATCTTGCTGTCGAAGATCTTGGCGAGGGTGGGCGCGTCCAGGACGAGGTTGTCGACGCCGGGCACGTTGTAGCCGACGCCGATCGGGCCGACGACCATCGGCAGGTCGATGGCCTGGCCGCCGTCGGTGCAGGCGGTCTTCTTGGACTCGGTGATCTCCTCCGCGTCCAGGGCCGAGTCGGAGCCCGCGAACGCGGTCTGGCCCTGGAGGAAGGCGGTGACACCGGCACCGGAGCCGGTCGGGTTGTAGTTGAGCTGCACGTCCTTGCAGGCCGCGCTGTACTGCCGGACCCACGCGTCGATCGCGTTCTTCTGCGCGGAGGAACCGGACGCCTGCAGCTGGCCCTTCGCGTCGCCGCAGTCGATGGCGCCGGCCTTGGCGGTCGCCGCCGAGTCGCCGCCGGAGGTGCCGGTGTCGTCGGAGCCGCACGCCGTGAGCGCCAGGGCGCCGGAGACGGCGAGAGCGCCGAGTGCGAGAGCCCGCCGGGTCTTGCGCTGAAGCTTCACTTGAGGGGTTTCCTTCCGGGAGCCGCCGTCCTGAATTCGGCGGCGTGCGAAGAATGGTGATGAGGACACGTCCCCCGGGGCGCGGTCTCTCATCGTGCACGGCCGAAATTAGACAGATCAGGTGAAGCCGCCGAAGGGCGTGCGTGAACGGAGGGTGAACCCCTGAGGACGGGGCGGTGCGGCCTCAGGGCCCCCGAGCCCGGCCTGTTCCGAACGAAAGGCCCTACGCCTGGTGCAGTGAGGCGAGCAGCGCGTCGACGAGGACGCGGTCCCTCGGCTGGGTCAGCCGGTCCCGGGCGCGCTCCGGGGTCAGCCAGAGCACCTGGTCGACCTCGGAGTTCGGCGTGAAGGTGCCGGGGCCCGCCTCGGCGGCCCAGTACCGCACCTCCTTGGGGCGGCCGTCCACGGGATAGCGGACCGTCGGCAGCTCGGCTCCGGGCCGGGCCGTGTGCCCGGTCTCCTCCTCGACCTCGCGCAGCGCCCCGGCGAGCGGGTCCTCGCCGGGGTGCAGCTTGCCCTTGGGGTGCGACCAGTCGTCGTACTTCGGCCGGTGGACCAGGCAGATCTCCAGCTCGCCGGTGTCGGGCGAGCGGCGCCACAGGACGCAGCCCGCGGCGTGCACCGTACGGTCGTCCGCTTCCGTCACCGGGTGCGCCTCCTCGGGCCGGTGTGGGTCAGGGCGTGCCCACGGTCTGTTTCTGCCAGGACTGCTGGAACGCGAACCGGGCCGCCTCCACCTCGTGCCGCTGGTCGGCGTGCAGGACGCCGAGCGCGTAGGCCGTCGCGGGCGCGATCCGGGGGGTGCGGGCCGCCTCGGCGGCGGCGGTGGCCGCCTCGGCGGCGTCCCGGTGCCGGTCCAGGGCCTGCCCGGCCGCCGTCAGCCGTACGTCCATCAGGTCGGCGTGCAGGACCTCACGGGCGTAGCGGTGCAGCCGCAGCAGGAGGCGGACCTGGTGCCAGGGCGCGTCCTGCGGATGTGGCGCCGGGTCCGGGGACAGGCCGTGGACCAGCGCCTCCGCGTTGTATGGGTGCCCCGCGGTCACCAGGGGCAGCGCGGCCACCGCGGCGGAGAGCCGCTCCTCGGCGGCGCCCGCCAGGGGCCGCAGATCGGCGCCGGCCGCCCCCGGGGCGAGCGGGACCTCGCTGGCCAGCAGGGCGACCGTGTCGGCGAGCGCGTGGAAGCGGCTGCCGCCGAGGGCCCGCAGGGCGGTGGAGTGGGCGCGGGTCCGGGCCAGGGTGAGCTGCCGTTCGAGCAGGGCGCCCGCCTTCGCCGCGCCCACGGCGAGCTTGCCGGGCTCGGTGGCACCGGACGGCGCCGGGCCCGGCGCCTGCGCCGGGAGCACCGGGGTCCCCGACAGCCGGTGCAGCGCCAGCAGCAGCCGCTCCAGACGGGCCGCGTACGCCTGCTCCAGGGCGAGCGTGCCCGACAGCCAGGACAGTTCCGGCCGTACGGACTCCGACCAGGCGGGGTCCAGCAGCGGGCGGAACGTGTGCAGGCTGCCGCTGATCCGGCGGGCCGAGCGCCGCAGCGCCCGGACCGCGTCGACGGGCTCCGCGCCGGCGCCGCCCTCCCGGTGCAGGCGCAGCGCGCGGAGGAACTCCGTGGCCTGGGCGCGGAGATGGTCCGCGAGGGCCGTCCCGGGCACCGCGCCGGCCGCGGGGTCCGCCGGATCAGGGGGTCGGTGTGCCACGCCGGCGCCTCCGGGCGTCTATGAGCATCTCCTGGACGTTGCGCAGGGGCTGGCCCTCCGCGTCCGTCGCGTGCCGGGTCCACTCGCCGTCCGGGCCGAGGTGCCAGGACGCGGTGGTGTCGGACATCCCGGTCTCCAGGAGCCGGTTCAGCGCCGCGCGGTGCGCCGGGTCGGTGACCCGGACCAGGGCCTCGATACGGCGGTCGAGGTTGCGGTGCATCATGTCGGCGCTGCCGATCCACACCTCGGGCTCCCCGCCGTTGCCGAAGGCGAACACCCGGGAGTGCTCCAGGAAGCGGCCGAGGACCGAGCGGACGCGGACGTTCTCCGACAGGCCGGTCACGCCTGGGCGGACCGCGCAGATGCCCCGCACCCAGATGTCCACCGGGACGCCCGCCTGGGACGCGGCGTAGCAGGCGTCGATCAGGGCCTCGTCGACGATCGAGTTGACCTTGATGCGGACGTAGGCGGGACGTCCGGCGCGATGGTGCTGGACCTCCTTGTTGATCCGGGCGATCAGGCCGTCGCGCAGGGACTTGGGGGCGACCAGCAGACGGCGGTAGGTCTCGCGGCGCGAGTAGCCCGACAGCCGGTTGAACAGGTCGGACAGGTCCGCGCCGACCTGCGGGTCGGCGGTCAGCAGGCCCAGGTCCTCGTACAGGCGGGCCGTCTTCGGGTGGTAGTTGCCGGTGCCGACGTGGCTGTAGCGCCGCAGGGTCTCGCCCTCCTGACGGACCACCAGCGACAGCTTGCAGTGCGTCTTCAGGCCGACCAGGCCGTACACGACGTGGCAGCCGGCCTCCTCCAGCTTGCGCGCCCACTTGATGTTGGCGTGCTCGTCGAAGCGCGCCTTGATCTCGACCAGCACCAGGACCTGCTTGCCCGCCTCGGCCGCGTCGATGAGCGCGTTGACGATGGGGGAGTCGCCGGAGGTGCGGTACAGGGTCTGCTTGATCGCGAGGACGTCCGGGTCGTCGGCCGCCTGCTCCAGGAACGCCTGCACGGACGTGGAGAAGGAGTCGTACGGGTGGTGCAGCAGGACGTCCCGGCTGCGCAGCGCGGCGAAGATGTCCGGCGCGGACGCCGACTCCACCTCGGCGAGGTCGCGGTGGGTGCCCGCGATGAACTTCGGGTACTTCAGCTCCGGCCGGTCGATGGAGGCGATGCGGAAGAGGCCCGTGAGGTCCAGGGGGCCGGTCAGCGGGTAGACCTCGGCCTCGCTGATCTTCAGCTCGCGCACCAGCAGGTCCAGGACCTCCTGGTTGATGTTCTCCTCGACCTCCAGGCGCACCGGCGGCCCGAAGCGGCGCCGCATGAGCTCCTTCTCCAGGGCCTGCAGGAGGTTCTCCGCGTCGTCCTCCTCGACCTCCAGGTCCTCGTTGCGGGTGACCCGGAACGCGTGGTGCTCCAGCACCTCCATGCCCGGGAACAGCTCCTCCAGATGCGCGGCGATGACGTCCTCCAGCGGGACGTACCGGCCGGGGGAGGCCTCCAGGAAGCGGGAGAGCAGCGGGGGCACCTTGACGCGGGCGAAGTGCGGGGTGCCGGTGACGGGGTTGCGGACCCGGACGGCCAGGTTCAGGGAGAGCCCGGAGATGTACGGGAAGGGGTGCGCCGGGTCGACGGCCAGCGGGGTCAGCACCGGGAAGATCTGGTGCCGGAACAGGGTGAAGAGGCGGGCCTGCTCCTTCTCCGTCAGCTCGTTCCAGCGGACCAGGTGGATGCCCTCCTCCGCGAGTGCGGGAGCCACGTCCTCGTGGTAGCAGGCGGCGTGCCGGGCCATGAGCTCACGCGAGCGGGCCCAGATCATCTCCAGCACCTCGCGCGGCTGCAGCCCGGAGGCGGAGCGGGTGGCCACGCCGGTGGCTATGCGGCGCTTCAGACCGGCCACCCGGACCATGAAGAACTCGTCCAGGTTGCTGGCGAAGATGGCCAGGAAGTTCGCCCGCTCGAGCAGCGGGGTGGCGGGGTCCTCGGCGAGTTCCAGCACCCGCTCGTTGAACGCCAGCCAGCTGCGCTCCCGGTCGAGGAAGCGGCCCTGGGGCAGCTGGACGCCCTCGACCTCGTCGACGTCGTAGGCGTCGAGATCGGCGTCGATGTCGGGTTCCAGGTCGGAGACGGCCGCGGAGGCGACGGTGTGCGGGCGGTGCGCCGCGATCGAGCCCACGGAGGGCTGCGCGTGCTGGACCTGTGCCTGGGCGTTCGAGGACTGGCTCATACGCCCATTCTTCCGTGCATCGAGGCGTACAGGCGCGTCGGAACGCGCGGGTGGGAGCGTCACCGGGAGGCGTCGTACGTCCCCGTTCCCCGCGCCCGTGTGCGGAGGCGGCGCGGGCTCTGGCACGGCGGGAGTCATGCGCCGAGGGTGGCAAGGCCGGTTGAACCGCCGGTTACCAGGACATGGCGTGCGGGACACGGCCGCGCGCGTCCGCACGCCCCTCCCCCCGTGGAGAGACGTACGGACGCGTGCGAGCGGCCGCTCCCGTCATACGGCTCGCGCGACCCGGCGGTTCAGCAGACGGAAGGAGAGCAGCACCGCGAGGGCCGCGAGGGTGAGGACGACGGCCGTCTCGGTCAGCTGCAGCGGCCAGAAGTGCGAGGCCGGGTGGAAGTCGCGGTAGTAGCCGACGATGTCGTGCTCGGCCAGACAGCGGGCGTCGTCGACGCAGATCGGGTCGGCGACACGGGCCCCCTTCGAGGTCAGGGCGCCGTCGTCGACGACCATGCCGGTCCACTCGGGGTACTGCTTGCCGGTCAGCGTCCTGACGGGCCACAGGTACGGGCGCACATCGCTGAGGGCGATCATCAGCGCGCCGAGGCCGAGGACCGCGGTGCCGAGGGCGGGCAGGGCGCGGCGCTGGAGCATCCCCGCGAGGGCGCCGACGGCCAGGCCCAGCAGGGCGTAGGCGGTGGCGAGGGTGCCGTTGGCCTCGTAGGCCGGGCTCTGGTGCCAGTCCGCCATGCCGACGGTGACGCGCAGCGCGGGGTCGGCGGTGAACAGCAGGCGGTGCAGCAGGGTGAGCACGAGCATGCCGGCGGCCAGCAGCGCGGCCGGGACGGCGAGCTTCGCGGCGAGCCAGCGGGCCGGGGAGACCGACTGGGTCCAGGCGAGGCGTGCCGTGCCGTTCTCCAGTTCCCGGCCGATGAGCGCGGCGCCGGCCCAGGCCGCGGTGAGGAAGGGGACGATCTGGATGAGCCCGCCGGCCAACGCCTCGGCGCTCTGGTAGCGGTCGGCGGCACGGCCCCCCATGTCGCAGCCCAGGTTCGGCCGGCCGTCGAGACAGCCCCGGGACCGGTACTCGGCCCAGGCGGCGTCCGCGCCCGGCCCGTACGCCCACAGCAGGACACCGGCGGCGACGGCCACCAGCATCACCCAGAACCAGAGCGCCGAGCGGTGCAGCCGCAGCGTCGCCCAGAGCAGGCCCCGGGGTCCGCGCCGCGCGGTGACGGCGGGCGCGGTGCTCTTGAGGGTCACGGTGGTCATACGGCGGCCTCCCGCACGTCGTCGATGAGCAGGGCGGGAGCCTGCGGGGCACGGAGATGGGCGAGGACCAGCTCCTCCAGGGTGGGGGCGGTGTCCTGCCAGCCGGCGTCGAGGGGGCCCTCGGGCCGGACCAGGGCGGTGAGCGAGCGGCCGGTGGTGCGCGACTCGACCACGGTGTGCGGCTCCAGGGAGGCGTCGGCCCGCCCGGTGACCAGGCGGTGTGCGGCGAGCACGTCGTCCAGCGGGCCGGACAGGCGCACCCGCCCGGCGCCGAGCAGCAGCAGATGGTCGCAGGAGCCCTCCAGCTCGGCGACGACGTGCGAGGACATCACGACCGTGGTGCCGTGTCCGGCCGCGTCCGCCATGAGGGACGCCGTCAGCTGGTGCCGGGCGAGCGGGTCGAGGTCGGCCATCGGCTCGTCCAGGAGGAGCAGTTCGGGCCGCTTGCCGAGCGCGAGGGCGAGGGCCACGCGGGTGCGCTGGCCGCCGGACAGGGTGCGGATCTTCGCCTCCGGGTCCAGCTCGCCCTCGGCGACGATCCGCTCCGCGACCTCGTCGTCCCAGCGGCCGGGGTTCAGCTCGCGGCCCCAGCGCAGGGTCTCGGCGATGGTGAGCTGGAGGTGCAGCGGCTTGTCCTGGGCGACGTAGCCGACGCGGGCGCGGACCTCGGCGGGGGACCGGCCGAGCACGGTGAGCGTGCCGGCGGTGGGCCGGGCCAGCCCGGCGGCGAGGGAGAGCAGGGTCGACTTGCCGGCGCCGTTCGGGCCGACGACGGCGCACACGGCGCCCGCCGGGATCCGGAACGCGCAGCCGTCCAGCGCCGGCTTCCCCCGCCGCCCGAACCGCATGCCCAGCCCGGCCGCCTCGATGGCGGTCTCGGTCATGACGGGTCCCCCTTGAAGTGTGTGTCCAGTACGGAAGTGAAGAGCGCGTCCACGTCGTCGCGGTCGAGCCCGGCCTCGCGGGCCCGTACGGCCCAGGCGTCCAGCTCGGCCCGGAGCGGAGACTCCGCGGGGGCGGTGCTCAGCGCCCGGCGCACGAAGGTGCCGAGTCCCCGCCGTGCCTCGACCAGGCCCTCGCGCTCCAGCTCGCGGTACGCCTTGAGGACGGTGTTCGGGTTGATGGCGGTCGCCTCGACGACCTCACGGGCGGTGGGCAGCTTGTCCCCGGGCTCCAACAGGCCCAGGCGCAGCGCCTGTTTGGTCTGCTGGACGATCTGCACATAGGTGGCGACGCCGGAGCGCCGGTCGATGCGGTACTCGATCATCGCGTTCCACCACCCTTTCACTAATCGAGTAGTGAAAGGGTGGTGCAAGGCAGTGGGGGATGTCAAGCGGGGGCCGGTACGGTGACGGCGGCCGAGGGCAGGGGAGGGGCGCGTGAAGCTGTCCGCAGCATGTGTGGTGGCCGTCGACGTGGGCTCCGTCCGCACCGGTTCCTTCGCCTGGGCGGCGGTCGACATGCCGGGGCACACGCTCACCGCGCACGGCGACGACCCCGCGGGTGCGGCCGGAGTGCTGAGCGCGGCCCTGACGGACGGGGCGAGCACGGTGCTGGCGCTCGAGGCGCCGATGTCCGTGCCGGTGCCCGGCGACTGGAAGCTGCTGGGCAAGGGCCGTACCGGGGAGGGGAACCGGGCCTGGTCGGCGAGCGCGGGGGCCGGGGCGCTGGCGACCGGTCTGGCGCAGGGGGCGTGGCTGCTGGCGGAGGTCGCCCGCGCGCTGCCCGGACTCGCGGCCACCACTCAGGTACCGCGCTGGCGCGGTGCGGCGGACGGCGGTGCCCCGCTGCTGCTCGTGGAGGCGTTCGTGTCGGGGGAGGGCAAGCCGGTGCCGACCGCGCTGGGGCCGCACGCCGCCGACGCCGAGGCGGCCGCGCGGGCGGTGGCGGCGCGGCTGGCCGGCGAGGACGGCACCGATGGCACCGACATGACCTGCGCGCCGCAGCGCGCGTTCAGTCTGCTCGCCGCGCAGGCGCGCTGGGCCGGGCTGGCCGTCGCAGGCGACGAGCTCGCACTCGACGTCCTCGTGGTCCGCGCCCGGCCCGCGGGGTGAGGGTCGCTCAGGTTTCCGTGCGGTACATCAGGTCCGTCTCGTACGTCGTGAAGCCGAGCCGTTCGTAGACGGACACCGCCGCCTTGTTGTCGGCGTCGACGTAGAGCATGGCCGTGGGCAGCCCCTGCGCGGCCAGATACCGCAGGCCGACCGTGGTCAGGGCCTTGCCGAGGCCGCCACCCTGGACGCCGGGACGCACCCCGAGGACGTACACCTCGCCGAGCCGCTCCTCCGCGTGGACCTTCGTCCAGTGGAAGCCGACCAGTTCGCCCTCGCGTTCGGCCAGGAAGAAGCCCGCCGGGTCGAACCACGGCTCGGCCATGCGGTCGTCGAGGTCGCGCTGGGTGAGCGAGCCCTGCTCGGGGTGGTGGGCGAACGCGGCGGCGTTCACCGCGAGCCAGGCCGCGTCGTCCTGGCCGGGTACGAACGTACGGACCGTGACGCCCGCCGGGAACACCGGGTCCGGCAGATCCAGGCCGGTCAACGGCATCCGCATCTGCCGCAGTTCGCGGAACAGGGTCAGCCCCAGCACCTGGGCGAGATGACGGGCGGCGGAGTGCCCGCCGTGCGCCCACACCCGCAGCCGCTTGCCGGACGCCGCCAGCAGGGCCGTGCCCAGCGCCCGCCCGTGCCCATGGCCGCGGTGCGAGGGGTGCACGACCAGCTCGGCGGCGGGCGCCTCCACCGGGTCCGTGTCCTCCAGCTGGGCGTACCCGACGAGTTCGCCGCCCGCCGTCAGCAGCAGATGGGAAACGCCCTCCCGGCCGCCGCCACCGCTGTGCCGCAGCTGGATCCTGCCCTGCTCGGACACCGCCTGCTGCCCGTCGATCCGGGCGGCCTCCGCGAGCAGTTCGAGGACGGCCTCGGTCTGCTCCGGGGTGAGGGCGGAGCAGGTCTCCACGGAACGGGACGGGACGGAGCGGGCGATGTCGTCGCTGGTCATGCGTACGAGGGTAAGGGGCGGTCCGGGCAAAGTCGCGGCACAGAAGCAACCAAGGTGTAACCCGGAACCCCCTGTCGCGCTACGCGCGTTGACTCTAGGCTGCGGGCCGACGGGCCCATGCCACTCACGACCCACAGGGGGGCGGATGTCAGCCACATCCCACCAGCAGCACCGCAGACGCCGTACATACGCACTGGTCGCGACGGCCGCCGGGCTCGCCACCGCCGGCGCGCTCGCCGCGGCCCTCCCCGCGACCGCCTCGCCGGCCCCTTCCGGCAAGGGCGGCCACGGTCACGGCCACACCAGCCGCTACCAGGACGTGCAGCTGCTGTCCTTCAACGACCTGCACGGCAACCTGGAGCCGCCGTCCGGCTCCTCCGGCCGGGTCACCGAACTCCAGGCCGACGGCACCACGAAGACCATCGACGCGGGCGGCGTGGAGTACCTGGCCACCCATCTGCGCCAGGCCCGCGAGGGCAACGCGTACTCCGTCACCGCGGCCGGCGGCGACATGGTCGGCGCCTCCCCGCTGATCTCGGGCCTCTTCCACGACGAGCCCACCGTCGAGGCGCTGAACAAGCTCAAGCTCGACGTCACCTCCGTCGGCAACCACGAGTTCGACGAGGGCTCCAAGGAACTGGCCCGCCTGCAGAACGGCGGCTGCCACCCCACCGACGGCTGTTACTCGGACAAGAAGTTCAAGGGCGCCGACTTCCCCTACCTCGCCGCGAACGTGCTGAGCGAGAGGAGCGGCAAGCCGATCCTCAAGCCCTACTGGGTGTGGAAGAAGAAGGACGTCAAGATCGGCTTCATCGGGGTCACCCTCGAGGGCACCCCGGGCGTCGTCTCCGCCGAGGGCGTCAAGGGCCTGAAGTTCAAGGACGAGGTCGAGACGATCAACAAGTACGCCAAGGAGCTGCAGCGCCAGGGCGTGAAGTCGATCGTGGCCCTCATCCACGAGGGCGGCTTCCCGGCCTCCACCTCGTACAACTACGACTGTGACTCCGGGAGCGCCGGCTCCGGCGTCTCCGGCCCGATCGTGGACATCGCCAAGAACATCACGCCGGCGGTGGACGCGCTGGTCACCGGCCACACGCACAACGCGTACGCGTGCACGATCCCCGACCCGTCGGGCAAGCCCCGCACGGTCACCTCGGCCTCGTCCTTCGGCCGCCTCTACACCGACACCACGCTGACGTACGACCGCCGCACCGGCGACATCGCCCGTACGTCCGTGAAGTCCGCGAACCACGTGGTCACCCGGGACGTCGCCAAGGCCCCCGACATGACCGCGCTGATCTCGAAGTGGAACACCCTCGCGGCGCCCATCGGCAACCGCCCGATCGGCTACATCTCCGCCGACATCGTCAAGGACGGCACCGAGTCCCCGCTCGGCGACCTGATCGCGGACGCCCAGCTCGCCTACGGCAAGGAGCTGGACCCGGAGACCGACCTCGCGCTGATGAACCCTGGCGGCATCCGGGCGCCCCTGACCTACGCGGCCCAGGGTGCCGAGGGCGACGGCGTGGTCACCTACGCCGAGGGCTTCACGGTGCAGCCGTTCTCCAACACGGTGAACCTCCAGGACCTCACCGGCGCCCAGCTCGTCCAGGTGCTCAAGGAGCAGGTCAGCGGCACCAACGCGGCCTCGCCGAAGATCCTGCAGATCTCCGCGGGCCTCACCTACACCCTCGACCTGACCAAGTCGGGCGCGGACCGTGTGGTGACGGACTCGATCAAGCTGAACGGCGCCGCGATCGACCCGGCGGCCACCTACCGCGTCGCGATGAACAACTTCCTCGCGGGCGGCGGCGACGGCTTCACCACGCTGGGCCAGGGCACGAACCCGCTCGTCGGCACGGACGACCTGACGGTGCTGCAGAAGTACCTGACGGCCAACTCCACGCCCACGAGCCCGATCGCGCCCCCGGCGGCCGACCGGATCACCGTCGTCCAGTAGGACGGCACCCCCGCACCGGTGGACAGGCGTGAACTGGATCGCAAACCTCCGGTAGCGGTTGCGGGTGGGGGGAGTGCGCATGGTCGGATGGACCGATGCGTTCCCCCCACCACATAACGGCGCATCACCCCCCGAACCCCTACGAGGAACTCGGCAGGCTGGACGACGGCCCGCTCGACCACTTCCTCACCGAGGACGCCGGGCCACTGCCCGGAGAGGCGGAGGCCCAGGACGACCCCTGGGCCCCGCCGGACCACCGCAGGAACGGCCGGCGCAAGCGACGCGGCCGGCTCGCCGGAGCACCGCTCGCCCTCAAGGCCGTCGTCGGCCTCCTCGTCCTCGCCGCCTTCCTGACCCTGGCCGACCGCTGGGCCCTGCTCTACGCCGAACGCCGGTCCGCGGACGCCCTCCAGGACCGCCTGCACCTCGCGGCGGCCCCCGAGGTCGAGATCGACGGCTTCCCCTTCCTCACCCAGCTCGCCGGCGAACGCCTCGACTCGGTCAGGGTGACCGTCCCCGACGTGGCCGCCGACCGTGTCTCGCTCGCCCAGGTGACGGCCACCGCGCACGACGTACGCCTGGACACCGACGGTCCGCTGAAGGTGCGCGGCGCCTCGGTCCCCGCCCTGGAGGGCGACGTCCTGCTCTCCTTCGCCGACCTGCGGCGTGAACTCGGCGCCTCCCAGGTGACGTTCACCGGCGAGGGTCGCGACCGGGTGCGGGCGCGCGGCACCCTGCCCGTCGCCGGACACGACCTCAGACTGCACGCCGAGGCCCAGGTGCGGCGCGAGGGCGAGCGCGGCATCGCCACCCACATCGGCGGGATGCGTCTGGAGATCGGCGACCTCGCGACCTACCGCCCCGGCGCCCGCGCCTCCGACGGCCTGCATCTGAGCCGGGCGTCGGCGGCCCGGCTGGCCCGCGAGACCCGCAAGGCGAAGGCGCTGCTGTCGGTCCCGGCCGTCGTCCGGCGCCTCGGCGTCCCCGACGCGGCCGTCCGCGCGGCCCTGCGCAACGAGGCCGAACTGACCGAACTGACCGGCAGCCCCCGCTTCGTACGGCAGGCCATGCGCCTGAACCTGATCGACCTGGCGCTGGAGCACCCGAAACTGCTCGGCCTGCTCGGCTTCGACCCGGCCCTCCTGGACGCGCTGCCCCGTCTCACCCGCCCGGTCCTCACCGACCGACTCTCGCTCGGCTTCCGGCTGCCCGAACCCCCGGACGGACGGCTGCGGCTGCGGGACGTCCGTGTGGAGAAGGACGGCATCCGGGTCCGTCTCCAGGGCACGGACCTGGCGGTCGGCCGGAGTTGAGGAACAGCGATCACTCCTGGTCACAGGCGCGGGCGGGACCTTCCCGCTTCCCTCACGCCCTCTCCATCCACCCGGATCGGCCGGTGGTAGGTTCGGGCGCGTGACAACCACGGGGTCCGAGCGCACGCCGGCGCCGGAGGTCCTTTCCCGCGGCCCCGCCGGGCACGACGCCGCCGACGCGTCCACCGACGACCCCGGGGTCCGGCCCTGGCGATGGCGGCCCTCCGCACGACGCGCCGCCGGCGCGACCGCGGCCGTGCTCTGGGCGTCGGCCGCCGCCGTCCTCGCCCTCCACCGGTTCGACCCGGCCACCGTCGGGTCCGTCCTGCTCCTCACCGCCCTGGCCGCCGCCGCGGCCGGGGTCCTGTGCGGGCGGGCCCGGCGCTCCACGACCGCCGTCACCCTTCTCGCGCTGGCCGCCGCCCTGGCCGTCGTCGGCGTGTGGGCCTCGGCCAGCGCGCACGACTGGCCCGGACCGCTGCGGGCGGCGGCCCTCGCCGGTGCCGTGGCCGCCGCGTCGGCGCTCGCCGGCTGGTGCACCCCCGCCGGGCGTCCCGCGCTGACCGGCGCCGCGGCCGTCGCCGGCTGCCTCGTCCTCGGAGAGGCGGCGGTCCTGTTCCAGGGCGGCGCACACACGGCCGTCCAGCAGAGCCGGGCCGCCGCCCTGCCCGCGCTCGCGGTGGGCCTCGCCCTCGGCGTCCTGCCTCGGCTCGCCCTGACCGCCAGCGGCCTCACCGCCCTCGACGACCGCCGCACCGGCGGCGTCTCCGTCAGCAGCCACGGCGCCGGCACGGCCCTCGCGGTCACCCATCGCGCCCTCGCCCCGGCGACCGTCGTCCTCGCCCTGGCGGCGGGCGCGTCGGGCGTCCTCCTGCTGCGCACCGCGACCGCCGGGACCGTGACGCTCGCCGTGCTGCTGGCCCTCGTCCTCGTCCTGCGGGCCCGCGCGTACCCCCTCACCGTCGAGGTCGGGGCGCTGCTGCTGGCCGCCGCCGTCGTCGTGGTGCGGCTCGCCGCGACGTGGGGGGAGCCGGGCGTCGTCGTCCTCGCCCTGCTCGCGGTGCTGCATCTGACCGTGCATCCGTCCGAGGCGCTGCGCGCGACGCTGCGCCGGGCCGGCGACCTGCTGGAGCCGTGGGCCGTGCTCGCCCTGGTACCGGCGGCGGTCGTGGTGTCCGGCGGCTTCGCGTAGGGCAGGGTGACGGCGTGACGGGGACTCAGGACACGCAGCGCGGCCCGCTCGGGCCCGCACCGGACGGCGGCCGGGGCCGGGAGCCGTCCCCGCCGCCGGTTCCCCGGCAGACCTTCGTGCCCGACCACACCCGGGGCACGCCCGAGTCGGTGCCGACCGTCGACCCCCGCCTCGCCGTCGCCCTGGGACGCCCGCAGCACGGCGACTCGGCCGCCCGCCGGGCCGGTGCCTCGCTGCGCCGGCTGACCGCGTCGGCCGCACAGGACGTCACCGAGCACACCCGGCTCGCCCGTGAGGTGCAGCAGCCCGTCACCACCGGACGGGTCGTCGCCGTCACCTCGATCCGCGGCGGCGTCGGCAAGTCCACGGTCGCCGCGCTCCTCGGGCGCACCTTCAACCACTACCGGCACGACCCCGTCCTCACCCTGGAGGCCGACGCCGCCCTCGGCACGCTCCCGATGCGCATGGGCGCCAAGACCGTGCGCTGGACCTGCGCCGACCTCGCGTCGATCCTGACCCCGTCGATGGGCCTGACCGACCTCACCGGCTATCTGGTGCCCGTCCAGGACGGCGGCTGGCTGCTGCCCGCGAGCCAGGGCCGGGTCGGCGCTCCGCTGGACGTACGGACCTACCGGACCGTGACCCTCGCGCTGCGCCGCTACTTCGCGGTCACCGTCGTGGACAGCGAGACGCTGCCCGGCGAGGTGGCCCGTACGGCGATGGACACCGCGCACGCCCGGGTCGTGGTCGCCCCGATGACCGCCGAGGGCATCCACGGCACCCGGCAGGTGCTGGACTGGCTGGCCCAGCTGCCGCACTCCGCGCTGCACAGCACGGTCGTGGCCCTCAGCGCCGCCACCCCGGACGCCACCCTCGACGAGCGGACGGCCGTCGCCCACCTGCGGGAACCGGGCGTCCCGGTCGTCCTG
This sequence comes from Streptomyces sp. RK62, assembly GCF_018070255.1. NCBI lineage: Bacteria > Bacillati > Actinomycetota > Actinomycetes > Kitasatosporales > Streptomycetaceae > Streptomyces > Streptomyces sp. RK62. The sequence continues at coordinate 311,585 of NZ_JAGPYD010000010.1, read as the reverse complement.
CTCCCCTACGACCGGCATCTCGCCCAGGGCGGTCCCATCCGCACCGACCTGCTCGCCACCGCCACCCGCGACGCGGCCGTCCGCCTCGCGGCGGAGGCCATGCGCCGCGCGGTCGCCGCCCGCTGATCCGCTACGGCGTCTCGGGCGGGGGCGTCGGCGCCCCCGGCAGCCGTACGGTCGCCACCGTGCCGCCGCCCTCGGCGCGGGTCAGCGCGACCTCGCCGCCCGACTGCTCGACCGTACGGGCCACGATGGACAGGCCGAGCCCCGAACCGGGCAGCGCCCGTGCGCTCGGTGAGCGCCAGAACCGGTCGAAGACGTACGGCAGTTCGTCGGCGGCGATGCCCGGGCCGTGGTCGCGGACCGTCAGGACACCGTCGGCCAGGTCCACCTCGACCGTGCCGTCCGGCGGGCTGAACTTCACCGCGTTGTCGAGGATGTTGACCACCGCGCGCTCCAGTGCCGCCGGCTCCGCGCGGACGTACCAGGGCCGCAGGTCGGCGCTGATCGTCAGCTCCGGGCCGCGCAGCCGCACCCGGCGCAGCGCGGCCTCCACGGTGTCCGTCAGGGAGACCACCTGGACCCGCTCGCCGCGCTGGCCCTGCGGCCGGGACAGCTCCTGGAGGTCGCCGATCAGGGCGGCCAGTTCGGTCATCTGCGCCTTCACCGAGGCGAGCAGGGCCTTGCGGTCCGCCTCCGGGAGGGGCCGGCCCGTCTCCTCGCTGCGGGTGAGCAGTTCGATGTTGGTGCGCAGCGAGGTGAGCGGGGTGCGCAGCTCGTGCCCGGCGTCGGCGATGAGCTGCTGCTGCAGCTCGTGGGAGCTGGCCAGCGAGGACGTCATGGAGTTGAACGACCGGGAGAGCCGGGCGATCTCGTCCTCGGCGTCGTCCTCCACCGGGATGCGGATGCTCAGGTCCTCGGTGCGGGCCACGTGCTCGACGGCCTCGGTCAGCTTGTCCACCGGACGCAGCCCGGCCCGCGCGACCGCGAGCCCGGCCGCCCCGGCGCCGACCACGCCGACCCCGGAGACGAGGAGGAGGATGAGGGCCAGGTCGTTGAGGGTGGCGCGGGTGCTCTTGAGAGGCACCGCGAGCTGGAGGGCGACCCCCTGCCCGTCGGTCGGGTCCACCCCGAGGTACCGGGTCAGCACCCGGACCTGCTCGCCGTCGTCGTCGGTGCCGTCGCGGAAGTGGACCTTGCGCTGGTCGGCACGCCGGATGACGTCCGCGTCGGAGCCGGTGACCTCGACCGTGCCCGGCGAGTTCGGGTCGACGCACGGGGTGCCCCGCTCCTTGATCGCCTGGACGTAGTCGCTGCGGCCCGGGAAGACCTGCGTGTCGGCCGGGGGGTCCTGCGTGCACTCCTGCAGGAGCGCCGTGACCGTGCCGGGCCGGCGGGCCATCTCGTTCAGGTCGTCGTTCAGCTGTTCGTACAGCTTCCCCTGCACCAGGAACCAGCACGTCACCGACACCGCCGCCACCGCGAACGCCACCGCCGCCGCCACCAGCAGCGACAGCCGCGTGCGGATCGGCAGGGCGCGGAAGCGGCGCAGCGCCCTGGTCACTCGGCGCCGCCCTGGCGCAGCACGTACCCCACGCCCCGGACGGTGTGCACGAGCCGCGGCTCGCCGCCCGCCTCCGTCTTGCGGCGCAGATACATGACGTAGACGTCGAGGGAGTTGGACGAGGGCTCGAAGTCGAAGCCCCAGACGGCCTTCAGGATCTGCTCGCGCGTCAGGACCTGCCGGGGGTGCGTCAGGAACATCTCCAGCAGCGTGAACTCGGTGCGGGTCAGCTCCACGGGCCGCCCGCCCCGGAAGACCTCCCGGGTCGCCAGGTTCATCCGCAGATCGCCGAAGGTCAGCACGTCGCCGTCGTCAGGGCGGCCCGCCCCGGCCGCCGCGTACGAGCTGCGCCGCAGCAGCGCGCGGACCCGGGCGAACAGCTCGTCCAGCTCGAACGGCTTGACGAGGTAGTCGTCGGCGCCCGCGTCCAGCCCGGTGACGCGGTCGCCGACGGTGTCGCGGGCGGTGAGCATCAGGATCGGCGTGGTGTCACCGGAGCCGCGGACGCGCCGGGCGGCGGTCAGGCCGTCCATCCGGGGCATCTGGATGTCCAGGACGATGAGGTCGGGCCGGTAGGCGGCCGCCTTCTCCAGGGCGTCCGCCCCGTCGACCGCGACCTCGGTGGCGTAGCCCTCGAAGGCGAGACTGCGCTGGAGGGCTTCACGCACCGCCGGCTCGTCGTCGACGATCAGGATGCGCTGCGGTTCACGGTCGCCGTCGGCGGGGCTCATGGGCTCGGTTTCCTCGGATGCGGTGGGACGGACGGGATTTCAGCGGCTGAACGTCTTCAGCCTCGCATGTGGGTCAACGACAGGGTTCAGCTCTGCGATCCCGCCCGCAGCTTCGCCAGGTCGGCCTTGACCGTGTTCACCGGGATGGCGAAGCCCAGGCCGACGCTGCCGGCGTCGGAGGAGCCCGACCCGGCCGCCGAGTACATCGCCGAGTTGATGCCGATGATGTTTCCGTTCATGTCGATCAGTGCGCCTCCGGAGTTGCCCGGGTTCAGGGACGCGTCCGTCTGGATCGCCTTGTACGTCGTCGTCGACGACCCGGTGTCGCCGTTGAACTCCCGGCCGCCGAACTCGAACGGCCAGCCGCCGTCGGGCTGCTGCTGCTGCCCCTCGTCCGTGGAGACCGTGACGTCGCGGTCGAGCGCGGAGACGATGCCGCTGGTGACCGTGCCGGTCAGGCCCTCGGGCGAGCCGATCGCCACGACCTCGTCGCCGACCTGCACCCCGTCGGAGTCGCCGAGGGTGGCCGCCGTCAGCCCGGACGCCCCCTTGAGCTTGATCAGCGCGAGGTCCTTGCCGCTGTCGGTGCCGACGACCTCGGCGGTGTACTGCTTGCCGTCGTCGGTGCGCACGGTGACCTGCGAGGCGCCGGAGACGACGTGGTTGTTGGTGACGATCTCGCCGTCACTCGTGATGATCACGCCGGAGCCGGTGGACGTGCCGGAGTTCGACTGCGCCTTGATCTCGACGATGCTCGGGCTGACCGCCTTGGCGACCCCGGCGACCGTGCCCTTCTGGCTGGACGGGACGACCGTCGTGCCGGCGGGCGCGCCGGTGGCCGCGGTGCCGTCGTGGGTCAGCTCCTGGATGCCGTAGGCGGTGCCGCCGCCGATCGCCGCCGCGACGATCGCGACGGCGGCGAGGAGGGCGACGGGGCGGCCGCGCCTGCGGCGCCGTCCGGCCGGCGGCTGCGCGACCGGCTCGTGGAGGAGAGCGGTGGGCGGCGTCCCGCCCTCGGGGTGACCGGCCGGGTAGGCCGGCGGGGGCGGCCATTCCGGGTTCACGGGGGAGGAGGCGTGCTGCTGGGCGCCCGGGTACGGGTGGTCGTCGTCGCCGCTGCGGCGGTAGCTCTCGGTCATACGAATGAGCGTGGCGCCCGACCATGAGAGCTTCCTGAGGGTGGGCTGAGAAGCCCGGCAGAAGGCCGTATGCCCGATATAAGGACGGTCAGGCGCAGCCGCAGGACTGCCGCTGGACGAGCCGGGACGGGAACACCTTCAGCCGCTCCCGGCGCGAGCCCGCGACCCGCAGCCCGTCGTCGAGGACGAGGTCGACCGCGGCGCGCGCCATGGCCGAGCGGTCGGAGGCGACCGTCGTCAGCGGCGGGTCCGCGAGCGCCGCCTCCTTGATGTCGTCGAAGCCGGCGACGGCCAGCTCGCCCGGCACGTCGAGGCGCAGCTCGCGCGCCGCGCGCAGCACACCGATGGCCTGGTCGTCGGTGGAGCAGAAGATCGCGGGGGGCCGGCGCGGCCCGGACAGGATGTCGAGCGCTATGCGATAGGCGTCGTAGCGGTTGTACGGAGCCTCGAAGAGCCGTCCCTCGGTGGGCAGCCCGGCCTCGGACATCGCCCGCTTCCAGCCCTCGACGTGGTCGGAGACCGGGTCGCCGACCGCGGGGGTCTCCGCGGTGCCGCCCATACAGGCGACGTACGCGTACCCGTGCTCCAGCAGATGGCGTACGGCGAGCTGGGCGCCGCCCAGGTCGTCGGTGACGACGGCGACGTCGTCGATGGCCTCGGGCCGCTCGTGCAGCAGGACGACCCGGGCGTCCCACGCCTCGATCTCGGCGGCGGCCAGGTCGTTCAGGGCGTGCGAGACGAGGATGAGCCCGGAGACCCGCATCCCGAGGAACGCCCGCAGATAGTGGACCTCGCGCTCGCCGACGTAGTCGGAGTTGCCGACGAGGACCATCTTGCCGCGCTCGGCGGCGGCCCACTCGACCGCGTGCGCCATCTCCCCGAAGAAGGGCTGGCGGGCGTCCGGGACGATCAGGCCTATGAGGTCCGTGCGCCGCGACGCCATCGCCTGGGCGACCCGGTCGGGCCGGTAGCCCAGCTCCTTGATCGCGGCGAGCACGCGCTCGCGGGTGGCCGGGGCGACCGGCCTGGGTCCGTTGTTGATGACATAGCTGACGACGGCGGTCGATGTCCCCGCCAGTCGTGCGACGTCATCGCGAGTCACCTTGGCCACGCGCGGAGTCTACGCGGATGGACCCGCTCTGGGCAGGGCGTGCGGGAGCTTCCCGTATGCCGGACAGGGCCCGGCCGCGCCGGTGCGCCCCGCCCGGCGGGCCGTCAGGCGTCGGCGCGGAGCTCGGTGGCGTCCAGCGCGGCCGCGGTGTCCGTATCCACCGGCTTTGCCCGCCCCGAAGAGGCCTTCGGCTCCTCGGTGGAGCGCTCCGGCTTCTCCGGGGTAACGAATCGATAACCGACGTTGCGGACGGTGCCGATCAGCGACTCGTGCTCGGGGCCGAGCTTCGCGCGCAGCCGCCGTACGTGCACGTCGACCGTCCGGGTGCCGCCGAAGTAGTCGTAGCCCCAGACCTCCTGGAGGAGCTGGGCGCGGGTGAAGACGCGGCCCGGGTGCTGGGCGAGGTACTTCAGCAGCTCGAACTCCTTGAAGGTGAGGTCGAGGACCCGCCCCTTCAGTTTCGCGCTGTAGGTGGCCTCGTCCACGGACAGGTCACCGTTGCGGATCTCCATGGGGGAGTCGTCGTTGACGATCTGCTGGCGTCCCATGGCGAGCCGCAGCCGGGCCTCGACCTCGGCCGGGCCCGCGGTGTCGAGCAGGACGTCGTCGATGCCCCAGTCGGCGGTGACGGCGGCGAGGCCGCCCTCGGTGACGACGAGGACCAGCGGACAGCCGGGGCCGGTGGAGCGCAGCAGCTGGCACAGGCTGCGCACCTGCGGCAGGTCGCGGCGGCCGTCGACGAGGATGACGTCGGCGCCGGGGGTGTCGACGAGGGCGGGGCCCTCGGCGGGGGCCACGCGCACGTTGTGCAGCAGCAGGCCGAGTGCGGGGAGCACCTCCGTCGACGGCTGGAGGGCGTTGGTCAGGAGCAGCAGAGAACTCATACGTCTGGTTCCTCCTCGGTCCCTGCGAGGACGTGTGCGGTACGGAACTGCTCTGCGATCCCGAAGGCCCCGTACACCCGCGGTCTCCCGCGTCGTATACAACGCTTCCGAAAGCACAAAAGGACCCGGGGGCAACGCTGCCCGAGTCCTCTGCCCAGCAGAATAGCCCACATGAGCAACGGTCCGGCAGGTCATGTGGCACGATCCACGGTTCGTCCGAATCCCGAGACGGCCCGGGCGGCCGGACCGGGACGTATGCGGACGTTCCTCAGCACCGACGACGGTGTGGCCGTCGATTCCGTATACGACCCGGGCCAGGCCGTATACGAAGAGGGCCGGCCGTCCGGCGACACCCCGGTGTTCGTGGTCGCGCACGGCTTCACGGGCGACGCGGACCGGCCTCACATTCGACGGGTGGCGGGCGTGTTCCGGCGGTACGGCGCGGTCGTCACCTTCTCCTTCCGCGGCCACGGGGCGTCGGGCGGCCGCTCGACGGTCGGCGACCGGGAGGTGCTGGACCTGGCCGCGGCCGTGCGGTGGGCGCGCGGGCTCGGGCACGCGCGTGTGGTGACCGTCGGCTTCTCCATGGGCGGCTCGGTGGTCCTGCGCCACGCGGCCCTGCACCGCGACGACGACGCCCGCACGGACGCGGTGGTGGCGGTGAGCGCGCCCGCGCGCTGGTACTACCGGGGCACACCGCTCATGCGCCGGCTCCACTGGATGGTCACCCGCCCCGAGGGCCGGCTGGTGGGCCGCTACGGCTTCCGCACCCGTATCCACCACCGCGAGTGGGACCCGGTGCCGATGTCGCCGGTCGAGGCGGTCCCCAGGATCGCGCCGACACCGCTGCTGATCGTGCACGGCGACCGGGACGGCTACTTCCCCCTCGACCACCCCCGGATGCTGGCCGCCGCGGCCGGTGACCACGCCGATCTCTGGCTGGAGCCCGGCATGGGGCACGCCGAGAACGCGGCGGGCGAGGACCTGCTGGCCCGGATCGGGGACTGGGCCGTCACCCGGTGCGGCTAGCCTGACCGTGTACACAGACGACCGATCGAGGGACGGGATGGCAAAGGTCACGGTGCGCTACTGGGCCGCCGCGAAGGCCGCGGCCGGGGTGGCGGAGGACGCGTTCGACGCGGCCACGCTCGCCGAGGCGCTGGACGCCGTACGCGCGCGACACCCCGGTGAGCTGGAGCGCGTCCTGCGGCGATGCTCGTTCCTCGTCGACGGTGACCCCGTGGGCACCCGCGGGCATGAGACGGTACGGCTGGCCGACGGCGGCACGGTCGAGGTGCTCCCGCCGTTCGCAGGAGGGTGACGATGACCGACCAGCCGTATCAGGGATACGACGGGTACGACGGGTACGACCCGTACCGGCAGCAGCCGGCGCCCCAGGGGTGGCCGCAGCAGCAGCCGTACGACGACCCGCAGGCGGCCCAGCCGTACACACAGCAGTGGCAGGGGCAGACCTGGGAGACACAGGCGCAGCCCCCGGTGGCTCCGCCCGCCGAGGAGACGGCGTACATGCCGTCCCAGGGGGCCGGCGCGGCCTACGGCGGGTACCAGGAGCCGGGCTGGGGCGGCACGCAGGCCCCCGCCCACGCGCAGACCCCCGCTCCTGCGCAAGCGCCCGCGCAGACGCCGCCCAGCGACGGTTCCGAACCCGGGTACGGGCCCGCGACCGTCGCCGGGAACGCCCGCATCACGGACGCGCAGCGGGCCCGCCTCGAGGGCCGCTCGCCGATCATCGAGCCGGGCGTGCAGCCGGCCGGGCTGACCGCGCTGCTCGGGCTGCTGCTCGCGGGGGCCGCGGCGATCGGGCCGTACGCCCTCGTCGTCCCCCTTGTCGCGCTGCAGGCGGTGACGGCCGCCGGCTGGTTCCGGCTGAACGGCATGTGGCCCGCCCGGCAGGGCATCGCGCTGGCCTTCGCGGGCGCGCTCACGGCGGACGTGGCGCTGCTCGCGTCCGGCCGCACCCCGGCGGCCATCCTCGGCACGCTGGGCGTCTGGGTGCTGCTGGCGCTGGTCCTCCAGCTCCGCTCGCACGCCGACCCGGACGAGCGCATGTACGGCCTGATGGCGACGGTGGCCTCGGCCGCCCTCGCGATCGTCGCGTCCGGCTACCTCGCCTCCCACGGCGACGCGGTCACCGTCGGCGCCGCCTCCGTGGCCGTGGCCGTCCTGGTGCGGGCGCTGCCGCTGCCGACGCCCGCGTCCGTGGCCGCCTCGCTGCTCGCCGCGGCGGGAGCGGGAGCGCTGGCCGGCGCGCTGACCGGCCTGGGGTCGGCGGGCGCCCTGCTCGGCGCCGGTGCCGCCGTGTGCGCGCTGATCGGGCACCGGGCCGCGAGCTACGACTACCCCTCGCGCTTCGTCCACTTCACGGCGGGCGTCGCCCTGCCGCTGGCCGCCGCGGCCCCCGCGGTGTACCTGCTCGGGCGGGCCCTGGTCTGAGGCCGGGGCCCGGGCCGCCGGACGGTCGCGCCTGTCACAGGTGATCGACAATCCGGCGGTCCGGCCGCGCCACGGGGTTAGTCTCACGGCGTGGACGGCCACCCGGCCGTCGGGAACCGTCGTCGTGGACGACCGTCGAGGTGGGGGAAGACCAGCCATGCGAGCCCTGCGCATACTGCTCATCGTCGTGGTGATCCTGGGCGGCCTGTTCGTGCTGGCCGACCGGCTCGCCGTCGGGTTCGCCGAGGACGAGGCCGCCGGGAAGCTCCAGGCCACCGAGAACCTCGCCGCCACCCCGGACGTGTCCATCAAGGGCTTCCCGTTCCTCACCCAGGTCGTCGGCGGCACGCTGGACGACGTCGAGGTCGGCATCAAGGACTACGAGGCCACCGCCGAGGGCGGCACGATCCGTATCGACGACCTCCAGGCGAACATGAAGGGCGTCGAGTTCTCCGGCGACTACAGTTCCGCCACGGCGGCCAGCGCCACCGGCACCGCCTCCATCACCTACGCCGAGCTGCTGAAGACCGCCAAGTCCGAGCAGACGCAGGTCGCGCCCGGTGTCACCGCCCGTGTGGTCGGCCTCTCCGACGGCGGCGACGGCAAGATCAAGGTCTCCGTCGAGGCGACCGTCCTCGGCACCGAGCTGCCCCAGCCGGTCTCGGTCCTCAGCTCGGTCACCGCCGAGGGCGACACCGTGCGGGTGCACGCGGACAAGCTCCCCTCGTTCGGCGGCGCCGACGTCGCCGAGAACCGGGTGCGGACCATCACCGACTTCGAGCAGAAGATCGACGGCCTGCCCGGCGGCATCAAGCTCGACAGCGTCCAGGCCGCGAAGGACGGTGTGGAGATCACGGTGCGGGGTTCGAACGTCCGCCTCGCCGGGTAGGACCAGCCTGGACGAAGCGGACGGCCGGCCTTCCCGGGCCGGACACCGCGCGTCCAAGGGGCGAGACGCCGCCGTCCGCCCCATAACCACGACCGTCGGCACAGACGCCCGGAACCCCTTCCGGTGCGGGGCTGGCGGTCTTCTGGTTTCACATCCCGGACAATCTTGTCTCAGCATGCGACACGCCGGTGACATGGCCGCCCGTCCGTCCCTACGATCGAGGTCATGAAGCGACAGGCGGACCTCACGAAGCGGCGGGCAGTAGACCTGTGCCGCGTCGCCGCCATGCTCTGTCGCCCCTTCTGAGCGGACAGGCCGGCTCCGTCGGTCCCACCCCCGCATCCCCGCAGCCCTGACTCGGGCACCCGTGCGCGAACCGGCCGCCTGACCGGTGCCGAACCGCACGCCCGCACCTTCGCAACGCCCCGCCGCAACTGCCCCGGAGGAGAAACATGAGCCGCAGCGACGTCCTGGTCGACGCCGACTGGCTGGAGCAGCACCTCGACGACGCGAACATCGCGATCGTGGAGGTGGACGAAGACACGTCCGCCTACGAGAAGAACCACATCCGCAACGCGATCCGGATCGACTGGACCAAGGACCTGCAGGACCCGGTCCGCCGCGACTTCGTCGACCAGGAGGGCTTCGAGAAGCTCCTGTCGAAGAAGGGCATCGCCAACGACACGCTGGTGATCCTCTACGGCGGCAACAACAACTGGTTCGCGTCCTACGCCTACTGGTACTTCAAGCTCTACGGCCACGAGAACGTCAAGCTTCTCGACGGTGGCCGCAAGAAGTGGGAGCTGGACGCCCGCGAGCTGGTCGCCGGCGACGACGTCCCCGAGCGCCCGGCCACCGACTACAAGGCCAAGCCGCAGGACGCGTCCATCCGCGCCTTCCGCGACGAGGTCGTGGCCGCCATCGGCACCAAGAACATCGTCGACGTGCGCTCGCCCGACGAGTTCTCCGGCAAGCTGCTCGCCCCGGCCCACCTGCCGCAGGAGCAGTCGCAGCGCCCCGGCCACGTGCCGACCTCCCGCAACATCCCGTGGTCCAAGAACGCCAACGACGACGGCACCTTCAAGTCGGACGAGGAGCTCAAGGCCCTCTACGAGGACGAGCAGGTGGACCTGGCCAAGGACACCATCGCCCTGTGCCGCATCGGTGAGCGTTCCGCGCTGACCTGGTTCGTGCTGCACGAGCTGCTCGGCGTGGAGAACGTCAAGAACTACGACGGCTCCTGGACCGAGTACGGCTCCCTGGTCGGCGTGCCGATCGAGCTCGGCGCCGGCAAGTAACCCACCTCAGCGACCCCGACCGGCCTTCCTTCCGGTCAGACCCAACCTGGAGAAAGACATGTGTGGAGCGAAGGCCGGCGGCCCCGACGCCTCGACGATCAAGCCCGGTGAGACCACGATCCAGGGTCATGTGACCCGTGACGGCGAGCCGGTGACGGGCTACGTCCGTCTGCTGGACTCGACCGGCGAGTTCACCGCCGAGGTCCCCACCTCCGCGACGGGCCAGTTCCGCTTCTACGCGGCCGAGGGCACCTGGACCGTTCGCGCGCTGGTGCCGGGCGGGACCGCCGACCGCACGGTCGTCGCCCAGCAGGGCGGCCTGGCCGAGGTCGCGATCGCGGTCTGAGGCAGTACGGACGAAGGGCCGCACCCCGGGGACACCGGGGTGCGGCCCTTCGGCATGCGAGCCCGGCGAGCCGACCTACCCTGGACGTATGTACGCACGGCGGCGTCACCGGTACTTCGCCTTGATGGGGCTCTGCGTCACGCTCTTCGTCCTGGCGTGGGCCGTCGTGCGCCTGTGGTCGGTCCCCGTCGCGGTGGGCATGTGCGTGGTCGCCATGGTCATCCCGCCGTTGGCGGCGATGGTCGCCAACCGGCGCGGCCCCGACGACCGCTGGTGGGACGAGCCCTCCGGCGACCCGCAGTCCGACGAGTGGTGGGACGAACTGGACGGCAAGAAGAAGCCGCAGTAGAACGGGCCGCATGCCACCCGCCCGCGTGTCCACCGTCGTGCTCGACGCCCCCGACGCCCATGAACTCGCGCGGTTCTACCGCCGGCTCCTCGGCTATGTGGTGCGCGCCGAGGAGCCGCACTGGGTGCTGATCGGCCCGCCGCCCGGCTCCGAGGGCGTCGCGCTGGCCTTCGAGACCGAACCGGACTACGTACGGCCGGTCTGGCCGACGCGCCGCCCGGGCGACCAGCAGATGATGCTCCACCTGGACGTCGAGGTGGACGACCTGGCCGCCGAGACCTCGCGGGCCGTCGAGGCGGGGGCCACCCTCGCCGCGTACCAGCCACAGGACGACGTACGGGTGCTGTTCGACCCGGCGGGCCACCCGTTCTGCCTGTGGACGGAGGCCGGTCGGTGACGGGGGCCGGGGGTCAGTAGACGAGGGCCTGGGTGCCGTCCGTCATCGCCTCCTGGACGAAGACCTGGGCGCCCGCGATGCGCACGCCCTCGATCACGTCCTTCTCCGTGATGTCCCGGCGGGCCGCGCACTGGGTGCACAGGGTGACCCGGCCGCCCGCGAGGAGGGAGTCCAGCAGGTCGGGGAGCGGGGCCGCGTGCGGCAGCTCGAACTCGGCGGCCCGGCCCGGCAGGGCGAACCAGGCGGACTCGCCGGTCAGCCACAGGGAGACCTCCACGCCACTGGCCACGGCCACCGCCGCGACCGTGAACGCCTGGGAGCAGCGTTCGGGAGCGTCGGCCCCCGCCGTCACCTTGATCACCAGCTTGTTCGCCATGGCCGAATCGTAATCAAGACCGCTACAACCTGAGGCATGGGCCATCGGTCTCCTGTGCGCCGCATGTGAAATGCGCACGTCACGCACTGTGGGAGACGTCGTGGAACAACCCGAAAGACCGGGCGAGCCCGAGGGCATGGCCCCACCCGGCACCGCCCCCGAGCCCGGGCCCGCCGAGCCGGAGACCGTCACCGAACCGGCGGCCGTCGAGCCGGAGACCGCCGCCGAGCCCGGGACCGTCGAGCCGGAGACCGCCGCAGCGCCGGTCCGTGCCCGCCGCCGTGGGCGTACGGCGCTACTGATCGCCGGGGCCGTCGTGCTCGGGCTCGTCGCCGGGACCTGCACCGGATATCTGGTGCAGGCCGACCGCGAGCCCACGAAGCTGCCGCCGCTGTCCCAGCCGACGCTGAAGCAATCCAAGGGTGAGGCTCCCGAGCCGCTGTCCGCCTCGCAGGACCGCCGCGTACGCACCGACGGCGACCTGCGCAAGCTGCTGCTGAAGAAGCCGCGCGGGGCGAAGGACGCCGACCTGTTGTCGGCGGACGACGGCTGGTTCGACCTGGCCTCCTACGCGGAGACCTTCTCGGACCCCAAGGACGCCTTCGCCGAGAACGTCGGCAGGGAGTTCCGGCGCGCGGCCATCGTCGCCTGGAGGCAGGGCTACACCACGGTGGAGATCCGGCTCGTCCAGTTCCGCCAGGAGGAGTCGATGGCGGCGTCCGAGGCGGTGGAGGCCGCCCACTACTGGGCGGACTTCGACGACAACCACTCCTGGTCCATCCCCGGCACGGACGACGGCATGGCGTACGCGTACACGAAGCCGGAGACCAAGGCCGGCTACCTGCCGGTGTACGAGGCCAAGGCGTTCGCGTGGCGCGGTGACATCGAGATGGAGATCTTCGTGAGCTCCACCAAGCCGGTCGGCAAGAAGACCCTTCTCGGACTGGCCAAGCGGCAGATGGAGCGGCTGTGAGCGAGGAACGTCCCATGGACGAGGGCAGCGCCCCCGTCGCCGAGAGCCCGGCCGAGACGGCCGTGGAAGAGCAGCCGCCCGCCCGGAAGAGGTGGTCCCGCCGCCGGGTCGCCACCATCGCCGGAACCGTCGTGGCCGTTGCCGCGATCGTCGCCGGCACCGGTTACACCGTCGTCACCGTGCGTGGCGCCGACCGCGACGCCGGGGCGCCGACGTGGAAGTTCCCGTCGGCCGCCGCCGACCGCCCCGCGAAGGCGCCGAAGGCCACCGGCCTCGCCGGGATGCTCGTCCCGTACGGCACCGACAGCTGGGTCCGCGGTCCCGACATGGGCGAGTTCGGCTCGGACGCCCAGCTCACCGGCACCCAGGCGGAGGCCCTGCGCAAGGAGTCGCTGCGCGACCTGCCGCGCTCCCAGCGCCGCGAGCTGGAGAAGCGCATGGACCGCCTGCGCCCCAAGGGCGTGGCCATGCGCAGCTACTTCAGCGAGTTCGCCAGCGGCCGCGCCGGAGGGTTCGTCTCGGACATCTACAGCGTGGACGTCGTGCTCAGCCAGCTGGAGAACCGCACGGCCGTCCGGGACGTCGTCCGGACCCAGAACAGCCTCCTGGGCGCCCTCGACATCTTCCGCAAGGGTCCCGCGGTCAAGGGCCACAAGGACGCCAAGTGCTTCCTGGCCCCCAAGGACATCAGCGAGGGCACCGACGAGATGTCCTGCTTCGGATACGTCGGGGACGTACTGGTCACCGTCTCGGCGCAGGGCGCCCGCCCTCTCGACGCCAAGGCCGTCGCGAAGCTCATGAGCACCCAGCTCGACCGCATCGCCGAACCCGGGAAGGCCGTATGACCGAGCAGCAGGCCCAGGCCGTCGAGCCGGGCCCCGAGACGACGCCCGCGGGCGGCCTCGCGACGGCGGAGGCGCCCGTACCGCCCGCCCCGGAGCAGGCGCCCGCGGCCGAGCCCGCCGCCCCCGCGAAGGACCGCCGGGTCCTGCGGGCCGTCCTGCGCTGGACCGCCGCCGTGGTCGTCTTCGCGGCCGTCGGGGCCGGGACGGCGTACGGGATCGCCGGGATGGAGCGCACCGACGTACCGGGCCTGGCCACCGAGTCGGACGGGCGCTGGGACTACCCGACGCTGACCCGGCCGCCGCTGCCGTCGGGCAGCCCCCGGCCGTTCGCCGAGGAGAACGGCGCCGAGGCGCACTACGCCGACCTGCGCGCCCTCCTGCTGCCGGCCCCGGCCGGCGCCACCGACGACCGCGCGCTGCGCGGCGAGGACGGCTGGCTGCCGACCGAGGACTTCCTGAAGGAGTACGCGGAGGACGAGCGAGCCGCGCTGCGGCAGACGTTGAAGGACGATGGCCTGCGGCACATCGCGGCCCGCGGCTGGAAGACCGAGGACGGCACCCGCACCCGGATCTATCTGCTCCGCTTCGACACCTCGGCGGTGGTGGACGACCTGGCCGGCGAGATGGCCCCCTTCGGCGCCCCCGGCTACCGGCTGCGCGGCACCGAGACGTCCGTCTTCGACGACGGCTTCGCCGAGCTGCCCTGGCCCGGCGACTTCCCGCGCTGGGCCTACACCGAGTCCAAGCCGTACGGCGCCGAGCAGGTCCGGCAGGCGTACCTGGGCGCCGGTGACGTCCTCGCCGTGATCGTGCAGTCACGGAAGGGCACCGCGGCCTCCGTGCCGTTCCGCCAGACGGTGACCCTGCAGGGCCAGCTGCTCGGCTGATCCCGCGAGGGCGCACCTCACACGAAGGGCCGGTCCCGGGCCGACTAAGCTGGGGACCGGCCCTTGTACGTTCCGCTCAACCTCCGCTCAATCGAGGAGCACCCCGTGGAGATCTTCTTCGAAATCCTGTTGGTCCTGGTCGCCGTCGGCGTCCTCGCCTTCGCCGGACTGACCGTGAAGAAGCTGTACCAGGGCCAGCGCTGACCCCCCGTCCCAGACGTACGAGACTTCTGAGCTGCTCATGATCGAGATCCCGTCCGACCTCCACAAGGACCTCGTGCCCCTCGCCTTCCTGCTCGGCAACTGGGCCGGCGCGGGCGTGCACGACTTCCCCGGTTCCGAGAAGTGCAACTTCGGTCAGGAGGTCTCGTTCACGCACGACGGCCGGGACTTCCTGGAGTACCAGTCCCACACCTGGGTGCTCGACACCGAGGGCAACAAGGTGCGCCCGCTGGAGTCCGAGTACGGCTTCTGGCGCATCGACGCCGACCGCAAGGTCGAGGTGACCATGGTCCGCCATGACGGCGTGGTCGAGATCTGGTACGGCGAGATGGCCGACAAGAAGCCCCAGATCGACCTGGTGACCGACGCCGTGGCCCGTACGGCCGCCTCCGGGCCCTACTCCGGCGGCAAGCGCCTGTACGGCTACGTCAAGAGCGACCTCATGTGGGTCGGCGAGAAGCAGACCCCCGAGGTCGAGCTGCGCCCCTACATGTCGGCGCACCTGAAGAAGGTCGTCACCCCGGAGGACGTCGAGCGCTGGGCCAAGGCCCTCCCCGACGACATGCCGGACGACGGCATCGCCTTCTTCAAGTAGACCCGGGGGGTGTTCCGCGGCACCCCCTAGACTTCCAGTGTGGTGAGCACTGACTGGAAGAGCGACCTGAGGCAGCGCGGCTACCGGCTGACGCCGCAGCGCCAGCTTGTCCTCGAAGCCGTGGACACCCTGGAGCACGCGACCCCCGACGCCATCCTCGTGGAAGTGAGGAAGACGGCGTCGGGGGTCAACATTTCCACGGTCTACCGCACCCTGGAGCTGCTGGAGGAGCTGGGCCTGGTCAGCCACGCCCACCTGGGCCACGGCGCCCCCACCTACCACCTGGCCGACCGCCACCACCACATCCACCTGGTCTGCCGGGACTGCGACAACGTCATCGAGGCCGATGTGTCGGTGGCCGCCGAGTTCACCGCCAAGCTGCGCCGCGACTTCGGCTTCGAGACCGACATGAAGCACTTCGCGATCTTCGGCCGGTGCCGGGACTGCGCGGCCCGGGGGACGACCGGGAAGACTTCAACTACCGGGTCGTAGGCTGGACCCATGAAGAGCCCCCTGCTGACCCTGCCCGGCGCCGTGCCCGCCGAGGGCGTGGACGAAGGCGTCGCCGCGCACTACGGCGATCTGTTCCGCGAGCAGCGCGCCCTCGCCGACGGCACCGGCTTCGTCGACCTCTCCCACCGCGGTGTCGTCACCGTCTCCGGCGAGGACCGGCTGACCTGGCTGCACCTGCTGCTCACCCAGCACGTCACCGACCTGCCGGCGGGCGAGGCCACCGAGGCGCTGATCCTCTCCGCGCACGGCCACATCGAGCACGCCCTGTACCTCGTCGACGACGGCACGACGGTCTGGGCGCACGTCGAGCCCGGCACCCAGGAAGCGCTGATCGCGTACCTGGAGTCGATGAAGTTCTTCTACAAGGTGGAAGTCGCCGACCGCACCGACGAGTTCGCCGTGGTGCACCTGCCCGCCGGGTCGATCGCCGAGGTCCCCGAGGGCGTCGTCGTCCGCGAGACGGCGTACGGCCGCGATCTGTTCCTGCCCCGCGCGGACCTGGAGTCCTACGCCGGGCAGGCCGGCCCGCCCGCCGGGCTCCTCGCGTACGAGGCGCTCCGCGTCGAGCGGCACCGCCCCCGTCTGGGCTTCGAGACCGACCACCGCACCATCCCGCACGAGCTGGGCTGGATCGGCACGGCCGTGCATCTGCAGAAGGGCTGCTACCGGGGCCAGGAGACGGTCGCCCGGGTCCAGAACCTCGGCAAGCCGCCCCGCCGCCTGGTCTTCCTGCACCTGGACGGCAGCGAGGTCCACCTGCCCGTCGCCGGCACCGAGATCCGCCTCGCGGACGAGGAGCCCGACGGCCGCAAGATCGGTGTCATCACGACCTCGGTCCGCCACCACGAACTGGGCCCGGTCGCCCTCGCCCTGGTCAAGCGCAACGTCCCCGTGGACGCCCGCCTGATCGCCGGCGACACCGCGGCCGCCCAGGAAGTGGTCGTCGAGCCCTGACGCCCGGGATCCGCGGTCAGATCTCGATCAGCACGGTGAACGGGCCGTCGTTCGTCAGGGACACCCGCATCTTCGCGCCGAAGCGGCCCGTCGCCACCGTCGCGCCCAGCGCGCGCAGTTGTGCGACGACCTCGTCGACGAGCGGTTCGGCGACCTCGCCGGGGGCCGCCGCGTTCCAGGTGGGGCGGCGGCCCTTGCGGGCGTCGCCGTAGAGGGTGAACTGGCTGATGACGAGCAGCGGGGCGTCGATGTCGCTGCACGACTTCTCGTCGTCCAGCATCCGGATCGACCAGAGCTTGCGGGCGAGCTGCGCCGCCTTCTCCTTGGTGTCCTCGTGCGTGACGCCGACGAGGACGCACAGCCCCTCGCCGGTGATCTCGCCGACCGTCTCGCCGTCCACGACGACGCTCGCGCCGTCCACTCTCTGCACCACAGCTCGCATACGGCCATCATGCCGTGCGTCCGGAGACGGTCGGGCACCGCCCGGTGGGCGACGGCCGCTGTCCCGAAGCCCCCTTCGGGTGCTTCTTTTTGAACAGGTAACCCCCCATCTGGGGCTGTTCGGGGGCTCTCGGTCACTCAGGGGCCGGTAGGGATGGCACGATGCTCCCACACGCCGGTCGAGGGGACGGTTGAGGCACATGAGCACACCGAGTACCGGGCAGCCGCCCGGGGCTGTCGTGCTGGCCCACACGGGCCGGCCGGACGGTCTGCGGCCGCCCACGCAGCGCACCGCCGACGATCCGGGCCCGGGCCCGCACGCACCGCTGCCCCCGGAGCCGCCCGAACAGGACCTGACCCTTCTCAGCCTGCCCGAACTGCGCACGCTGCGCCGGGACGCGCAGAGCGACGAGGCCGATCTGAGCTATGTGCGGCGCCTGTTGCAGGGCCGTATCGACATCCTGCGGGCGGAGCTGGCACGCCGGTCCCCGGCGGGCGCCGCCGCCGTCGTGGACCGTCTCCCGGAGATCCTCACCGACGCCCCGGCGCGGCACCGCTCGTCGGCCCGCCATGTCACGCTCGGCACCCCGCAGAGCGAGGAGTCGCGGCGGCTGGCGTCCGAGATGCTGGCCGAGGTCGAGCTGTCCGATCTGCGGGCCCGCACCGACGCCGAACTGAGCGCCGCGATGGGCCGCCTGGTCCGCTACGAGCAGCAGGTCTCGCGCCGGCGCCAGCGTCTGCAGCGCACCGCCGACGAGTGCGGTGCGGAGATCACCCGCCGCTACCGGGACGGGGAGGCCCAGGTCGACGACCTGCTGAGCTGACGGCGGGACGGCCGGGGGCGGGTGGGTGCGGGGAAATTCCCGGGACACCTCCCGCGCCCCGACCTACCGTGGCCCCATGAGCCGTTCCGCATCCCCCAGCGACATCGACATCCGCCCCCTGACCGAGGGCGACGTCCCGGAGTGGAGCCGGGCCATGAGGACCGGGTTCCTGCGCTCGCCGGGGGTCAGCGATGCGGAGGTCGCGGACCGGGAGTCGTACATCGACCCGGCCCGCACGCTCGGCGCCTTCGACGGGGGCCGCTGTGTGGCCACCTTCCGGTCCTTCGCGCAGGAGATCACCGCCGTCGGCGGCGCAGCCGTCCCCGCCGACGCGGTCACCAACGTCACCGTCAGCCCCACCCACCGCCGCCGCGGTCTGCTCAGCCGGATGATGGCCCGGGACCTGACGGCCGCCCGCGAGCGCGGCGACGTCGTCGCGACGCTGATCGCCGCCGAGTACCCGATCTACGGCCGCTTCGGGTTCGGGCCCGCCGCGTGGACGGCCGAGTGGACCGTCGACGTGCTGCGCGCCGGGGTCGACCCCCGGTGGTCGGGGCCTGAGGACGGCGGCCGTATCGAGCTGGTCGACCCGGGCGAGGTCCGCAAGGCGGGCCCCGAGCTGTTCGATCGGGTGCGCCGGGCGCAGCCGGGGGCCGTCGACCGGGACGAGCGGTGGTGGCAGGTGAACACCGGCGGGCTGGTCCTGGAGGGGTCCTCGTGGACCGAGCCGTTCTTCGCCGTGTACCGCTCGGCGGACGGCGTGGTCGACGGGCTGGTGTCGTACACAGCGGACGACCGCTGGGGCGACTCCAAGCAGCCCCTCAACACGGCGACCGTGAACTGGCTGATCGCGGCGACCCCGCGGGCCGAGCGCGCCTTGTGGCACTACCTGTGCTCCATCGACTGGATCACCGCGGTGAAGAGCGGCCGGCGGGCCCCCGACGATCTGCTGCCCCTGTATCTGCCCGATCCGCGGGCCGCGCGCATCACGACGCTGGCGGACTGGCTGTGGGTGCGGGTCCTGGACGTCGTACGGGCGCTGGAGGTGCGTACGTACGCCGGGCAGGGCGCGCTGGTGCTGGAGGTCGTGGACGGCTCCGGGCTGTCGGGCGGGCGGTTCCGGCTGGAGGCGGCCGCGGACGGCGCGTCCTGCGCGCCGACCACGGCCACCGCGGACCTGACCCTCGACGTGGCCGACCTGAGCCGGCTGTGGCTCGGCGACGAGTCCGTCGTACGGCTCGTCGCGCTGGGGCGGGTGCGGGAAGAGCGAGCGGGCGCCACCCTGACGGCCGACGCCCTGCTGCGTACGTCCAGGCGACCGTGGTGCCCGGACGTCTTCTGAACCTCCTTGCGACGAGGGGGTGACGGGTCCGCTCATCCGTAGCGAGCTGTTCGGTTGTGGCTGTGCGTGCGTCTATGCGGTTGTGGCTGTGCGATCGCTGTTCGGTTGTCGATGTGAAGTTGTGGCTGTGCGGACCGACCGGGCTCCCGGCTCCCCTCCGGAAGGGAGTCCAGTTGGTGAACCTGCGGCGACTCATGGCCAACTCCTTGAAGCTTGACCATGTCGCTGAAGTTGGCGACCAACTTCACTGTAGTTATGACCGTCTCGACGCGTCCTATAACCACCATCTGGTGAACTGCCCAAAGATGGCGGGAAGTTGTAATGTTCGGTCGTGGAGCCGAAACACGCCTCCGCCACTGGGCGGAAGAGGTCACAGCGGCCACAGACTTCACACCGGGAGGTGGCCGCGGCGCTGCGTGCCCGGATCACCTCGGGCGAACTGCGGCCCGGCCAGCGCATACCCACCCAGGCCAAGCTGGCCGACGAGTTCGGCGTCGAGCGCGGAGCCGTCCGGCAGGCCCTGCGCATCCTGCAGTCCGAGCACCTGCTCACCAACGCCTCCAAGGGCGCCCCGGCGACCGTCGCCCCCGAGCCCGGCAGGCCCGTCACCGGCCCGGAAGCCGTTCCGCAGCCCACCATGGTGACCCTCGGCCCGCGGATCGCGGCCGCCTTCGCCGCCCCGCACGTCGAGATCGACGCGTTGTGCCTGACCTCGGTCTCGCTCACCCTCGCCATCGGCGAGCCGCTCCGCCGGATCCACGCGGGGCGTATGAAACCGGCCAAGGTCGACATGCGGATCCTGCTGCCCAGCCGGGACATCCCGCTCGCCTTCCCGACCCCGGTGGACGAGGCGTCCGGCGACTTCGACGTCCAGCTGCGCCGCCGCTGGCTCGACCAGCGCAACGCCCAGGGCCAGGTCCTCCGGCACAACCTGCTCGCCCTGCGCTCCACGCACGGCATCGACGTCCAGGTCACCTTCCGCGCGCTGCCGTTCACCCCGCCGGTGAAGCTGTACCTGCTCAACGGCACGGAGGCGCTGTTCGCCTACTACACGCTGACCCGCAGCGAGGTCGAGATCGGGCAGCGGCAGCTGGAGATGTACGACGCCCCGGGCATCCAGTCGACGCTGTTCGCCTTCGAGCAGGGGGCCGGCCTGCGGGACACCACGTTCGTGGAGCAGTCACACGTGTGGTTCAACGCACTGTGGGAGACCATCAGTTCTGAGCTGACGCTCACGACCTGACGGCCTCCCACAGCGTTCGGCCTGCGCCTTTCGACGGTCCCTCGCGCGTACGACTCACAGGGCCGGGCCCGAGAAGAGGACGGCGAGGACGGCGGCACCGATGGAGCTGACGGCCGGGTTCCTGGCCTTGATGCCTATGGTGAGGAGGAGCAGGCCGATGAGGCCGGTGGCGCCGTACTTCCACTGCAGAAGCTGCTCGACGCCGACGACGAAGACGGCGGAGAGGAGTGCGAGAACGGGCATCGGTGTTTCCCCCTTCGATCTTCCGGGGATGGAAGGATTACTTCCGCCAACTCAACCAACTTGGTGCCAACTCTGAAGAGGTTGTCCCCACTTGGCACCTACTTTGAAACAAGCTACAAACAACTCCCGCTAGATGGGCACAAGTTGTAGCGTTTGGTCGTGACTCAGGAGAACGTGGCCGTGAACGGCAGCAGGAGACTCTCGCCGCAGGAGATCGCCGACATTCTGCGGGAACGCATCCGCGTCGGGGAACTCAAGGCCGGCGACCGCCTGCCCACGCAGGCCGAGCTCGCCGAGGAGTTCGGCGTGGAGCGCGGCACCGTGCGCCAGGCCCTGCGCGCCCTCCAGGAAGACGGCCTGCTCACCAACGTCAGCAAGGGCAGCCCGCCGCGGATCGCCCTGCCCGCGCCCACCCGGGGCGCCCCCCAGCCGACGATGGTCGGCCTCGCCCCCCGCCTGGCCGAGGCGTTCGCCGCCCCCCACGTGCGCATCGACGTCGTCTGCCACACCTCCGAGACCCTGATGCTCGCCCTCGGCGAACCGCTCCGCCTGATCCACGAGGGCTCGATACGCCCCGAATCCGTCGACGTCCGCGTCCTGCTGCCGTCCCGCACCATCCAGCTCGCCTTCCCGGTCTCCGTGGCCGGCGGCGAGGGCGACGACCCGGTGCACAAGCGGTGGCTGGAGATGCGCAACGCCCAGGCGCGCGTGCTGCGCCACAACCTCCAGGCGCTGCGCTCCACGGTCGGCGTCGACGTCCGCGTCACCTTCCGGGCGCTGCCGTTCACCCCACCGGTGAAGCTCTATCTGCTCAACGGCACGGAGGCGCTGATCGGCTACTACGTCCTCACCGAGCGGCAGGAGGAGTACGAGAGCCGCACCCTCGACATGTATGACGCGCTCGGCTCGACGTCCCTGCTCTTCTCCTTCGTGGAGCAGGCCGGACAGCGGGACGCCGCGTTCGTGCAGGAATCGCAGAAGTGGTTCGACGCCCTCTGGGAAACCATCACGACTGACCTGACACTCTCCTAGTGACTCCTGATACGACGCACACTGAAGCGGTGGCAGCACACCCGGACGCCGAACCCGACGACCTGACGGCCCTGGTCGAGCGCGCGCGGGTGGTGGTGTGGGACTTCGACGGCCCGATCTGCCGGCTCTTCGCCGGGCACAAGGCGGAGGGCGTCGCCCGCGACCTGGTGAGCTGGCTCGAGGGACGCGGACTGCACAGCCTGCTGGACGAGGCCGAACGGGAGTCCCTCGACCCGCACGTCGTCCTGCGCGCCGTGAACCGCCGCCACCCGGGCAGCGACCTCGTCGCCGAGCTGGAGGAACGCCTCACCCAGGAGGAGCTGCGCGCCTCCGCCTCCGCGATGCCCACCGCGTACGCCGACGTCCTGATCCACACCTGGGCGGAGATCGGCGCCCGCCTCGCCGTCGCCACGAACAACTCCCCCCGGGTCGTCCGCACCTACCTCACCGGCCGCCGTCTCCTGCACCGCTTCCAGCCCCACATATACGGCCGCACCCAGGACCTCCAGTACCTCAAGCCCCACCCGCACTATCTGAACCGGGCATTGAGCGCGATGGGGGCGGCGCCCGGCAGCGCCCTGTTCATCGGCGACACGCCCACCGACTGGCAGGCGGCCGGCGAGGCGGGCGTCCCCTTCCTGGGCTACGCACGCGACGAGCACAAGGAGAAGCAACTGCGCCGCGCCGGCGCCGACCACGTCGTCACGAACCTGCACGACGTACTGCGCGCGGTCCGCGCGGCGGGATCGCCCGGGTAGCCGACGCGGGGGTCGTCCCGGCCACGTTTCCAGAGGTTCGTCGTGAACTCGCCCGTCTCTTCTGGCACGATGCCCCCTCACAGGGGGATGCCGTGCCATACCCGCCACCGGTGCGGGGCCAGTCGAGAGAGCGTGTGCGATGACAGCCGAGCGCGTGTCCCAGACGCGGGAGCAGGCCGTCCAGTTGAGCGGCGGCGACGCGGGCGCGGTCGAGGGTCCGCTCCAGGGCTACCACCACGAGACGTATGTGATCGCCCTGCCCGGTGCCGCCGCCGACGGTGAGGACGACGACGAGTCCGAACCACGCCGGGTCAAGTGCCGTGCCCCCCGGGAGCGGCTGCTGTGGTTCGACCGGCGGTGCTTCCTCTCGGAGGAACAGCTGCTGGAGACCTTGCAGGGACGTATCTCCCGCATCCCGGGGCTCGTCGACGTCGGCGGCATCCGGCTGCAGAGGTTCATCGAGGGGCGCACGCTGGGGGCCGTGCACGGTCCCGGGCGGCCCGTCCCGGAGCATGTGCTCGACCAGATCCTCCGGCTCTTCGGCGAGCTGATCGCCGTCGCGCCGGGCTCCGTACGGGCCGAGCGCCGCTGTCGGGCGGCGGACCGGGCCGAGGACCGGGACTGTGCCGGGTTCCTCGACGGGCTGATCCGGTTCGCCGAGGAGCGGGTGTACGAGGCCAACCTGGACGCGTTCGGCGGGCTGTTCGCCGCGCTCGGGGTGGACGACGAATCGTTCGGGCGCCTGCGCAAGCACGTCCTCGTCCCCGGGCTGACGCGGCGGCCGTTCAGCCTGCTCCACGCCGATCTGCACCGGGAGAACTTCGTCCTCGACCCCGTCGGCCGGCTGTGGACCATCGACTGGGAACTGGCGATGCTGGGCGACCCGCTGTACGACCTCGCCACGCATCTGCACCTCATGGCCTATCCGGCCGCGCAGGAGGACCGGGTGATCGAGGGCTGGCTGGCGGTCGCGGAGCGGTCCGCGCCCGGCAGCACCGACGGCTGGCGGGACGATCTTCCCCGGCTGCGGGACTTCAAGCGGGCCCAGAGCGTCTTCACCGACGTGATTCGGGCGACCCAGGTCCTCGGCGACGGACGAGCGTTGAACTGGGGGCGTTGGTTCGCCGAGTCGGTGAAGGTCCAGCGGGTGCTGGAGCGGGCCGCCGTGCCGCTGGGCCTGGACGAGGTGCCGACCCTGACGGCCGTGGCCCGCTCGCTGCGCGACTGGCACCGGCGGCACCGAGGCTGAGGCCCGCCGGACGGCTGGGGCCCGTGCGCGTCCGGCGCGTAGGCTCGCGTTCATGAGCGACGACGGCACCCCCGCCCCCGGCCTGCGGGAACGCAAGAAGCGGCGTATGTACGAGACCGTCTCCGAGACGGCCATCCGGCTCTTCCTGGAGAAGGGCTTCGACGCCGTGTCCGTCGCCGAGGTGGCCGCCGCCGCCGAGATCTCCAAGCCGACCCTCTTCCGGTACTTCCCGGCCAAGGAGGACCTCGTGCTGTACCGGATCGCCGATCACGAGGAGGAGCCCGCGCGCGTCGTGGCCGCGGCGGAGGGGTCGCCCGTCGAGGCGCTGCGGCGGGACTTCCTCGACGCGATCGAGCGTGGGGACCCCATCACCGGGCTCAACGACCACCCGCAGGTGCTCGCCTTCCACTCGCTCGTCTACGGCACACCGGCCCTTGTCGCCCGGATGTACGCCTACCTCGAGCGCTCCGAGGCCGCGCTCGCCGAGGCGCTCGGCGGCGGGCTGGACGCGCGGCTCGCGGCGGGGCAGATCGTGGCCGTCCGGCGGATCCTCGCCGAGGAGAACTGGCGGCGGATCAAGGCGGGGGAGCCGTTGGAGGAGGTCAGGAGGGACGCGATCGCCGCGGCGGAGCGGGCGTTCGGGCGGCTGGAGGCCGGGCTTCCGGAGTTGGCGGCGCACACTGGGTGAGTCAGGGTAAATAATTTAACCGAGTTGCTTTTTCGCGGTAGGGTGGCGGCATGACGCCTGCCGACCCCTCCGCCGACGACCTGCACACCGTGCTCCTGGACGAGCGCGCTCATCACGACCGCTGCCGTGCCGGCCTCGCCGCGATGGCCGACGGGGCCGACCACCAGGTGGTCATCGGCGAGCAGGCCTCCGCCTCCGGCGCCGACGCCGAGGTGCTGGGCCGCCGGCTGCGCGGCCAGGCCAAGGCGCTGCGCGAACTGCCCGAGGGGCCGCTGTTCTTCGGGCGGCTGGACTTCGCGGACGGCGAGCGGCAGGCCGCCCTGCACATCGGCCGGCTGCGGATCAGCGAGCACCCCGCCGACCCGCCCCTCGTCGTCGACTGGCGTGCCCCCGTGGCCCGTGCCTTCTACCAGGCGTCCGCCCGAGACCCGCAGGGCGTGGCCGTCCGGCGGCGCTTCGGATGGGCGCCGGGCAGCAGGGGCGACTCCGGTGACCTCACCGGGCTGGAGGACGAGCATCTGGACCGGGGGGAGTCCCGGGTCAGCGAGATCGTCGCCCGGGAGATCGAGCGGCCGCGCATCGGCCCGATGCGGGACATCGCCGCCACCATCCAGCCCGAGCAGGACGACCTCGTACGGGGCGACCTCGCCGTCTCCCTGTGTGTGCAGGGCGCCCCGGGCACCGGCAAGACCGCCGTGGGCCTGCACCGCGCCGCCTATCTGCTCTACACCCACCCGCAGCGCATCCGCCGCGGCGGCCTGCTGATCGTCGGGCCGAACCCCACCTTCCTCTCCTACATCTCCGAGGTGCTGCCCGCGCTGGGCGAGACCGGCGTACGCCAGTCGACGCTGGCCGCGGAGATCGCCCGGCATCCGGTCCGGGGGAGCGACGAGGAGCGCGCCGCCCGGCTGAAGCACGACATCCGGATGGCGGAGGTGCTGCGGCGGGCGCTCTACGCACGCGTGGGGCGGGCCGAGAGCCTGGCCCCGGTGGTCGTGGCCGACGGTTCCTACCGGTGGCGGGTCCCGGTGGACGCGCTGCGGGGGATCGTCGAGGGCGTCCGCGCCGAGGAACCGCCGTACACCGTGGGGCGGGAGCGGGTGCGGTCCCGGGCCGTACGCCTGCTGCGCGAGCAGGCCGAGCGGCGGGCCGGGCCGCAGACCGCCGCCTGGGCGCAGCGCGTCTCGCGGGGGCGCGCGGTCGGCGCATATGTGGAGGCCGTCTGGCCGAAGGTGCGGCCGGAGGAGGTCGTCGCCGAGCTGTTCACGGATCCGGAGGTGCTGGCGGACGCCTCGGCGGGGGTCCTCGATGACGACGAACGAAAGGCGCTGCTCTGGGCGAGGCCGCCGCGCTCATGGAAGTCGGCCCGCTGGTCGGCCGCCGACCTGGTCCTCCTGGACGAGGTGGCCGGCCTCATCGAGCGCCCGGAGGGGTACGGCCATGTCGTCGTCGACGAGGCGCAGGACCTGTCGCCGATGGAGTGCCGGGCGATCGCGCGCCGCTCGCCGTTCGGCTCGCTGACCGTGCTGGGGGACCTGGCGCAGGGGACGACGCCGTGGGCGGCGCGGGACTGGGCGTCGGCGATGGCGCACCTGGGCAAGCCGGACGCCGTGGTCGTCCCGCTGACCACCGGGTTCCGGGTGCCGCGCGCGATCCTGGAGCTGGCGGACCGGCTGCTGGCGCGGCTTGCGGTGTCCGTGCCGCCGGCCCGCTCGCTGCGCGCCGACGGGGAGGTGCGGTTCCGGGCAGCCGGGGACGATCTGCCGGGTGCCGTCGTGGGGGCGGTCCGGGACGCGCTGGGGCGGGAGGGATCGGTCGGGGTGATCGCGGCCGACGCGGACGTCGCCCGGGTGCGGGAGGCGCTGACGGCGGCCGGGATCCGGGCGGGGCGGGCGGACGAGCCGGGGGAGCGGGTGGTCGTCGTACCGGCTCGTGAGGTGAAGGGGCTGGAGTACGACCAGGTCGTCGCCGTGGAGCCGGCGGCGATCGCGGAGGCGGAGGAACGCGGGCCGCACCGGCTGTACGTGGTGCTGACGCGGGCCGTGGCCGGGCTGGAGGTGGTGCACGGGAGACCGCTGCCCTTCTGAACGGCGGCCTCCCGTACGCCTTCCGTCAGCCGGCGGCGTCGAGAAGCGGTATCAACTGCTGCTCCTCGTACGTCAGATGGGCCTCCAGCTCCGCCGTCAGTCGGGCCACCTCCTCACGCGCCGCCTCCGGCCCGTCCGTCGAGCCCTCCTCCCCGACGGCCCGGCGCAGCCGCTCCACGAGGTCGGCGATGCGCTCGTGCTCCTCACGCAGACGGTCCAGCACGGGCGCGTGGCCGGGGTGGCGGTCGGCGAGGAACGGGAACAGCGCGGTGTCCTCGCCGGTGTGGTGGTTGTGCAGGCCCTGGCAGAACGTGAGGCAGTTGACGCGCAACTGGGCTCCCAGGGTGGAGCCGCCCTTCGCCATCTCGTCGCGGATGATGGCGAGTTCACGGCGGAAGGCGTCGTGCACGACCTTGATGGCCTCGCCCATGGAGGAGGCGTTGATGTTCGGCGGGCCCTGCGCGATCTCGTACAAAGCCACTACGGGGATGACGCGTTCCGTCCGCTCCTGGTAGGCGGCCCAGCCGGGCTCCGCCTCCACGGCCCGCGCGAACGCCCGGTCCCGTTCCTCGCCTTCCAGGACGACCGCGCGTGCCGGGTAGGTGAACGCCCCGGCCTCCACGGTGACCTCGGGGTGGGCGACGAGGTTGTGGAACCACGCCGGGTGCTTCGGCGAACCGGCGGCCGAGGCGATGACCAGGACGCGTTCGCCGCCGTCCGGGAGATAGGCGACCGGGGTGGTGTGGGGGCGTCCGGTGCGGGCGCCGGTGGTGGTGAGGAGGAGCAGCCGGCCGCCTTCGAAGGGGCCGTCCACGCGGCCCTTGTTGGCGCGGAACTCCTCGATGACCTGCTGATTGAAGTCATGGGGCATGCGGGGTGTCTGGTCTCTTTCTCTTCGTCTTCTCTTCGTCGGTCTCCGTCTGGGAGGGAAGTGAAGAGAAAAGGCGGGCTCCTGGCCCGCGCCCATGGCCTCACTCAGAGGCCGGGCAACACCCAACTCGCTCACGGCACAAGGCCGACCCGGCAGTCATGCGGTCGACGGTAGCGCAGGGACCGCCCAAGGGCGATCCTGTTTTCGATGCTCCTGTTCCTCGACGTCGACGGCACGCTCATCCCCTTCGGGTCGCAGCGGCCGTATCCCCTGTACGAAGCACCCCGCCCCCTGCCCGGACCACCCGCCCACCCACTGCTCGCCCGGGTGGACCCCACGCTCGGCACCCGGCTGCGGCGGCTCGCGGAGCTCGGGTGCGAGCTCGTATGGGCCACGACCTGGCTGGACGACGCGAACTCCGCCCTCGCGCCCTGGCTCGGCCTGCCCCAGCTCCGACTGGTCGACTGGCCGGACGAGGACGCCGAACCGTGGCTCGGCAAGCGCGCCCCGCACTGGAAGACACGGCCGCTGGTGGCGTGGGCGGCGGGCCGGGCGTTCGTGTGGGTGGACGACGAGATCACCGACGTGGACCGCGCCTATGTGGCCGCCCACCACCCGTCCCCGGCCCTCCTGCACCGAGTCGACCACCGCCACGGCCTCACGGACCACGACTTCACGGTCCTGGAGGAGTGGATCGCGGGCGGCGGCCGGAAGAGCGGGTCACCGGCCCTTTGATCTCGTAGGACAGGTGCCCCCTTCGGGGCCCGGACTGTGCCGCGGCAGAGGTCTGCGGCTAGCGGGCGCCCTCAGGTTCGTCACGCGGAGCACTGTCGGTGGAGTGCAGCACGGCCTCGGCGATCTCGCGCACCCGTTCCATGGTGATGCCGGTCCGTTGTTCGACGGCGAGCGGGTGGTCGGTGGGTTCCAGCTCGACCGAGGGCCGCTCGCCGACCGGACGGGTGTGGACGTGGGTCCGCAGGTTGATGGTGCTGGGGGAGTAGATCGGCAGCTCGGTGGTGAGCCAGCCGAAGTACGGCTTCTCCGACTCGCGTCCTGGCGTGTCCCACAGGTCGGCCGAGCGGGAGAAGTTCTCACGGCTGAGAGAGACCCAGACAGCCCAGGAGAACACCTCTTCGCTGTCGATGACCGGTATCTCGATCAGGCCCTTGACGAAGTAGTGCTGCGCCTTGATGACGCACTGATCCGAGGAGAGCAGGCAGTCGGGGGCGTCGGCGAAACTCGGGTCCCAGACGTAGGGGGCGGCGGCGGAGTAGTTCATCGGCAGCTCGCCGTGGTGCCTGCCGCAGCACGTGCAGGTGAATCCGAGATCGTTGGCCATGGCGAGGAGCCTAGTGATCCCACTCGTCCCCGCTGAAGGTGAGGCGACGTGCCGTGGCGAGCCACACCGGCTCCGGGTGGGTGGTGTGGCGCACTTTTGCAAGCGGGTGCTTGCAATAGTTAGCGAGGGTGCGGCACAGTGGGGGCATGGCATCGCTCAACGTCGGCAATCTCGGCGAGTATCTGCGCGAGCAGCGGCGCACCGCGCAGCTGTCGTTGCGGCAGCTCGCCGATGCCGCCGGGGTGTCCAATCCGTACCTGAGCCAGATCGAGCGCGGGCTGCGCAAGCCGTCCGCGGAGGTGCTGCAGCAGGTCGCCAAGGCCCTGCGGATCTCCGCGGAGACGCTGTACGTCCGCGCCGGCATCCTCGACGCCGAGCGGGACCGGGACGAGGTGGAGACGCGTGCCGTGCTCCTGGCCGACCCGACCCTGACCGAGCGCCAGAAGCAGGTGCTGCTCCAGATCTACGAGTCCTTCCGCAAGGAGAACGGCTTCGGGATATCCCCCGAGGACGTGGAGGCGGAAGCGGCCGAGCGGATCGCCGACGCCGTGGAGGACCTGGCCGGTGACGCGGGGGACGGCACGGACCCCGACGGTGACGGCCAGGGCACCGGTGGCCGTCCGGCCCGAGCCACCCGCACACCCCGTACGACCCGATCGACCCGCACGAGACGTACGTCCGACGGCGACGACGCCGGCCCGGAGAACGAGACCGGCCCGCAGCAGTCGGCCGGCTGACCGTGGACCGCCGTACGCACCCCGTGCGTCGGCCGCTCCACAGGTGTCGGCCGTCCGGCCGGCCGCGGGTACCCAAAACCCTCATCTGATAGCGACCCGGGAGGACCATCACCATGGCCATCACCGACGACCTGCGCAAGACCCTCAGCGACCCGACCCCGCTCTACTTCGCCGCCGGCACCGCCGACCTCGCCCTCCAGCAGGCCAAGAAGGTGCCCGGACTGGTGGAGCAGCTGCGCACCGAGGCGCCGTCGCGGTTCGAGGCCGTGCGCAACACCGACCCGAAGGCCGTCCAGGAGAAGGCCGCCGCCCGTGCCAAGGAGGCCGGTGCCAAGGCCAAGGAGGCCCAGGAGGCCCTGCAGGCCAAGGTCACCGAGCTCGTCGGCAGCCTGGACACCGACATCAAGAAGCTGGGCACCAGCCTGGACGCCGACTTCAAGAAGTTCGGCAGCAACCTCGACGCCGACCTGAAGAAGTTCGGCGAGAGCGCGCAGGACCTCGCGCTGCGCACCATCGGCGTCGCCGCCGAGTACGCCGTGAAGGCCCGCGAGACCTACGAGAAGGTCGCCGAGCACGGCGAGCAGGCCGTGCGCACCTGGCGCGGCGAGGCGGCCGAGGAGATCGAGGAGTTCGCGATCGCCGTCGAGCCGGACGCCAAGCCGGTCGAGGTCAAGGACGAGAAGCCGGCGCCCGCGGCCCCGGCCAAGCCCGCCGCCCCGGCCCGGCCGACCCCGGTCAGGACCGAGCCGGCCGCCGCCGCCACGGCGAAGAAGACCCCGGCCAAGAAGGCTCCGGCCAAGAAGGCCACCGCGAAGAAGACCACCCCTCCGGCCAAGTAGCCGACGGGCGGAGCAGGACCACGGGGACGGGCCGGGCACTTACCGAGTGCGCGGCCCGTTCTGCGGGTAACGGTCCTGCGGATGCGGGTACGGTGACCGCGTAGACACGAGCTGATTCAGGTGGTGGACGTTGTGCTGATGCAGGGCTTCGCGGGGTTCATGTGGCTGCTGAGCGTGGCCCTGATCCTCTTCAGCGGCTTCGCGCTGATCGACGCCGCCGTCCGCCGGGAGGACGCCTACCGGGCGGTCGACAAGCAGAGCAAGGCCTTCTGGCTGATCATCCTCGGGCTCGCCTTCGTGGTGAACCTGATCTTCAACATCCTGTCGTTCCTGCCGATCATCGGCCTCATCGCGACGATCGTGTACATGGTCGACGTCCGCCCCGCCCTGCGGGGTCTGTCCGGCGGCGGCCGCACGCGGCGCGGCGGCTCCAGCAGCGACGGCCCCTACGGGCCGTACAACGGCGGCCGCTGACCGGTCCGACCGGGTCAGGATGAGCGGTCGTACGACGAGCGGCCGTACGACGAGCGGCCGTACGACGAGCAGCGGCCGTACGACGAGCAGCGGCCGTACGACGAGCGGAGGGCGCCGGCCGGAGCCGGTGGCCCTCACGCCGACCGGTCGAGCAGCAGCACCGCCACGTCGTCCGTCAGCTCGCCGCCGTTGAGGTCCCGGACCTCGTTGACGGCCGCCCTCAGCAGTTCCTCGCCGCGCAGGCCCTCGCCGAGCTGGCGCCGGACCATGTCGACCATGCCGTCCTGCCCCAGCCGCTCCCGGCCCTCGCCGACGCGGCCCTCGATCAGGCCGTCGGTGTAGAGCATCAGGCTCCACTCGGCCCCCAGCTCCACCTGCATCCGCGGCCAGCGCGCGCCGGGCACCAGCCCGAGCGCCGGACCGTTGTTGTCGTACGGCAGCAGCCGGGCCGCCCGGCCCGGGCGGGCCAGCAGCGGGGACGGATGCCCGGCCAGGCACAGCCCGGCGCGGCGCCCGTCCGGCGCTATGTCGACCGTGCACAGCGTGGCGAAGATCTCGTCGTCGCCGCGCTCGTGCTCCAGCACCTGCTGGAGCGTGTTCAGCAGTTCGTCGCCGCAGAGCCCGGCCAGCGTCAGCGCCCGCCAGGCGATCCGCAGCTCCACGCCGAGCGCGGCCTCGTCGGGCCCGTGCCCGCACACATCGCCGATCATGGCGTGCACGGTGCCGTCGGCGGTGCGGACGACGTCGTAGAAGTCACCGCCCAGCAGGGCGCGCGAGCGGCCCGGGCGGTAGCGCGCGGCGAACCGCAGCGAGGAGCCCTCCAGCAGCGGCGTCGGCAGCAGGCCGCGCTCCAGGCGCCGGTTCTCCTGCGCCCGCAGCCGGCCCTCGGCCAGCCGTCGCTCGGCCGTGTCGGAACGTTTCCTCTCCACGGCATAGCGGATCGCCCGGCTCAGCAGCCGGCCGTCCAGCTCGTCCCGGAAGAGGTAGTCCTGCGCCCCGACGCGCACGGCCTCGGCGCCGCGCTCGGCGTCGCCGGACGCGGTGAGGGCCAGGACGGCGTGCCGGGGCGCGAGCTCCAGGACGTGCTTGAGCACGCCGAGCTCGTCCTCGTCGCCGGTCCGGCCGGGGGCGGGCAGCGCCAGGTCCAGCAGGATGCAGTGGACGTCGTCGGTGAGCAGCCGCGCGGCCTCGGTGAGGTTGCGGGCCGTGCGCACCCGGATGGGCTTGCCGGCCGGGTCGAACATCTCCGGCACGATCGTCGAGCCGGGATCGTCCTCGATCAGCAGCAGCGTCAGATTGGTGTGCGGGGTGTTCTCGACCGTCTGATCCTTACGCGGGGCCTCATCCGTGAAGGTGCCGCCGCCTGGGGTCGCGGCCTGCGCCTGACCTGTCTCCACGGCCGGGATCGCTCTCTGCCGCGGTACGGGTACGGGCATTGTCGTGAGTTCCTTCCCTCCCCCCGAGGGCATGGTCGACCGAGGGTCCTCGATCCACCGACGGGGACCATAGCGGGTGTCGGCGCCGCAGCGGAATGGCGCGGAGCACGTCCGGCGGACCCTCGCCGCTGTCATATGCCGCGATTGCTACCGCAGTTGGACAGGCCGACGGGGGCCCGGGGATGACGAACGTCACGTCTGTGGTGGGGCCGTGGGAAATGTGACGTGGAGTGGGTCACGTGGTGGCGGTCACCACGGAAACGTCACAAAGTGCCGGGTGGGCATGGCGCGAGGCGTGTCACAAGACGCCCTGAAACCTCACGCATCGGGACGGACCACCCCGAGGATCCGCATCGAACCGGCCCCCGCCACCGTCACCGTCCGGCCCGGCCGCGGGGCGTGGATGATGGCGCCGTCGCCGACGTACATCGCCACATGGCTGGCGTCGGCGTTGTAGATGATGAGGTCGCCGGGGCGCATGTCCTCGACCGCGATGTGCTCGAGCCGCTTCCACTGCTCCTGGGACGTCCGGGGGATCGGGCGCCCCGCGCTCGCCCACGCCTGGGAGGTCAGCCCCGAGCAGTCGTACGTCTTCGGGCCCTCGGCGCCCCACTCGTACGGCTTTCCGAGCTGGTCGGTGGCGTACGCCACGGCCTTGCTGCCCTGCTCGGACGCCTTCGTCCTCAGGTCCTCGAGGATGCCGGAGTCCAGCCAGGCGGTCTGCGCCTTGCGCGCGGCCGCCGCCTCCAGCTCGGCGAGGCGCTCCCGCTCCTCCTTCTCGAGCTGTGACTCCAGCTTCTCGGCCGCCTTGATCTGCTTCTCGATCTTCTTCTGGGCGGCCGCCTTGGCCTTGCGGCCCGCCTCCAGCTTCCGCCACTGGGCGGAGGCGTCCTTCGCGTACTGCTCCAAGTCCTGCTGAGTGCGCGTCAGTTCGGCCAGGAGGCCCTTCGTGGCGCGCTGGCCCTGGAGCACCCGGCGGGTGTTGTCGAGGAAATGCTGCGGGTTGTCGCTGAGCATCAGGTGCGCCTCGTCCGGCAGTCCGCCGGAGCGGTACTGGGCGGCGGCCGCGGCGCCGGCGCGCTCCTTCAGCTCGGCCAGCTTCTCCTTGCCCTTGACGATCTTCTTCGCCAGCTCGACGATCTCCGCCGACTGCTTCTCGGCGGCCTCCTCGGCGGCGTTGTACTCGTCGGTGGCGACGGACGCCTCGTGGTACAGCTTCTCCAGCTGGGCGCGGACCGCTTCCAGTTCCTCATTGGACACCGGCGTCGGGGCGGCGGAGGCCGAGGCGCTGGGGGAGGGGGACGGGGTCGGTGCCGCGAAGGCCGTACCCGGTGCCGCCAGTACGGTGACCGCGCAGACGACGGTCACGGCCACCGTGATCAGGCCGCGCTTGCCCGTGGCCATACCTGTGCCCCCAAACTGATGTCCCGTCAGTAACTTCAGGCGTCCGGGGGATCGTGCCATGTCGGCGCGCAAAGTGACAGAGGTCTGCTTTCCCCCGTCCCCTCCCGGTCATGACGATCACCCCGCCTTTGTGACGAACGACTCAGGGAGATCGTTCCCCGCAGGTCAGGGGGGTGAGGGAGGGGCGCGGGTCGGCCGATGTGACCGGAGGGGGCAGTGCCGGGGCGCCTCGCATGACGGAGGGCTCAGCTCCGGGGCGCCAACGCCGCCCAGTCCAGGGTGACTTCGCCCTGCCGCCAGCGCACCGGACCATCCGTCACCGGCCAGTCCGCGGCCAGCTGACGCACGGTCCGGATCCAGCGCTGGCGCGCCCCGTACGAGGCGTAGGGCGCGGCGGCCGCCCAGGCGCGGTCGAAGTCGCGCAGGAAGGCGTGCACCGGCTCGCCGGGGACATTGCGGTGGATCAGCGCCTTCGGGAGCCGTTCGGCGAGGTCCGACGGCCGCTCCAGCGAGCCCAGCCGGGTCGCGAAGGTGACCGTGCGCGGCCCCTCCGGGCCGAGCGCCACCCACACATGCCGGCGCCCGATCTCGTCGCAGGTCCCCTCGACCAGCAGCCCGCCCCGCGAGCCGGTCGCCGCGTCGGCCGGGGCGAGCCGGGCGCACAGCCGCTCCCACACCTCGGCGACCTGCTCCTCGTCGTACTGGCGCAGCACGTTCGCGGCGCGGACGAGGTGCGGACGCTGGGGGAGCGGGATCTCGAAGCCGCCGTGCCGGAAGACGAGCCCGTCGCGTTCGTACGGTTTCGCGGCGGCGACCCGGGCCGGTTCGATCTCGACGCCGACGACCCGCACGCGCGGTGCGACGGCGCGCAGCCGGCCGAGCAGTTCCACGGCGGTCCAGGGGGCGGCGCCGTACCCGAGGTCGACCGCCACGGGGTCGGGCGCCCGGCGCAGCTCGGCCCCGTGCGCCTGGGCGATCCAGCGGTCCATGCGCCGCAGCCGGTTGGGGTTGGTCGTGCCGCGCGTCACCGATCCCACGGGGCGGTGGGCTGCGCGGGCTGTCATGGATACGAGGGTAAGGCGCGGGCGCGCCGCCGCATGGCCCCCCCGCGCGCGGGGAACCCGGTCCCGGTGACGCAGCCCGACGTCGAACGGTTGAGCGACACCCGGTAACGCCTCGGCAAAAACCACCCCGCCAGGAATGGGAACCCCGCCCTCCGGCGTTGCACCGCCTTGGAGGGCGCATCCGGCCCTCTGTCCGGCATGCCCGCAGGCCAAGGAGGAACGCCACGTGAGCCAGTACGTCAGCAGGCTCGGGCGTCGCTCCGCGGTGGCCCCGTCGCGGCTCAGGCTGCACCGCCGCCCCCGTCGCGTCGCCATGCTCTCCGTGCACACCTCACCGCTGCACCAGCCCGGCACCGGCGACGCCGGCGGCATGAACGTCTACATCGTCGAACTCGCCCAGTGCCTCGCCGCGATCAACATCGAGGTCGAGATCTTCACGCGCACGACCGCCACGGACCTCCCCCCGGTCGTCGAGCTGGCCCCCGGCGTCCTCGTCCGGCACGTCGACGCGGGCCCCTACGAGGGCCTGAACAAGGAGGACCTCCCCGCCCAGCTGTGCGCCTTCACGCACGGCGTCATGCAGGCCTGGGCCGGACACCGCCCCGGCTACTACGACCTCGTCCACTCGCACTACTGGCTCTCCGGCCATGTCGGCTGGCTCGCCGCCCAGCGCTGGGGCGTCCCCCTGGTGCACGCCATGCACACCATGGCCAAGGTCAAGAACGCCAACCTGGCCGACGGCGACACGCCCGAACCGGCCGCCCGCGTGATCGGCGAGACGCAGATCGTCGACGCCGCCGACCGCCTCATCGCCAACACCGAGGAGGAGGCCGACGAGCTGGTACGGCACTACGCCGCCGACCCGGCCAAGGTCGCCGTCGTGCACCCCGGCGTGAACCTCTCCCGCTTCTCGCCGGCCGACGGCCGGGCCGCCGCCCGCGCCCGCCTCGGCCTGCCGCAGGACGCCCTGATCCCGCTCTTCGCGGGCCGCATCCAGCCGCTGAAGGCGCCGGACATCCTGCTGCGCGCGGTCGCCGTCCTCCTCGACGAGCGACCCGAGCTGCGCTCCCGCATCCTGGTGCCGGTCGTCGGCGGCCCGAGCGGCAGCGGCATGGCGAAGCCGGAGGGGCTGCAGAAGCTCGCCGCCCGCCTCGGCATCGCGGACGTCGTACGGTTCCGTCCGCCGGTCGGGCAGGATCAGCTCGCGGACTGGTTCCGGGCCGCCTCGGTGCTGGTCATGCCGTCGTACAGCGAGTCCTTCGGGCTGGTCGCCATCGAGGCGCAGGCGGCCGGCACCCCGGTGCTGGCGGCGGCGGTCGGCGGGCTGCCGGTGGCCGTGCGGGACGGCCGTACGGGCTTCCTGGTCGAGGGCCACAACCCCGCCGCCTACGCGCGCGTGCTGCGCGCCTTCGCCGACGACCCGCAGCTGTGTCCCCGGATGGGCGAGGCGGCGGCGCGGCACGCCCAGTCGTTCGGCTGGGACACCGCGGCCGGCGCCACGGCGGAGGTCTACACGGCCGCCGCCCAGGCCCACCGCCGTCGCGTACGCTCCCACCATGGCTGACGCACAGAAGGCGGCGCAGGTCGTCGAGGGAGCACTGAAGGACGCCGAACTGGAGTGGGAGAGCCCCGAGCCGGGCACCTACGTCGTCAAGCTCCCCGGCACGCGGAAGCTGTCCACGACCGTCTCCCTGATCGTCGGCCGCCACTCCCTCTCCCTGAACGCGTTCGTCATCCGCCACCCCGACGAGAACGAGTCCGGGGTCCACCGCTGGCTCCTGGAGCGCAACCTCAAGCTGTACGGCGTCAGTTACGCCGTCGACCGGCTCGGCGACGTCTACGTCACCGCCCGCCTCCCGCTCGCCGCGATCACCGCCGACGAGATCGACCGCATCCTCGGCCAGGTCCTGGAGGCGGCCGACGGCGCCTTCAACACCCTCCTGGAGCTCGGGTTCGCCACCGCGATCCGCAAGGAGTACGCGTGGCGGCTCGCACGCGGCGAGTCGACGCGCAACCTGGACGCGTTCAGCCATCTGACCCAGAAGTCACAGGACTGACGCCGACCCGCGTCCCCCTACGCACCTAACCCCTGCACGCCCTCTTCCCGCCGCAGGGGTCCCGTGGCATGCTCACCCTCCGACGCACTTCTGAACATTGTTCACATCCATGAAAAACATCCATGAAGAGCATGCGGCGTGGAGGGCGTACGGACATGGGCAACGCGCATCTCACCAGACGGGCCCTGCTCGGCGGGGCCACGGCCGTGGCGCTCGCCGCGACGACCGGCACCACGGCCCGGGCGGACGCCCCGCCCGCCCCGGGCCCCGGCGCCCCTCAGGCCCCAGCCCCGGGCCCCGGCACCCCACAGGTCCCCGCTCTCTGGCACGAGTTCACCCGCACCCCCTTCACCCATCCGCAGATCCCCTACGTGGGCCGGGCCGGCCGGCACGGCGGAGACCGCCGGCGCCCCCGCCCCCGGGTCGTCGCCGACGTCCGCGCCTTCGGCGCCGTGGCGGACGGCACCACCGACTGCGCCCCCGCGATCAACCGTGCCATCGCCGCCGCCGGAAGGGCCGGCGGTGGCACGGTCACCATCCCGCCCGGCACCTTCCGCATCGACGACGTCATCCGCGTCGGCCACTCGAACGTCGTCCTGCGCGGCGCCGGCAGCGGCCGTACGACCCTGCTCGCCACGAAGAACCTCACCGAGCTGATCGGCGTCTACGGCTCCCGCTACGGAGGCGACAAGTCGTCCTGGTCCTGGGCGGGCGGCCTGATCTGGCTGGCCCCCGAGGCCCGCTGGAACACCCTGGTCGACGCGATCCGGGCCCGCGACTGGCCGTTCGAGGGCTGGACCGGCAACCGGCGCGACGAGTGGCGCACCCTCACCACCGTCGCCCCCGCCCGCCGCGGCTCCTGGACGGTCCGGGTGGCCGACCCGTCGGCGCTGCGCCCCGGCGCCCTCGTCCTGCTCCGCCTCGCCGACGACGCCGAGCACACGCTCCTCGAGCACATGAGCGGCGGCGGACCCGGCGCCGAGGCGTACACCTGGGACGACAAGACCAAGCTGACCTCGTACGTCCCCTACGAGTGGCCGGTGCGCGTCACCCGGGTCCGCGGCCGCGAGGTCACCCTGGAACGCCCCCTGCCGCTCGACGTACGCCCCGAGTGGGACCCCCGACTGACCACGCACGTCGAGGAGTTGACCGGCGCGGGCGTGGAGGGCCTCACCCTGGAGGCGGTGGAGACCCCGCAGCAGCCGCACCTCCTCGACAAGGGCCACAACGGTGTCGTCCTGCAGTGCGCCTACGACTGCTGGGTGCACGACGTGACGGTCCGCCACGTCGACAACGGCTTCGGTCTGGTGGCCGCCTCCGCCTGCACGCTCACGCACACGCGCGTGGCGGGTCGCGGGGTGCACCACCCGTACTTCTGCCGGGAGGGCTCGCACGACAACCTCGTCGAGGACTTCACGATCGAGGCCCGCACCACCCCGGCCCCCGCCAACACCCAGCTGCACGGCATCAACGTCGAGGGCCTGTCCTCCCACAACGTCTGGTCGCGCGGCGACATGCGCATGGGCACCTTCGACAGCCACCGCGGCCTGCCCTTCGCCAACGTCCGCACCGACATCACCGTCGTCAACGACGGACGGCACGGCGGCGACGCGAGCGCCGGGCCGCTGTTCGGGGCGCGCTTCACCCACTGGAACATCCGGGTGACCAACGGCCGCGCCGGTATGGTCCGCCTCGACGGCCTCGCACCCTACTCGGCGACCGTCGGCCTCAACGAGGTCAGCGAGTTCGGCCAGATCGACGTACCCGACTTCACCGGCGACCTGCACGCCCGCCTGGAGCTGTACGGCACCACCGACGCCGTACGGCCCCGCAATCTGTACGACGCTCAGCGCGCGCTGCCGCGGTAGCGGCCCGGGGTGACGCCCACCAGGCGGCGGAAGTGCCGGGTGAGATGGGACTGGTCGTAGAAGCCGGTCGCGGCGGCCACCTCGGCCGGCGCCCGGCCCTCCAGCAGCAGCCCACGGGCCCGGTCGACCCGGCGGGACATCAGGTACTGGTGCGGGGCGATGCCGTACGCGGCGCTGAACGACCGCACCAGATGGGCGGGATGGGCCCGCACCAGCACCGCCGCCTCGTCCAGGGCGATGCCCGGCACCACCCGCTCGTCGAGCAGTTCACGCAGCCGGCGGGCCAGCTCGGGGTCGCGGCGGTCGGCCTCGGTCGCCGTCCTCGGCCGCAGGCAGGCGCGCAGCCGGTCGCCGATGAGGGTCAGCCGGCTGTCGGCCTCCAGCTCGTCACCGGGCTGGGCGAGCGCCGCGTGCAGCTGTCCGACGCGCCGCCGCAGCACCGGGTCGCGCAGATCGGGCGAGTCGACGGCCGGGCCGATCAGGTCGTCGCCGAGCCGGGTGCCGTCCAGGTACAGGACGCGTTTGCGGAAGCCGTGCGGGGTGGCGGGGGAGCCGTTGTGCGGGACGTGCGGCGGCAGCAGGGTCACCGTGTCGTGCGGGGTGCCGTGCTCGTGCCGGTCCAGGTCGTAGCGGACGGCGCCGTCGTCGACGATCAGCAGCGTCCACGCCTCGTGGACGTGCATCGGGTACGCGTAGTCGGTGAAGTGGGCGTGGAAGACCTCGGTGACGCCCGGGACGCGGGGACGCCACGCGGTGACCTCCTCGCGCGTGCCCATGCAAAGAACGTACAAGACCGGACCGTACGGCGTCGGCGAGTCTCGCCGTATGAACGCTGAAGCACCCGTGCACGACGGGGCGGCCGACGCCCCCGTCCGTTTCGACACCAAGATCGCCGTGCTGCTGCGCGAGGACCTGGAGACCTGGCAGCGGCTGAACGTCACCGCGTTCCTGGTCAGCGGCCTCGGGTCGCAGCTCCCCGAGGTGATCGGGGAGCCGTACGAGGACGCGGACGGCGTCCCCTATCTGCCGATGTTCCGCCAGCCGGTGCTGGTCTTCGAGGGCACCAAGGAGACCCTGACGGCGGCCCACTCCCGCGCGCTGTCCCGCGCCCTGCCGCGCGCGCTGTTCACCTCCGACCTCTTCGCCACCGGCCACGACGGCGCCAACCGGGCGGCGGTCCGGGCCGTGGGCACGGATGCCCTGGACCTGGTGGGGCTCGCGGTGTACGGGCCGAGGAACGCGGTGGACAAGGTGCTGAAGGGGGCACGGATGCACCCCTGAGCGCCTCTGCCCATGGGGTCAGGCCGCGCTGGTCTCCGGCTTGGACGCGACGACGGGGATGGTGGCGCCGGGCGCGTCGGCGGGCGGCCGGCGCGTCAGCGCGCCGTACCCGACCGCGGCCGCCGTCCCGACGGCCGCGCACAGCGCCCACAGCCACGCGGCGCCGAGGCGGTCGATGACCAGGCCCGACATCAGCGGGGCGACGAGCGCCGCCACCGACCAGGACAGGGTGTAGACGCCCTGGTAGCGGCCGCGTCCGTGCGCGGGGGACAGCCGTACGACGAGACCCGTCTGGGTGGGCGCGTTGAGCATCTCGCCGAGCGTCCACACGCACACCGTCAGCGCGAAGACGCCGACCGACCCGGCGAACGCGGTGAGCCCGAAGCCGTAACCCGCCAGCAGGGACGACACGACGAGGATGCGGCCGGCGTCCCGGCGTTCGATGAACCGGGTGACCGGGATCTGCAGCGCGACGATCAGGACGCCGTTGACGCCGATCGCGAGGCCGTAGTCGGCCGGGGAGAACCCGGCCGCGCCCATGGCGACGGGCAGCCCGACCGCGCCCTGCTGGAAGACGAGGGCGACGAGGAAGCACAGCCCGACGACGCCCATGAAGCGCCGGTCGCGCAGCACGGTCCCCAGCCCGATCTCCTCGCCGGGCCTGCCGGTGTCCGCCTTCTCGGGCCGCGACTCGGGGATCTTCATGAAGACCACGACCGCGCAGACGGCCGTCATCCCGGCCTCCAGCAGGAACCCGGCCCGGTAGCTGACCTCGGCGATGAACCCGGCGGCCATGGAGGAGACGGCGAACCCGAGGTTGATCGCCCAGTAGTTGAGCGAGAAGGCCCTGACCCGGTCCTCGGGCCGGACGATGTCCGCCATCATCGCCTGCACGGCGGGCCGGGAGGCGTTGGAGGCGGCGCCGACGGCGAAGGCGACGGCGGCGATGGCGACCGGGTGCTGCACGAAGGCGAGCACCGCCACCGAGACCGCTGTCGCGGACTGCGCGATCAGCAGGGTGGGCCGGCGGCCGAGCCGGTCGGCCATCACCCCGCCGCCGAGCGAGGAGACGACCCCGCCGAGGCCGTGGAGCGAGGCGACCAGACCGGCGTAGGTGGCGGACTGGCCGCGCTCGAGCGTGAGGTACAGCGCCATGAAGGTGGCGACGAAGGCGCCGAGCCGGTTCACCAGGGTGCTCGTCCACAGCCACCAGAACTCACGGGGGAGCCCGGAGACGGTCTCCCTGGTGGCGCGTCTGACGGCGGCGAGTGACATAGCGGGTCCCCCACGGATGGCAGCCGGGAACGGCAGCGGAAGTAATGAGCAGAAGAGGCAACCGAACCTTACAAATCCGCACCGCGGGGAAGCCACTCGATTAACAGATCCCGTCAACCGTCCGCCTGCTGGGCGGGGCCGCCGGGGGCGCGAATCCGTGGATTACGCTCTGAGGCATGGCCGACGCACCGTACAAGCTGATCCTCCTCCGCCACGGCGAGAGCGAGTGGAACGCGAAGAACCTGTTCACCGGCTGGGTGGACGTCAACCTCAACGAGAAGGGCGAGAAGGAGGCGGTCCGCGGTGGCGAGCTCCTGAAGGACGCCGGACTCCTGCCCGACGTGGTCCACACGTCCCTCCAGAAGCGCGCGATCCGCACGGCCCAGCTGGCGCTGGAAGCGGCCGACCGCCACTGGATCCCGGTCCACCGCTCGTGGCGCCTGAACGAGCGCCACTACGGCGCCCTGCAGGGCAAGGACAAGGCGCAGACCCTCGCCGAGTTCGGCGAGGAGCAGTTCATGCTCTGGCGCCGCTCCTACGACACCCCGCCGCCCCCGCTCGCCGACGACGCCGAGTACTCCCAGTTCTCCGACCCGCGCTACGCGACCCTCCCGCCGGAGCTCCGCCCGCGCACGGAGTGCCTCAAGGACGTCGTCGTCCGCATGCTCCCGTACTGGTTCGACGCGATCGTCCCCGACCTGCTGACCGGCCGCACGGTCCTGGTCGCGGCCCACGGCAACTCGCTGCGCGCCCTGGTCAAGCACCTGGACGGCATTTCGGACGCCGACATCGCGGGCCTGAACATCCCGACGGGCATCCCGCTCGCCTACGACCTGGACGCCGACTTCAAGCCGCTCACCCCGGGCGGCCGCTACCTCGACCCGGACGCCGCGGCGGCGGCGATCGAGGCGGTCAAGAACCAGGGCAAGAAGAAGTAACCCCAGTGATCATGCCTCCCACCTGCGCAGACGGCGCGGATGGGAGGCATTTTCAGGCGCAGTGCCTGTGTCCACGCCTCCATGGCGTCAGTGGTTCGGAAGACGGGGTACGCCTGTGAGTTGCCCATGCGCCCCACCTTCGCAGGCAGCGGTGGGGATGCTGTCATGAGTCCCCCTGTACATCGCCGCCCTCAGCGTACGGCCCCGCCCCGCCCCGGCTACCCTCCCGCCATGGAGCAGCAGCACCCCCTCGTCCGTGACCTCTACCCCGGCCTCGTCGCCGAGCTGACCGCCCTTCTGGAGGGTGAGGGGGAACGGGAGTTGGCCCTCTCCGCACGGGACCTTCGGCTCGTCGAGGCGTGTGGGTGCGGGGACGGCTTCTGTCAGAGTTTTCGGACCGCGCCTCATCCGCCGGGGGAGCCGTACGGGCCCGGGCATCGGTGCGTTCCCCTCGTGCCCGCGCGGGGCATGCTCTGCCTCGACGTCGTCGACGGTCGCATCGTGTACGTCGAGGTGCTGGACCGGCCGGCGCTCAGGACGCCGTCGCGACCCGCTCCACCGGGAACGTCACTCCCGTCAGTTCCTCCGACACCGCCCACAGGCGGTGCATGACCGTCTCGTCGTGGGAGGCGGGGCTGGACGTGACCAGCTTCGGGTAGCCGCGGATCTCGCCCCGGCCGCCGGGGCCGTAGTACTGGCTGCCCGTCACGGCCGGGTCGGTGGCCGCGCGCAGAGTGGGGAGGGCGCCCATCGACGGGTCCTGGGTGAGCAGGGGGGTGATCCGGCCGGCCGGGACCCGGAGCGGGGCCGGGAGGTGGCGGAGCAGTTCGGTGTTGGAGACGCCCGGGTGCGCCGCCGCCGCGACCGTCGTGCCGTGCGGGGCGAGCCGGCGCTGCAGTTCGTACGTGAACAGCAGGTTGGCGAGCTTGGACTGGCCGTAGGCGCCGACGCGGCTGTACGACCGCTCCCACTGCAGGTCGTCGAAGTGGATCGCGGCCCGGATGCGGTGCCCGACGCTGCTGACGCTCACGACACGGGAGCCGGGGACCGGCAGCAGCCGGTCGAGGAGCAGGCCGGTGAGGGCGAAGTGGCCCAGGTGGTTCGTGCCGAACTGCATCTCGAAGCCGTCGGCGGTGGTCTGCTTCGGCGTGTACATCACGCCGGCGTTGTTGATCAGCAGGTCGATGCGCGGGTGTGCGGTGCGCAGGTCCGCCGCCGCTGCCCGGACGGAGGCCAGGGACGTCAGGTCCAGGGCCTGGACGGTGACGTCACCGCGGATACGGGCCGCCGCCCGCGCCCCCTTCTCCACGTCCCGCACGGCCAGGACCACCGTCGCCCCGTGTTCCGCCAGCATCCGGGCGGTCTCGAAGCCGAGCCCGGTGTTGGCGCCGGTCACGATCGCCACCCGTCCGCGCTGGTCGGGGATCTGCTGTTCGGTCCACTTCTCGGTCATCGCCTGCTCCTCGGGTCGCCTTCGGCAGCTGTAACGAACCGCCGGTCTGTTACATCCCGAGCGTAAGGGACCGGTGGTCTGATAGCAAGAGACCAACGGTCTGTAAGTTAGGCTGAGACGTGACTTTTCAGCGGGCGCGA
The DNA here is from genome assembly GCF_018070255.1 of Streptomyces sp. RK62. Taxonomy (NCBI): domain Bacteria; kingdom Bacillati; phylum Actinomycetota; class Actinomycetes; order Kitasatosporales; family Streptomycetaceae; genus Streptomyces; species Streptomyces sp. RK62. The sequence goes on along the minus strand of NZ_JAGPYD010000010.1, from coordinate 267,975 downwards.
AGCGAGGAACAGCGAGAGGCCCGCCGCCGGGCCATCCTCGACACGGCGGCGGCGATGCTCGACGAGATGCCGGTGGCCGAACTGAGCCTGAACGAGCTCAGCCGGCGCGTGGGTCTGGCCAAGTCGAACGTCCTGCGTTACTTCGAGTCCCGCGAGGCCGTCCTGCTCGAACTCCTCGACGACTTCCTCGGGCGCTGGCTCGTCGAACTGGAGGGCGAGCTGGCCGAGGGGATCGAGGCGGGCGCCACGGCCGAGGTGCGGGCGGCCCAGCTCGCGGACGTCCTCAGCCGGTCACTGGCGGACCGTACGGTGCTCTGCGATCTCTTCGGCGCCCAGGGCGGCGTCCTCGAGCGCAATGTCTCCGTCGAGGTCGTCAAGCGGCACAAGCGCGCCTCCCTGGCCCGGCTCGACGCCATGACCGCGCTCCTGCGCCGCCATGTGCCCGAACTGGGCGAGGGCGCCCAGCTGTTCTGCCTGATGTGCCTCGCCTCGTCCGGCGCCCTCTCGGCCTACGTCCCCCCGCCGCCCAGCGTCCTCGCCGCCTATGCCGAGGAGCCCGCCCTCGCCGCGCTGAATCTGGAGATGCCCGAGACCCTGCGGGTCGCCTTCACCGCGATGCTCCTGGGTGTCGTCCCGCGCACCTGAGGGGGGCCCGGTGCCGGCCCTCGGCGCCCCCGGCCCCTGTTTCCGGCGTGCCCGTGCCGCCCCCGGCCCCCTGTCCCTGGCGTGCCCTCGCCGGCCCCACCGGATGTTCCTAGCGTGGACACGCCGTAGCCAGCAGAAAAGGGCGATGGTACAAATAGCGACATGTCGGACCGACACGACCGGTGGGCGCGGGGACGATGGCGCTCGCTGGTCGGTAGGAGCCCCCGAAGCGTTGCCGGTCAGGTGTTCGTGCTCCAGGTGGCGCTCGTCCTGCTGCTCGTGGTCTGTGCCGTCGTCGCCCTCATCCTCCAGTCGAGCCGCGACACCCAGACCGAGGCGAAGCGCCGCTCGATCGCCGTCGCGCAGACCTTCGCGCACTCGCCCGGCGTCCTCGCGGCGCTGCGGACGGAGGACCCCTCGAAGGTGCTCCAGCCGCTGACGGAGGCGGGGCGCGGCGCCGCCGGCGTCGACTTCATCGTCGTCATGGACACCGACGGCATCCGCTACACCCACCCCCTCCCCGACCGCATCGGCAAGCGGTTCGTCGGCACCATCGAGCCGTCCCTCGCGGGCCAGGTGTACACGGAGAGCGTGAACGGGCCGCTCGGCAAGGAGGTCCAGGCGACCGTCCCGATCGACGACGGCAACGGCAAGGTCATCGCGCTGGTCTCCGCCGGGCTCAAGGTCAAGAGCGTGACGGGTGAGGCGTACCGGCAGCTCCCGATCATCCTGGGCGCGGGCGCCGGCGCGCTCGCCGTGACGGCGGGCGGCACCGCCCTGGTGAGCCGCCGGCTGCGGCGCCAGACCCACGCCCTCGCCGCCGACGAGATGAACCGCATCTACGAGCACCACGACGCCGTACTGCACTCGGTGCGCGAGGGCGTGCTGATCATCGACGACGGCCGGCTGCTGCTCGCCAACGACGAGGCCAGGCGCCTGCTGGAACTGTCCCCGGACGCCGAGGGCCGGCATGTGGCGGAGCTGTCCGGGCTCGACCCGGAGACCGTGGACCTGCTCGCCTCCGGCCGCGAGGCCACCGACGAGGTGCACTTCGCGGGCGACCGCCTGCTGGCCATCAACCAGCGGCACACAGACCGGGCCGGCCCGCACGGCACGGTGGTCACGCTCCGCGACACCACCGAACTGCAGGCCGTCTCCGGCCGCGCCGAGGTCGCCCGGGAACGCCTCAAGCTGCTGTACGACGCGGGCCTCGGCGTCGGCACCACCCTCGACGTGATCGGCACCGCCGGGGAACTGGCGCGGATCGCCGTCCCCCGCTTCGCCGACTTCGTCACCGTCGACCTGGCCGACGGCGTCGTACAGGGCGACGAGCCGACCCTCACGGCGACGGACATGCGGCGGGTCGCCGCGCACGGCATCCGCGACGACCACCCCCTCTACGAGGTGGACCGGCTCATCGACTTCCTGCCGACCACCCCGCAGGCCCGCGGCTACGGCACCGGCCGCTCCGTCCTCGTCGCCGACCTGGCGAACGCCGCCGACTGGCAGGCCCAGGACCAGGAGCGCACCCGGGAGATCCTCGACTACGGCATCCATTCCCTGATCGCCGCGCCGATCCGGGCCCGCGGCGCGGTCCTCGGCCTGGTCAACTTCTACCGCGGCAAGGAGCACGAGGCGTTCGACGCGGAGGAGCTGTCACTGGCCGAGGAACTGGTGGCGCGCGCCGCGGTCAGCATCGACAACGCCCGCCGCTTCACCCGCGAGCACACCATGGCCGTCACCCTCCAGCGCAGCCTGCTGCCGAGGGAGCTGCCCGAGCAGAGCGCCCTGGACGTCGGCTCCCGCTACATACCGGCCCAGTCCGGGGTGAGCGGCGACTGGTTCGACGTCATCCCGCTGCCGGGGAGCCGGGTCGCCATGGTCGTCGGCGACGTGGTCGGCCACGGCCTGCACGCCGCCGCCACCATGGGCCGGCTGCGCACCGCCGTGCACAACTTCTCCACCCTCGACCTGCCCCCCGACGAACTGCTCAGCCACCTCGACGACCTCGTCGGCCGCATCGACCAGGACGAGGCCTGCGCCGACCGCGCCGCCGTCGTCGGCGCCACCTGCCTGTACGCGATCTACGACCCCGTCACGCGCCGCTGCGCCATGGCGCGGGCCGGCCACCCGGCGCCCGCCCTCGTCCGCCCCGACGGCGAGGTCAGCTACCCCGACCTGCCGGGCGGACCGCCGCTCGGCCTCGGCGGCATGCCGTTCCGTACGGCGGAGTTCGACCTCGACGACGGCACCCAGCTCGTCCTCTACACCGACGGCCTCATCGAGGACCGCGAACGCGATCTCGACGTCGGCCAGGAACTGCTGCGCCGGGCCCTGACCGGCCACCCGGAGCGCGCACCGGAGGACAGCTGCCGCGCGGTCGTGGACGCGCTGCTGCCGGCCGGCCCCAAGGACGACGTGGCCCTGCTGATCGCGCGTACCAAAGCGCTGCCGCCCGACCACGTGGCCACCTGGGACGTGCCGCCCGACCCGTCCGCCGTGGGGCGGGTGCGCGAGGCCGTCTCCGGCAAGCTGGCGGAGTGGGGTCTGGAGGAGCTGGACTTCGTCACCGAACTCGTCCTGAGCGAGCTGGTCACCAACGCCATCCGCTACGGCGGCGAGCCCATCCAGGTACGGCTGATCCGCGACCGGGTGCTGACCTGCGAGGTCTCCGACTCCAGCAGCACCTCACCGCATCTGCGGTACGCCGCGACGACCGACGAGGGCGGCCGCGGTCTCTTCCTGGTCGCCCAGACGACCGAGCGCTGGGGCACCCGGTACACCTCACAGGGCAAGGTCATCTGGGCCGAGCAGGCGCTGCCGGGCGCCGTGGGCACGCCCTGAACAGCGGCTACGTCCTCACCCGCACTGGCAGGGGTTCCCGGACTGGCACCCGCAGCCACAGCCCGAACCGCAGCCGCAGGCCCCGAACAGCGGGAGGCTCCGGACGTCGGCGGGCTGCTCGGTCGGGCGTTCCCGGGTCGGGTCGGGCGTGATCTCGGACGTGCTGGGGGATTCGGCCATGGTCCCTCCTAGAAGGCTGGTGCCTGTGCCCATTGGATGCCCGCCCCGCTGGGCGCATCAACGGCGCACGGAGGCTCGTACGCGCCCGGACCGGCCCCCGCGAGCCCGCGCGAACCACCGCGGCGCCCACGCGCTCTACGCCCCGTCCGCCCCCGGCGCCGGCTGGATCCCGGGCTGTACGTCGGCCTGCAGCTCGTCGGCGTGCTCCCCGGTGACCAGGTAGACGACCCGCTTCGCGACCGCCACCGCGTGGTCGGCGTACCGCTCGTAGTAGCGGCCCAGCAGCGTCACGTCGACCGCCGTCTCGATGCCGTGCTTCCAGCGCTCGTCCATCAGGTGCTGGAAGAGCGTGCGGTGCAGCAGGTCCATCTCGTCGTCGTCCTGCTCCAGCTGGAGCGCGAGGTCGACGTCCTTGGTGACGATCACCTCCGCCGCCTTGGCCATCAGACGCTGCGCCAGCTGCCCCATCTCCAGGATGGTGGCGTGCAGGTCCTGCGGGATCGCCCGCTCCGGGTAGCGCAGCCGGGTCAGCTTGGCCACGTGCTGGGCCAGGTCGCCCGCCCGCTCCAGGTCCGCCGACATGCGCAGGGAGGTCACCACGATCCGCAGGTCCGTCGCCACCGGCTGCTGGCGGGCGAGCAGCGCGATGGCCCGGGCCTCCAGATCGTGCTGCAGGTCGTCGACCTTCTGGTCCGCCTCGATCACGCTCTCGGCCAGCTTCAGGTCGGAGTCGAGGATGGCCGTCGTGGCGCGCCCGATCGCCGACCCGGCCAGCCGGGCCATCTCGACCAGGCCGTCGCCGATCGAGTCCAGTTCCTCGTGGTACGCGTCCCGCATCAGGGTCCCTCTCTCACATCTGCCTCCGGGGGTGGACCCGGCGGCCGTCGTCTCACCGGAAAAGCCGCTTTGCCGGATGTCCGACGGTCCTACGGTCGTGCCCTACGACAGTAGGACCGTCGTCAGTCGTACGGTCGGGAGAAATCACGGTCCGAAAGGATCACGGTCCGACAGACCCACGATCAGCCTGACGCACGATCCGACAGGATCACGATCAGCCAGACCCACAGTCCGACAGGACGACCCTCCGACAGTCCGACGCTCCGAAGAGCCGCCCATGCGATCGTCACGCCGCCCCGCCCGGCCGTACCCGGCCGCCGAGCCGCCGTCCCGCTCCCGACGATCCCACGATGCGATCGCCACGCGTCCGTTTCCGCCACCCCGAGTGAACCGGCCCCGTCCCCCAGGTGAACTCTGGGCGACGAGTGTCGGAGGTCGCACTCCGCACGCTGTGGGCATGACCTGGGCCATGCCTAACCTGGACGCATGGACGTGAACGCGGCGGTCGCCGCAGCGGCTGCGATCGCCGGGCTCCTCACCGGTGTCATCGCCGTGCTGGCGTTCCGCTGGAGCGAGCGCGACCTGAAACGCCCCACCCGGACCTCCCTGCACACCGACCCGGTCCTGCCGCCCGGCGTGGACACGGTCCTGTCGGTGCTGCGCTCCTCCGCCGTCGTCCTCGACGAGGGGGACGCCGTGGTCAAGGCCAGCTCGGCGGCGTACGCCCTCGGCCTGGTCCGCGGCGGCCGGCTGTCCGTGGAGCCCATGCTCCAGATGGCCCGCGACACCCGGCGCGACGGCGAGATACGACAGGTCGAGCTGGACCTGCCGCGGCGCGGCACCGGGCGCGGCGAGGCCCTCGCGGTGTCCGCGCGGGTCGCGCCCCTCGGCTCCCGGCTGGTCCTCCTGCTGGTCGAGGACCTCACCGAGGCCCGGCGTATCGAGGCGGTCCGCCGGGACTTCGTCGCCAACGTCAGCCATGAGCTGAAGACACCGGTCGGCGCGCTCTCGCTGCTGTCCGAGGCCGTCATGGACGCCGCGGACGACCCCGAGGCCGTCGAGCGGTTCGCCGGACGTATGCAGATCGAGGCGACCCGGCTCACCAACCTGGTGCAGGAGCTCATCGACCTCTCCCGGGTGCAGAACGACGACCCGCTGGAGGACGCCGAGCCGGTCCGTGTGGACGAGCTGGTCGCCGAGGCCATGGACCGCTGCCGGCACGCCGCCGGGACCAAGCAGATCACCATGGCCGCGAGTGTCGCGGCGCCCGGGGAACCCGATCAGGACGGCACCGCCGACCTGCGGATCTGGGGCAACCGCGGCCAGCTCGCCGCCGCGCTCGGCAACCTCGTGGAGAACGCCGTCAACTACTCGCCCGCCCGCACCCGCGTCGGCATCGCCGCCCGCAGGATCACCTCGCCGGGCGGCGACCTCGTCGAGATCGCCGTGACCGACCAGGGCATCGGCATCTCCGACAAGGACAAGGAGCGCATCTTCGAGCGCTTCTACCGCGTCGACCCGGCCCGCTCCCGCGCCACGGGGGGAACCGGTCTCGGTCTCGCGATCGTCAAGCATGTGGCCGCCTCGCACGGCGGGGAGGTCACGGTGTGGAGCTCCGAGGGACAGGGCTCCACCTTCACCCTGCGGCTGCCGGAGGCGGGCGCTGCCCGTGACCGCGGCCGGCAGCAGCCCGGACCCGACGACGACGACGGGCCCGCAGCCCCCACGCATTCCCGCACCACCCCCGAGTCAGCCGCGTACGAAACGCTTTCCGCCCCGGAGGTCCATCCGTGACCCGAGTGCTCGTCGTCGAGGACGAGGAGTCCTTCTCCGACGCCCTGTCGTACATGCTCCGCAAGGAGGGCTTCGAGGTCGCGGTCGCGACCACCGGGCCCGACGGACTCGATGAGTTCGACCGCAACGGAGCCGACCTCGTCCTCCTCGACCTGATGCTGCCGGGGCTGCCCGGCACGGAGGTGTGCCGCCAGCTGCGCGGCCGCTCCAACGTCCCGGTGATCATGGTGACCGCCAAGGACAGCGAGATCGACAAGGTCGTCGGCCTGGAGATAGGGGCCGACGACTACGTCACCAAGCCGTTCTCCTCGCGCGAGCTGGTCGCCCGTATCCGGGCCGTCCTGCGCCGCCGCGGCGAGCCGGAGGAGGTGACCCCGGCCGCCCTGGAAGCGGGCCCGGTCCGGATGGACGTCGACCGGCACGTGGTCACGGTCTCCGGCTCCAAGATCGACCTCCCGCTGAAGGAGTTCGACCTGCTGGAGATGCTCCTGCGCAACGCGGGCCGGGTCCTCACCCGGATGCAGCTGATCGACCGCGTGTGGGGCGCCGACTACGTCGGGGACACCAAGACGCTCGACGTCCACGTCAAGCGGCTGCGCGCCAAGATCGAGCCGGACCCGGGCGCGCCCCGGTATCTGGTGACCGTGCGCGGCCTCGGCTACAAGTTCGAGCCGTAGGCCGGCCCGGACCCCGCCGGTACGCCGAAGGGCGGGACCCCGTGTGTGGGGGTCCCGCCCTTCGGCGTGTCTACGGCGCTCAGTGCCCGGCGGCCGACTGCGAGGCGCTGTCGGAGGGGAGGACGGCGGTGCCGGTCTCCTCCGTGCCCGCCTCGGTGCCGGCGCCCGCGGTGGAGTCCGTCGAGCCCGTGGCGCCCGCGGAGGCGCCGGCGCTCGCTGAGGCACCGGCGGCCGGGGTGCCCGTCGGGGTGCCGGACGGCTTCGCGCCGGCCTCGGGGGCGGCCGGGACGGCGCTCGGGCCCCAGCTCTCGTAGTAGCCCTCGGCCGGGACGACGAGGGCGCGCAGGCTCACGTCACCGGTCTTGCTGAAGGTGAAGGTGATCGCCTGGGCGTCGCCGTCCTTGAGGGCCTCGCGGCCCTTGGGCAGCACGGCGGAGGCGTTGCCCTTGCCGCCGAGGATGAGCGAGCCGCCGGCCGGGATGGTCAGGCTGCCGCCCTTGGCGGGCTTGAGCTCGGCCTCCTCGCCGGAGTCCTTCACCTTGACCGAGTCCAGCGTCTGGGCGGTGTCGCCGGAGTTGAACAGGGTCGCGGAGACCGCGGCGGGGCCGGTGGACTCCAGCTCGGGCTGGGTGACGACGATGGCGTTCTGGATCTTGATGTCTCCGACGCTGGTGGCCGCGTTGTCCGGCTTGATCTCCAGTGTCTGCGCGTTGTTGCCGGCGGCGCACGCGGCGAGCGAGGTCATCGAGAACGCGAGGGCGGCAGCGGCGAGGACGCCGCGTCGAAGGCTGCTGCTCACGGCGGCGGCAACTCCTTGACTCGAACGGGGCGGGCGCGTAAAGCCGCCCTAAGTGTCTGTCAGCGGCCTCAGGTTACCGAGCCGTTCCCGCGCCGCCGCACCCGACCCTCCCCTGAGCGGCCAAGTGCCGACGAAGTCCCTCTTCCACCACTGGTCCCTTCACCCACAAGTGATCCGGTCACCGGATTGCCCGTGAGCAGGTCCGTCATTCACATAAGGAGGGCCGCACGACCGCTCGCGGCATTTTTGTGAAGGAATGCGCGGGCACCCCGGAATTGATCACCGGCCGTACCGCCGACCGGGTAGTGATCAATTCCGGATTCGGCCGGGACCGGGCGTCGGGACACCGAACGGAGTAGCGGAAGTCGCACGCATGGAACCGGACATTTGTGTACGTTAGGTCTCTCGTGGGCAGGCTCGGGGGCGTGTGACGAGCGCGTTTCGGCCCGCCCGCAGAGCCCCTCCGACCTGCGAATACCTGCTTCCGTTCGGCCCGCGCAGCACGTTCCTGTTGGAGTTGTCAAGCCCTGAGATATGCCCTGACCTGCGAAAACGCCATTCAGAACCGCCCGTTTCCGTGTTACCCTGGATAGCCACGGAAGGGGTACCTGTCACATGACGTTCAAGGTTGGCGACACCGTGGTCTATCCCCATCACGGGGCCGCGCTGATCGAGGCTATCGAAACTCGTCAGATCAAAGGCGTGGACAAGACCTACTTGGTGCTGAAGGTCGCCCAGGGTGACCTGACGGTACGTGTGCCAGCGGACAATGCGGAGTTCGTCGGCGTACGTGATGTGGTCGGTCAGGACGGGCTGGACCGGGTCTTCGAGGTGCTGCGCGCGCCGTACGCCGAGGAGCCCACGAACTGGTCGCGTCGTTACAAGGCAAATCTGGAGAAGCTCGCCTCCGGCGATGTCATCAAGGTCGCGGAAGTCGTGCGTGACCTGTGGCGTCGTGAGCGCGAGCGCGGACTGTCCGCCGGTGAGAAGCGCATGCTCGCCAAGGCCCGGCAGATCCTGGTGAGCGAGCTCGCCCTCGCGGAGAACACGAACGAGGACAAGGCCGAGGCCCTGCTCGACGAGGTCCTCGCGTCCTGACGCGGAACGCATCCGCCTCAGCTCAGCACCAGTGCTGTGTGATCGAAAAAAAGTGCCGCGGTGCCCGATGACCCTGCAGTCGCCGGGCGCTGCGGCATGTTCGCATCGCGCTGACGTCTGATCTCGGGGGCGCCCCCGATACTGGACGTGCCGGGCCCGGGCAGCTGGCTCGACCGACTGTCACGGAAGGGTCCGGTCAAGGTGTCGCGCCCGGCACTCCCCCCAGCTCAGGCTCACGCTCGAGCAGGGGGCACGCCCAGGCCATACCCACCTGGGCCGAGCACACAAACCTGACAGGAACCGATGTCCGACGAATCGCGTCCCTCGCCCCCGCAAGAGCGCGCCGGCACCCGCACGGCCGTCGTGATCCCGGCCGCCGGACGAGGTGTGCGCCTCGGTCCTGGCGCCCCCAAGGCGCTCCGCGCGCTGAACGGCACGCCCATGCTCATCCACGCCGTCCGCGCGATGGCGGCGTCCCGGTGGGTCTCCCTGGTGGTGGTCGTGGCCCCGCCCGACGGCGCGGCCGAGGTCAAGAGCCTGCTCGACGCGCACGCGCTGCCCGAGAGGACCGACTTCCTGGTCGTCCCCGGCGGCGAGTCCCGGCAGGAGTCCGTCCGGCTGGGCCTCGAGGCGCTGCCGCCGGACCACGACATCGTCCTGGTGCACGACGCCGCCCGCCCGCTGGTCCCCGTCGACACCGTCGACGCGGTCATCGAGGCCGTCCGCGACGGCGCGCCGGCCGTCGTACCGGCCCTGCCGCTCGCCGACACGGTGAAGGAGGTCGAGCCCGCCGAGGAGCCCGGCACCCCCGAACCGGTCGTGGCCACCCCGGCCCGCGCCCGGCTGCGCGCCGTGCAGACCCCGCAGGGCTTCGACCGCGCCACGCTGGTGCGCGCCCACGAGACGGTCACCGGGGACGTCACCGACGACGCGAGCATGGTCGAGCAGCTCGGCCCGACCGTCGTGGTCGTACCCGGTCATGAGGAGGCCTTCAAGGTCACCCGCCCCCTGGACCTCGTCCTCGCCGAGGCGGTCCTGGCCCGCAGGAGGCTCAACGATGGCTTCTGAGGCGTACCCGCTGCCCCAGGTGGGCATCGGCACCGACATCCACGCCTTCGAGGAGGGCCGCGAGCTGTGGTGCGCCGGCCTGAAGTGGGACGGCGAGGGCCCCGGACTCGCGGGCCACTCCGACGCGGACGTCGTCGCCCACGCCGCCTGCAACGCCCTGTTCTCGGCGGCCGGGCTCGGTGACCTCGGACAGCACTTCGGCACCGGGCGCCCCGAGTGGTCGGGGGCGCCGGGGACCGTCCTGCTGACGGAGGCCGCCCGGATCGTGCGCGAGGCCGGCTTCCGGATCGGCAACATCGCGGTGCAGGTCGTCGGCCCCCGCCCGAAGATCGGCAAGCGCCGCGACGAGGCCCAGAAGATCCTCTCCGAGGCGGCGGGCGCACCCGTGTCCGTGTCGGGCGCGACGACGGACGGCCTCGGCTTCCCCGGCCGGGACGAGGGCCTGATGGCGGTGGCGACGGCACTGGTCGTACGGGACGGCCGGGACGGCTGACGGCGGCGGCCGCACGGGACGGCGGGGAATCGCCGCCAAGGCACCGGGCAGTGGGATCCGCCCACTACCCTAGGTGTCGTGACTATTCGGCTGTACGACACCAGCGCCCGGCAGATCCGTGACTTCACCCCGCTCAAGCCGGGCTGTGTCTCGATCTACCTCTGTGGCGCCACCGTGCAGGCCGCGCCGCACATCGGGCACATCCGCTCCGGTCTCAACTTCGACATCATGCGCCGCTGGTTCGCGTACCGCGGCTATGACGTGACGTTCATCAGGAACGTCACGGACATCGACGACAAGATCATCGCCAAGTCCGTGGACCAGGGCCGCCCCTGGTGGTCCATCGGCTACGAGAACGAGCGGGCCTTCACCGACGGCTACACCGCCCTCGGCTGCCTCCCGCCGACGTACGAGCCGCGCGCCACCGGCCACATCACCGAGATGGTCGAGATGATGCGCGGCCTCATCGAGCGCGGGCACGCCTACGAGGCGGAGGGCAGCGTCTACTTCGACGTCCGCTCCTGGCCCTCCTATCTGGAGCTGTCCCGGCAGGACCTCGACGAGATGCGCCAGCCCGCCGAGGAGGGCATCACCGGCAAGCGGGACCCGCGCGACTTCGCGATGTGGAAGGCCGCCAAGCCCGGTGAGCCGGACTGGGAGACGCCGTGGGGCCGGGGCCGTCCGGGCTGGCACCTGGAGTGCTCGGCGATGGCGCACAAGTACCTGGGCTCCGCCTTCGACATCCACGGCGGCGGACTCGACCTGATCTTCCCGCACCACGAGAACGAGATCGCCCAGGCCAAGGCCTACGGCGACGAGTTCGCCCGGTACTGGGTGCACAACGCCTGGGTCACCATGAGCGGCGAGAAGATGTCGAAGTCGCTCGGCAACAGCGTGCTGGTGTCCGAGATGGTCAAGCAGTGGCGCCCGATCGTCCTGCGCTACTACCTGGGCACCCCGCACTACCGCTCGACCATCGAGTACAGCGAGGAGGCCCTGCGCGAGGCCGAGTCGGCGTTCGCCCGGATCGAGGGCTTCGTGCAGCGCGTCGTGGAGAAGGCCGGCGTCGTCGAGCCCTCCGCCGACGTGCCGCCGGCGTTCGCCGAGGCGATGGACGACGACCTGGGCGTCCCGCAGGCGCTCGCGGTCGTGCACACCACCGTCCGGCAGGGCAACAGCGCGCTGGCCGCCGACGACAAGGAGGCCGCCGTGGCGCGCCTCGCCGAGGTGCGGGCCATGCTCGGTGTGCTGGGCCTGGACCCGCTCGACGCCCACTGGGCCGGCGAGACCGACCGGGGCGAGGACCTGCACGGCGTGGTGGACACCCTCGTCCGGATGGTCCTCGACCAGCGCGAGGCGGCCCGCTCCCGCAAGGACTGGGCGACCGCGGACGCCATTCGCGACCAGCTCAACCAGTCCGGTCTCGTCATCGAGGACAGCCCGCAGGGCCCGCGCTGGAGCCTCGGCCCGCGCTGACCGGGGCCGGCTCCGGGAAGATCGATTGTGCCGCCCGGCCCTCCGGGCGGCACACTGCACAGTACGTACATTCGAACGCTCACGAAGACAGGTAGGTCATGGCCGCGAACAACCGCCGCATGTCCGGCAAGAAGGGCGCGCAGGTCGGCAGTGGCGGCCAGCGACGCAAGGGTCTCGAGGGCCGGGGCCCGACCCCGCCCGCCGAGATGCGCAAGGGCCACAAGAAGAACCGCGTCGCCAACGCCAAGGCGAAGCAGGCCGTCCGCCGGCCCACGCCCCGCGGCCGCGGCGGCAAGAGCACCTCGGAGCTGGTCGTCGGCCGCAACCCGGTCGTCGAGGCGCTGCGCGGCGGCGTCCCCGCCAACACCCTCTACGTGCAGCAGTTCATCGACAACGACGAGCGCGTCCGCGAGGCCCTCCAGCTCGCCGCCGAGCGCGGCGGCATCAACCTCATGGAGGCGCCGCGCCCCGAGCTGGACCGCATGACGAACGGCCTGAACCACCAGGGCCTCGTCCTGCAGGTCCCGCCGTACGAGTACGCGCACCCCGAGGACCTGACGGGCGCCGCCGCCGACGCCGGCGAGGACCCGCTGATCGTCGCCCTCGACGGGGTGACCGACCCGCGCAACCTGGGCGCCGTCGTGCGCTCGGTCTCGGCGTTCGGCGGCCATGGCGTCCTCGTCCCCGAGCGCCGCGCGGCGGGCATGACCGCCGGCGCCTGGAAGACGTCCGCCGGTACGGCCGCCCGGACGCCGGTCGCGCGGGCGACGAACCTGACCCGCGCGCTGGAGGCGTACAAGAAGGCGGGCCTCGTGGTCGTCGGTCTCGCCGCCGACGGGGAGGCCGAGGTCGGTGACCTCCAAGCCCTGGACGGCCCGGTCGTCATCGTCGTCGGCAGCGAGGGCAAGGGCCTGTCCCGCCTGGTCGGCGAGACGTGCGACGTCCGGGTGCGCATCCCGATGCCCGGTGGCGCGGAGTCCCTCAACGCCGGTGTCGCGGCGGGGATCGTGCTCTACGAGGCGGCCGGCCGACGCCGCTGAACACCTGTCCGTGGGGTCACCCGTGCGGGCTAATTGTGGGGACAGTGGTGCGACCTGCGCATCCTTGACGCGGTCCGGACACATCGGACCGGTCAAGGCAGTGTCCTAACCTCGCGTCACTCGGTTAGTTGAGTGTGGACACCAGAACACCCCGCACTCCCACGGGGGACCGCTCGTCGGGATACGACGACGCTCCCGCGCTGAGCATGGTGAAGGTGCCGAGCGATCCGGCGCAGATCATCGTCAATCACGCGAGTTTCCGCGTGCTGCTGGGCGCGTCCACCGGGCGCCCCACGTCCCAGCGGATCGCACGGCACCTGAGCGCGCCCGAGGACACCGCCCGCGTGCCCGCCGCCCACGCCGCGGGCGCGGCGTCCGGCGCCCGGCGCCGGGTGTCCGTCTGGAACGGCATGTCGGCGCCCGACGACACCGGCGCCCACCGCCTCCTCCAGGCCGCCCGGGACGGCAGCGTCCGGCACGGTGACGAGGCGGCCCCGTTCGCCGGCGGCACCCAGGTCATCCCGCGCGTCGACGTCGGCACCGGCTACGCCGGGGGCTACGACGACTACGACGACGACCTGACCCGGACCGTCGAGACCCCGATCGTCGGGGCGCAGCGCACGCACGGCGAGTCCCTGGACACCCGGCTGCTGCCCCATATGCGCACGGTCGAGAGCGCGTACGACGAGGAGTACGCGTACGGCGCCGACGACTTCGGGCCGCACGACGACCTCGACGGGGCGGACGACGACGGGACCGAGGCGGCGCCGAGGCGCTCCGGCGACGACCCCGCGCGGCACGCGTACTACCCCGGCCGCCGGATGAACCTCGGCGTGGTCCTGCTCCCGCTGCGCGTCTTCCTCGGCTTCATCTCGATCTACGCCGGCATGGGCAAGCTGTGCGACCCCGTCTACTTCGACGGCGGCAAGCGCGGCTCCATGGTGACCTGGCTCAACACCCTGCACCCGTGGGAAGTCGCCGAGCCGCTGCGCCAGTTCGCGCTCGCGCACCCGGTCGGCGCCGGCCTGGTGATCGCCTTCTTCCAGGTCATCGTGGGTGTCCTCACGGTCCTGGGGTGCTGGCAGCGGGTCGCCGCGGTGGTCGGCGCGCTGCTGTCCGCCGCGCTGCTGGTCACCGTCAGCTGGAAGAGCGTCCCCGCCTACGACGCGCCCGACATCATCTACCTCGCCGCCTGGTCCCCGCTGATCATCGCCGGGGCGCCCGTCTACTCCATCGACGGACGGCTCGCGGGGATGGCCTGGCGCCGGCTCGGCCCCCGCTCCGACATCTGGGAGCTGCGGCAGTATGTGCTGCGCCGCGGCGCCTTGATCACGGCGCTGGTCACCGGGGTGACCCTGCTCGTCGGCTCGCTGCTCGGCGGCGCGGTCCGGGACGCCGACCGTGTGGTCGTGCCCGGCCCGGGCGAGGCCCCGCGCAACGAACTGCCGGGCTCGCCCCTCCCGGAGAAGCCCGGAAAGCGGCACAGCAAGTCGCCGTCGGCCTCCAACTCGCCGACGCAGGGCGCCACATCGGGCACCACGTCCCCGTCCGGCGCCGCGAGCAGCCCGGGTGCCACCCGGGACACCGGCTCGACCGGCGTGGGCACGCCCAGCCAGACGCAGGGGACGGCCGGTCAGGCGCCGCCCCAGCAGTCCTCGCCGACCGACCAGGAGCCCGGCACCACCGACCCGACGTCCGGCGGCCCGACCTCCGGTGGCAGCTCCACGGGCGGCGGCTCCGAGCCGGACCAACCCGGCCTGGTGGGCGGCCTGCTGGGCTAGCCCCCCCACCCACAGAAGGGCCCCGGACTTCCAGAGTCCGGGGCCCTTTTCGCTGCGTACGGCTGTCGTACGACCGCCGCGGGGCGCTCAGCGGCCCTGGGCCGCCAGTTCCTTCGCGGCCTCCGTGAGGTCCTTCGCGGTGTCGATGGCCCTCCAGTACGCGCCCTGGGGCAGCGGGAAGCCGTACAGGCGCCGCTCGCGGGCGAGATGGGGGAACGTGGTGCGCTCGTGGTCGCCGCGCTCGGGCAGCAGGCCGGCGAAGGCGGGGGAGAAGACGTAGACGCCCGCGTTGATCTCGAAGGTCGACGGCGGGGCCTCGATGAAGTCGGTGATGTGCCCGAAGCCGTCCGTCTTCACGGCGCCCCAGGGGATACGCGGCCGCGCGAGGGCGAGGGTGGCGACGGCGTCACGCTCGGCGTGGAAGTCGGCCATGTCGCGCAGCGAGAAACGCGTCCAGATGTCGCCGTTGGTGGCGTACCAGGGCTGTTCGGGGTGCGGCAGATGGGCGGCGGCGTACTTCAGGCCGCCGCCGCGGCCGAGGGGCTCGGGCTCGACGACGGTCGTGACGCGCACCGGCAGGTCGGCCGACTTCAGCCAGTCCTGGAGCACCTCGGCGAGATGCCCACAGCTGATCACGACGTCCGTCACGCCTTCTTCGGCGAGCCAGACGAGCTGATGGCCGATGATCGGCGTCCCCGTGCCGGGGATCTCGACCATCGGCTTGGGCCGGTCGTCGGTGTACGGGCGCAGCCGGGAGCCCTGGCCGCCGGCCAGGACGACGGCTTGAACGGGGCGGGACGCGGCGTTCGGATCACTCATGACCGCACTGTACGCGGCGCCCCGCCCACGGCATGCGCGGGAAACCGTCCCGCCATCAGCCGTTACCGTCCGGAAGCGCGAGCGTGCCTCCGCGGAGGCACGGGATCGGGGTATGAGCCGGCGCCGCTACCGGTGGGCGGCCGCCACCCCCGAGGCGAACGCGGTGTCGCAGACGGGCCGGGAGAAGGACTGCGCACGCGTCGGACCGTACGCGCGGACCGCGGCGCGGCCGAGGGCGCGGGCGATGGACGCGCAGTGCCGGCCGAGCGACGGACGCTCGTCGACCGCCTGCTGGAGATGGGTCAGGGCGACCCCGGGGTTCTTCTCCTGCAGTTCGGTCAGCAACTGGTCGCGCAGCACCTCCTGCGGAGCGCGCGGGGCGGCGTTCTTCGCCCCGCCGACGCTCGTGACGTCGGTCGCCGTGAGCACCGAGTCCGAGGAGTTCCCCGACCAGTTGACGCGGGTGACCGCGAGTGTCCCGGAGAGCACCAGGACGACGGGCAGGACGAGGGCGAGAGTGCGGCCGAGCTGGCGGGCGGGGCCCCGGTGGCCGCGTCGAGTCTGTTGGGTGGTGGAGTGCTTCACGCGAGTGAGGGTAGCGTTCAGTGCGGATATGGCGACATTTAGTCACCGGTTCGAGGGACGGCCATCCTGCTTTCCCTGCTTGCGTGTTGACGTACACCATTCGAAATGCCCGGTATGCCGGGGTATTTGTCGACAACGGAAAGGGCCCCGCAGAAGTCTGCGGGGCCCTTCTCGTTCCGTGCGGGTGCCTCGGCGGGCGAGGCACCGGCTCAGTCGGACAGGCGCTCGCCCGTCGACGTCGAGAAGACGTGGGTCTCACCGGAGCGCGGGACGATGTGCAGCGTGCTGCCCTTCTCCGGGACGTCGCGGCCGCTGACGCGGACCACGAGGTCCTTGGAGTCGTCGCCGCCGACCTTGGCGGTGCCGTAGACGTAGGCGTCGGCGCCGAGCTCCTCGACCACGTTCACCGTGACGGCGAGACCCTGGTCGGAGTCGGGGCCGGCCACGTCGAAGTGCTCGGGGCGGACACCGACGGTGACCGTCTTGTCGGTGGTCGCGGAGAGCGCGTCACGGTCGACCGGGACGACCGAGTTGCCGAACTTCACGCCGCCGTCGGCGATCGGGACCTCGACCAGGTTCATGGCCGGGGAGCCGATGAAGCCGGCGACGAAGAGGTTGGCCGGACGGTCGTACATGTTGCGCGGGGTGTCGACCTGCTGGAGCAGACCGTCCTTGAGGACCGCCACACGGTCGCCCATCGTCATGGCCTCGACCTGGTCGTGGGTGACGTAGACGGTCGTGATGCCGAGACGGCGCTGGAGCGACGCGATCTGCGTACGGGTGGAGACACGGAGCTTGGCGTCCAGGTTGGACAGCGGCTCGTCCATGAGGAAGACCTGGGGCTCACGCACGATGGCGCGGCCCATCGCCACACGCTGGCGCTGACCGCCGGAGAGCGCCTTGGGCTTGCGGCCCAGGTACTCGGTGAGGTCGAGGATCTTCGCGGCGTCCTCGACCTTCTGGCGGATCTCCGCCTTCGGGACACCGGCGATCTTGAGCGCGAAGCCCATGTTGTCGGCGACCGTCATGTGCGGGTACAGCGCGTAGTTCTGGAACACCATGGCGATGTCCCGGTCCTTCGGCGGCAGGTGCGTGACGTCGCGGTCACCGATGCGGATCGCTCCGCCGTTCACGTCCTCGAGCCCCGCGAGCATCCGGAGCGAGGTGGACTTGCCGCAGCCGGACGGACCGACCAGGACGAGGAACTCGCCGTCCGCGATCTCGATGTCGAGTGCGTCGACGGCGGGCTTGTCGGAACCCGGGTAGATCCGGGTCGCCTTGTCGAACGAGACAGTGGCCATGGTGATGGGCCCCCTTCTACCGGCAGGAACGTGCCGGACGATCCGTTGTAGGAAGGTGGTTGGTGTAGTCCACATGTGCGGACTGGCACTGGACGCTACCTGGCGTTCGTATGGTCTGTCAGTACCAGGAGCATGTGAACTTCACGGGAATTCTCGGCGGAGCCCGCCCGCGGGGTGGGTACACTGCACGGGCGCGTGCGTGAAGCGCGCGCACGCCTCCTTAGCTCAGCTGGTCCAGAGCGGCTGTCTTGTAAACAGCAGGTCGTCGGTTCGAATCCGACAGGGGGCTCTTCGCAACTGCGGGGCGGTGACTCGAAAGAGACCGCCCCGCACGTCTTTTCCCGTCCCCTTTCACACCCCCATGTCCCGTCACGGACACGGGACATGCGCCGTCATGGAATAGGATCGCTACTGCTAGTGTTCATGCAGTCACAGTGGGCAATCAGCCTCATGTATGTAATGAAATCCGAGGGTTCCATGCGCAAGCTTCACAAGGTCATGATCGCCGCTGCCGCCGCCGGCGGGCTCACCGCGATCGGCGCGGGCACGAGCGTCGCCCACGACGCCACCCCGTCCGTGACGGACATGTACCGCCCGTACCAGGAGTGCAGCCCGCAGACCGTGGCCGCCACCGACGTCCCGGTCGCCGTGCTCGGCCTCTCCGAGACCTTCGACACCACCTGCGGACAGTTCAACAACGCCTTCACCCGCTGACGACCGGCGGCGTGGTCGTGCGCGATGCCTTCCACGGGCCCCTTCGGAGTCACCCCCGAGGGGGCCCGTTCCTGCGCGGCCACCGGGAAGGCGTGTCCGGGCCCACCCTCACCAAGGAGACGCAACACATGTTCAACGGCAAGAGGATCGTGGCTGTCTCGGGGCTGCTCGGCGGCCTCGCCCTGGCCGGCATCGGTGCCGGACCGGCCCAGGCCGCGGCCCCGGCCTGCGCCCTCGACGCGCAGGGCAACATCATCTGCACGCAGACGGTCACCGGGCAGACGCCCGAGGGCGACGACTTCGTCCTGCGGCGCAGCGTGAACTGCCAGCCGTCGAAGCCCCTCACCCTGCCCGCCCCCGGCGTCCTGTCCAACGGGCAGACCCGGATCGGCCCCCAGATCACCTGCGCCGACATGAACGAGCCGGCGCCCGCGGTCCCCGCCGACAGCGGCGAGCAGAACGAGGTGAGTCCGCTCATCGCCCGCCTCCTGGGCTGAGCGGGCGACCGCGGTACGAAAAAAGCACGAAGAAAGCAGCGGACGGCCGGAATCAGGGAGACCTGATCCGGCCGTCGCTTTTTTTCGCGCGCGCGCCCGGACCGGTAATTCGGCGAACGGGTGAGGGTTGCTTCCGGGCCGTGACCCGGACCCGGGGTGGCGTCGTTTTCGTTGGAAGGAAACGGACCCGACACGCCTCAGGCCGCGACGAAAGATCCCAAATTGCTACGGATTGACTGTATATGCTCACATTAAGTAGTCAACCAGGGCCTCGTGCCCGGGAAGAAAGGGTCAATCCATGCGCAGGTTTCAGCGCGTCGCGGTGGTAGCCGCGGCTGTTGCGGGGCTGTCCGCCTTCGGTATCGGTGCCGGTACCGCGTTCGCCGACGAGAACGAGTGGGAGGGGCAGTTCGTGACCGCGGTGGCGAACTCCTCGGCCAACGCCGTCGCCACGACGGCCACGCCGGCGGCCGAGAAGGCCGCCCCGGAGGCCGCTCCGGTGGCCGCCGCCCCTGAGGCCGCCCCGGTGGCCGCCCCCGAGGCCGCTCAGCCGGTCGCCCCGGAGGCCGCTCCCGTCGCTGCTCCGGAGGCCGCTCCGGAGGCCGCCCCGGCCGCCGAGCAGGCCGCCGCCCCCGAGGCCGCGCCGGAGGCCGCTCCCGAGGCCGCCGCCCCGGAGTACGGCTACGGCGAGTACGCCGCGAAGTAAGCATCTCCCCGCGGGAACCGGTGCACGAGATTCAGGGCCTCGCATCGGATTCCCCCGGTACGCCGCACGCGGTGTGCCGGTGAAACCTCAGAATTCGCAGCCCGGCCGCGCGGCAGACCCCTTCGGGGTGCGCGGCCGGGCTGCGGCGGTGCCGTCGCCGGACGTTCCCGAACAGGCGCCCGGCGACGGGTTTTTCGACACTCGACCAACACCAGGACAAGAGGAACGCAGCACATGAACGGTCGACAGAAGATCGCAACCGTATCGGGGCTCATCGGAGCGCTCGCCGTCCTCTACGGCAGCGCCGCACCCGCGTTCGCGGACGACTCCAAGGGGGTCTGCACCATCACCTCGCAGGGCGACATCGTCTGTGTGAAGAAGAGCGAGGTCGTCCACAAGGACAAGCGCAACGGCTATGTGCTCCAGCAGAAGCAGGACTGCTCGACGACCGAGCGGCCCCGTGTGATCACGGCCGACGGCCGGGTGGGACGCGAAGGCTCTGTGGAGTCGGGTCCCGTCGTCGAGTGCAACAACGAGGCGGAGCTGCCCAAGGGGTTCAAGCTCCCCAAGTTCGACTTCTGACACCCGCCGCGCCGGCCCCTTTCGGCCGGTCCCTTTCGGGGGCATGAAGAAGCCGGACCCGGATTGCTCCGGGTCCGGCTTCTTCATGCTGTGCTGTGGGAGAGAACTCCCTTACCTCACTTGCCGAAGGCGCTGTTGTTGCAGCCCATGGAGGAGCCGAGGTGGGTCTCCTGCGCGCCCGGGTTGCCCTCGCCGTTCAGCAGGTTGCCGCCCAGGCCGTTGGCGATGCCGACCTGGCCCAGGATGTCGACGTTGGCGTCGTGCGAACGGCAGTTGCTGCTCTGCAGGACGCTGACGCTGCTGCCCTTCTGGCCCCAGCCGCCCTGGTCGGCCGTGGCGGTGCCGGCGCCCAGGAGTCCGACGGTGCCGAGCGCGGCGACCACGACGGCGGCCTTGTGGAGCTTGTGCATGTTCATCTCCGGTGGAGTGGAGGGGGATTGCGGTCCGTAATGGACCGCGTGCGTACAGTCACGGAGGCTAATAGGAAGTATTTCTGGGCCCTGGGCGGCGCGCCCGAATTCGGGAGACTCTCACCATGTTGGCCGATGGCGTATGAATTCGAATGGTTCTCCGGTGAATTGCGGGCAAAAAGGAGTCCCGGCGTCGGACTCGCGGTCCGGCGCCGGGACTTGATCCCGCTCGGGCCGACGATGCGGCCCGGGGTGGCTCAGAAGGCGCTGTTGCTGCAGCCCATCGTCGAGCCGAGGTGGGTGTCCTGCGCGCCGGGGCTGCCCTCGCCGTTGAGCGCGCTGCCCAGCAGGCCGTTGAGGATGCCGACCTCGCCGAGGACGTCCAGGTTCAGGTCGTGCGACTTGCAGTTGGAGCTCTGCAGGACGCTGTACTTGTCGCCGCCGCTCTTGCCGTGGCCCTCGTCGCCGTGCGCGGTGGCCGTGCCGGCGCCCAGGAACCCGACGGTGCCGAGGGCGGCGACCACGACGGCGGCCTTGCGAAGCTTGTGCATGTCATCTCCGGTGGAGTGAGGTGGGGTGCGATCCGTGAGAGATCGACTTCGTACAGTTACCGGAGATTAATAGGAACTATCCGATATGTCCGGAGCGGCACGCCGACTTGATCGATGTCGCTCCGGAAGCACCCGGAAAGTCGTCAGCGCGTGGCGTGCGCGGTGGCGAGGGAGTTGGCCTGGCTGTTGGCCTGGTCGCAGTCGATGCCGCGGGTCTCGGCGGCGGCCAGCACGGCGACCGGGACGGCCGCGTTGAGCAGGCTCTGCGGGCTGCACTCCTGGTACGGGCGGAAGAGGTTGGCCTGCTGGACCGGGCCCGACGGGGCGGCGGCCGGCTGCGGGTTGACCTGCGGGCTGATCTTCGGGCTCAGTTGGGGGCTGACCTGCGGGCTGACCTCCGCGCCGCGCTGCGGGGCCGCGGCCGGGGCGGGCGCCTGACGCTGCGCCGACGGCACGTTGGAGGACTGCGCGCTGGCCTGGGAGCCGGTCCACGAGCTGGCCTGGGCGTCCTGCTGCGGCGCCGCCGGAACGCCACCGCCGTACCCGACGGGGGTCTCCCCGGCGAGGCTGGGGGCCGCGCCGATCGCCGACAGACCACTGGCTGCTGCCACGACGAGTGCGACCTGGTGAAGCTTGCGCATGGAACTCGGCCCTTCATTGACCTTGCATGGACGTACGGGAATTGCTCCGACCCATGCGGGGAACGACCCGGCGGCGCACGCGGTCACGTCCCGGAATGCACGCTCACCCGTTTGGCGCGGAATGCTTTTATCCGACCGGCGGCATTTGAGTGACGGAATTCTGAGCGCCGTGACCTGGCGGCCCCCGTTTCGTTCCCCAGCAGGAAGGCGTGAAGTCCACATGACAGCTCAGGCATTACCCCTGTAAGGGCGCAGTACGAATATCAGACTGAGCGCACGCGACATCCCCACGAATTAATACGGATTTCCCTGCACAGGTAATGAAGGGCCGAGGGTTTCCATGCGCAAGCTTCACAAGGCCGCGCTCGTCGTAGCGGCGGCAGGCGGTCTCACCGCCATCGGTGCCGGCGTGAGCGAGGCCGCCGACCAGCCCGTCGGGTACAGCGGTGCCGCCCCGGCTCCCGCTCCCGGCTACCCGGCGCCGCAGTACGCGGCCCCGGCACCGGCTCCCGCCCCCCAGTACCAGGCGCCGCCGCCGCAGTACGCGGCTCCCGCTCCGCAGTACCAGGCGCCGCAGCAGTACGCCGCCCCGGCGCCCGCTCCCCAGTACCAGGCGCCCCAGTACGCGCCGGCTCCCGCCCCGCAGTACCAGGCCGCTCCGCAGCAGAGCGCGCCGGTGGCCGCGGCGGCGACGTCCCGCTCGGAGGGCGCGGCGGCCGTCAGCCATCCGCAGCCGGCCCCGCAGTACGCGGCCCCGGCCCCCGCTCCGGCGCCCGCTCCGGTGGCCGCCCCGCAGGCGCCCACCGGGTACGCCAGCGCCGCCGCCACCTCGGGCGGCTTCGCACAGGCCTCGACGCCGCAGGCCGCTCCGCAGGCCGCCCCGCAGCAGGCGGCGCCCCAGGTCGTGCCGCAGGTCACGCCGCAGGCCGCGCCCCAGGTCATGCCGCAGGTCGCCCCGCACGTCTCCGCTCCGCAGGTCTTCAGCCCGGAGCCGGCGCCGCGGGTCGCCCCGCAGGTGAACCCGCAGGTCAACCCTGAGGTGAACCCGCTGATCAACCCGCTGATCTCGCCGGCGAGCGCGCCGCAGGTGCCGGGCCTCGGCCTGGGCCAGGTCGCGGCGCCCCCGGTGGGCCAGCTGGGTCTGCCCCGCCTCGGCTGATCACCGCACCGATCCGCCGCACACCCCCTCAATCGCAAGACCAACGGAGAGAACATGCGCAAGCTCCACAAGGTGGCCCTCGTGGGCGCCGTCCTCGGCAGCGTCGGTTCGTTCGGCGCCGGCACCGCCCTCGCCCACGGTGAGGCCCGTGCCCACGACGTGGACATCACGCAGGGCATCGAGTGCCGCTCGCACGACATGAACATCGACGTCCTCGGCAACCTCGGCGCCCTCAACGGCGCGCTGGCCAACGCCCTCAACGGCGAGGGCTCCCCGGGCGCCCAGCCCAGCCACCTCGGCTCGGACATGGGCTGCAACAGCGCCGCCCTCAAGTAGCCGCAGGAAGCGCACGGTTCACGCCCGCTCCGTCACGGGGCGGGCGTTGGACTGCCACCCCGGCAACGCTGTGTGAACGTGTGTGACTCTACGTGTATGGTTGGTCGCGTCGGCTCACGAGGCCCGACGGAACGGACGGCGAGGAGTGGTCCCTTGGGCAAGTCGACCTTGCTGAAGATCCCCCGCATGCGACTGTCCTACGCCGACGAGATGCTGCTGGTCAACGGCTGCCCCGGCGTCATCGGCCTCGCCGCCGTCTTCTCCGGTGAGCCGCCCGCGCCGGACCGGGTGCGCGCCCGGGTCGCCGAGCGCTGGTCCGGCCTGGAGCGGATGCACCACGTACTGGACCTCCCGGCGGGCGGAGCGGGCGGCGCGCGGTGGACCGTGCCGGGGCCGTTCGATCCCGGCGCCCATGTCGCCGTGGCCCCGACCGGGTTGGACGCGCTGTGGGCCACGAGCGTGGACCGGCCGCTGCCCGGCGGACTCCCGCCCTGGCGGCTGTACATCGTCCCCGGCGCGGCGTACGGCGGTGACTTCGCGCTGGCCCTGGTGGCCCAGCACACCCTGCTGGACGGGCGGTCCCTCGCGACGCTGATGCGGGCCCTGGTGGACACGCCCGCCGCCGCGCGGAGCAGGGCCCGGCCCGCGCCGCCCCGTACCGGACTGCGCGCCGCGGGCCGGGAGCTGAGGACGATGACGGCGGTCGGGCAGTCCGTGCCGCTGCGGCCGCCCGGCGAGGCGCGCGCCGCGGTCGCGGTGCGCGAACTGGCCGCGGACACCGTGCGATCGGCCCGCCGGCAGCCCGCCGACGGGCGGGGCGCGACGCTCAACGAACTGCTGGTGGCCGCCGTCGCCGGTGCGCTGCGCGCCCGCTACGGACCCGTCCGGGACTGGAGCGCACGCGACGAACCCGTGTACACGGCGGTGCCCTGCGATCTGCGCACCCGGACGACCACCGCGGAACTCGGCAACACCGTCACGGTCGTCCGGGTGCCGTTGCCCGTCGACGTGGACGGCCCCGTGGCACGGCTGCGGGCCTGCCAGGCCGCGCTGGCCACCGTCCCCGACCGGGCGGCCGTCCACGCCGGCGTGCTCTTCCCCGCTGCAGAAGCGGTTCGCCGCACGGGGCCCTGGGTGACCCGGCTGCTCACCGGCCGCGGGCGGCACACCTGTTTCGCCGCGACCGCCACCACGGCGCTCAAGTGGCCCGGCGCGGCGGACACGTTCGACGGGCGGCGTCTCGTACGCACGGTGGGGCTCCCGCCCCTGCAGCGGCCGGGCACCGCCAGCTTCGCCCTGGCCCAGGTGGGGGACGCGGTCACGCTCACCGTCGTGTCCCATCTGCGCCCGGACGACGCGGGACGGCTCGCCGACGCGGTCGTCGCGGAGTTCGGCACCTGGGCCCGGACGACGACGCCGTCAGTGCCCTGACGGCACCACAAGAGGGAGGCAGTTGGATGGAAGCGGAACACGGCGACGTATGGGAAGCGCTGCGCCCGCTGTGCGCGCGGGTGATGTCGGTGCCGGCGGAGGCGGTGGTGCCGCACGCCCGGCTGGTCGCCGACCTCGGCGCCGACAGCCTGGACATCACCGAACTCGAGGTGGCGTCCGAGGAGATGTTCGGGGTGTCCCTGCGGGGCACGGACAAGTCCCGGGTGTCCACCGTGGGTGATGTCGCCGACCTGATCGTGCGGCTGCGCGCCGGGGCCCCCGGCCTCCACAGCCCCGTGGGCCGATGACCGGCCGCCCCGCCGTCGCCGTCACCGGCCTCGGTGTGCGCTGCGCGGCCGGCTCGACCCCGGACGAGCTGTGGGACAGCCTGCTGCATGGCCGTTCGGCGGTCTCGCTGCACTCCTTCGACGCCGACGGCACCGTCGTGCACCCGGCGTCGGCGATGCGCGGCTTCGACCCGGCCGGGTACCTCGCGCCCAAGGAGGTGCGGCGCACGGACCGTTCGGTGCAGCTCGCGGTGTGCGCGGCCCTGGACGCCGTGACGGACGCCGGCGGACTGCATGTCGCGCCCGAGCGGCGCGCGGTCGTCACCGGCACCGGGTACGGCGGGGTGACCAGCCAGGAGAACGGCATCGGCCAGCCCGACGTGCTCTACGCGCCCCGGCTGATGAACAACGCGGGCGCGTACTGGATCACCGCCAAGGTCGACGTCACCGGGCCCAGCCTGACCATCTCCACCGCCTGCTCCTCCGGTACGCACGCCGTGGGCGAGGCGCTGCAGATGATCCGGTCGGGCTGTGCGGACGTCGTCGTCGCCGGAGGCCATGACAGCCCCCTGACACCGACGACCGCGCTGGCCTTCGGCCGGGCCGGGGCGATGGTCACCTCCTGCGCCGAACCGGAGTCCGCGTCACGCCCGTTCGACGCCGCGCGGCAGGGCTTCGTCCTCGCCGAGGGCGCCGCCTTCCTGGTGCTGGAGCGGCTCGACCTGGCCCGGGCGCGCGGGGCGCGCGTGTACGCCACGCTCACCGGGTACGGCCGTACGTCCGACGCCTTCCACCTCACGGCGCCGCACCCGGACGGGGCGGGCGCGCGGGCCTGTATGGAGCGGGCGCTCGCCGACGCCGGGACCACCGCCGACGCCGTCACCCATGTCAACGCGCACGGCACCGGCACCGAGTTGAACGACCTGGCCGAGGCGCGGGCCATCAGCGCCCTGTTCGGGCCCCGGCGGGTGCCCGTGACCGCGCCCAAGGCCGTGACCGGGCACGGGCTGGGGCTCGCGGGGGCGCTGGAGGCCGTCGTCACCGCGCTGTCCGTGCGCGAGGGGATCGCGCCGCCCACGGCCCATCTGACCCGGCTGGACCCGCGCTGCGAGCTGGACGTCGTCGTCGGTGAGCCGCGCAAGATCCCGGACGGGCCGGTGCTCAGCAACAGCTTCGCCTTCGGGGGCCACAACGCCTGTGTCGTCCTCGACTCGCCCCGTCTGTGAGCACCGGCGGCGGACATGACCGGGGGAAACGCGGAAGGGAGGCGGCGGGGCATGAGGCTGACGGCCATCGAGGAAGGGCACCTGCGCAACGGGATGCCCGGGACCATCGGGATCGCGGGGCTCTTCCCAGCGGACGGGCCGCCCTTCGATCTGGCGTGGCTGCGGGCCCGGGTCCGGGAGCGCTGGGGCGGCCTGGAGCGGATGAACCTCACGCTGCGGCCGCCCGCCGGCCCGGCCGCGTTCTCCGGGCACCGCTGGGCGGTCCGGCCGTTCGACCCCGCCGCGCACATCGCCATGGACGACCGGGACCTGAACACCCTGCTGACCGATGCCGTGAGCCGGCCGTTGCCCGAGGACCGGCCGCTGTGGCGGCTGCTGGTGACCGAGCGGGCCGGAGAGAGCGGTGAGCGCGCCGTCGTCCTGCTCGCGCACCACGCGCTGCTCGACGGGCGGTCGCTGGAGACGCTGTTCCGGCTGCTGATGGACGACGCCCGCCCGTCCCGTCCGCCCGTGCCGGGTACGGCGTCCGCCCGGCGGCCGGTCCGCGCCGCCGGCGTGGGCCGGGAGCTGCGGATCATCGGCGCCCGGGGCCGGGCCCTGCCCGCCGCGCCCACGGAGGACTACGCCCCGTCGGTGGCCGTCGTAGGTCTCGACGCGCCCGTGATGCGCGCAGCGCGCCGGCAACCCGAGGCCGGCCGGGGCGCCACGCTCAACGAACTGCTGCTCAGCAGCTTCGCCGGTGCCCTGCGCGCCCGTTACGGCCCGCTGAGCGCCTGGCCCGCCGGACCCGCGCCCTTCTTCGGCACCGTCCCCGTCGATCTGCGCGGCCGGCACGACGCGCACCGGCTCGGCAACGGCGTCACCGCGCTGCGCATCCCGCTCCCCGTCGACCTCGACTCGCCGGTCGCGCGGCTGCGCGCCTGCCAGGAGGAGGTCGCGGCGTTCGACCACCGCTGCGACGCGCACCGGGCGATCCTGCCGCCGCTGCTCGCCACCGCGCGGGCCATGCCCTGGCTGGCCCAGGTGATGGCCCGGCGCCTGGCCCGCCCCGAGCTGACGACCAGCCTGTGCACGGCGTTCAAATGGCGGGACCACCCGAGCCGGCTGCACGGGCGCGCCCTGGCCCGGGTCGTGCCCCTGCCGCAGCTCGCGACACCGGGCACCGCGAACCTGTGCCTGGTGCACTGCGCGGACACCTACACCCTCACCGTCGTCAGCCATCTGCGGACCGGCGACGCCGAGGCGATCGGCGGCGCCGTGGCCCGGGAGCTGGCGGCGGTCGCGGCGTGCGAGGCCCCGGTGGACCGCTCGGCGCGCGAGGTGCGGGCGCGGTGAGTCAGGACCGCCCGGCGCCGCCCAGCGCGGCCAGGGCCCCGTCCGTCAGCCGGTACACCGTCCACTCGTCCTGCGGGCGGGCGCCCAGGGCCTCGTAGAAGGCGATGGACGGGGCGTTCCAGTTGAGCACCGACCACTCCAGACGCTGGTAGCCGCGCTCCACGCACAGCCGGGCCAGCTCGGTGAGCAGCGCCTTGCCGTGTCCGGCGCCCCGGGCGGCGGGGCGGACGTAGAGGTCCTCCAGATAGATGCCGTGCACCCCGCGCCAGGTGGAGAAGTTCAGGAACCACAGCGCGCAGCCGACGGTCTCGCCGGTGGCGTCGTCGGCCGCGATGTGCGCGTACACGGCGGGGCGTTCGCCGAAGAGCGCCTCGTGCAGCTGCTCCTCGGTCGCCCTGGCCTCGTGCGGCGCCTTCTCGTACGCGGCGAGCTCACGGATCAGGGTGTGCAGGGTGGGGACGTCGGCGGGGGTGGCGGGGCGAATCATGGGGGGAGGCTATCCGGGCCGCCCGCGCAGCCGCTCCGCGATCTCGTAGTGGCGCTCGTCCAGGGGGCGGCCGTCCTCGATGTCCCAGAGGCAGTTCTGCAGCAGGCGGCCGTATGTCCAGGCCAGGGCGCGGGGCCGGTCCAGGCCGAGGGTGTCGGTGAGGGCGTCGAAGCGCCAGAGGACGTCGTCGGCGTCGAAGCGGTTGTCCAGGGCGGGCCACAACTCGAAGCCGGGGTCGCCGGCGAGCGGTTTGGGGTCGATGGCCAGCCAGGGGGCGCGGGTGGAGGCGAGGACGTTCTCCTCGTGCAGGTCCCAGTGGAGCAGGCGGTCGCCGGGCTCGTCGGCGACCTCCCGTACGGCGGCGGCGCAGTCGGTGAGGAGGCGGCGGGCCCGGGGGTCGGTGATGTGCTCCAGTGCGCGCGGCGTGCGCTCCAGCATGCGGTGCGCGATGTCGCCGAGGCGGCGCAGGCCCGGGGGAGCGGGGAACGACGTGAGGTGGGCCAGCAGTCGGGCGATCACGAGGACCGACTCGTGGGCGTCGGGCAGGTGGGCCAGGGAGCGGGTGGAGTCGAGGCGTTCCAGGAGCATCGTGCCGGTGGCGGGGTCGTGGTCGAGGAGGCGGACCGCGCCGTCGCCGTCCCAGAGGCGCAGGGCGACCGGCTCGCCGGCGGTCTCGTCGTCGAGGAGCTGGAGCTTCAGCGCGGCGGGGGTGCCGTCCCGCCGGGTCACCGGGACGACCAGCGCGGCGACCCCGTGCATCGGACGTCCGTCGGCCGTCAGCTCCCAGCGGTCGAGGAAGCCGGCCGTGAGCGTGGGGAGGGCGGCGACGAAGGCGCGGCCCGCCTCCCCGTTGTACTCCTGCTGCGACGCGGCGAGTTCCGCGGGGACCTCGATCATTCCGGGGACCCTACCGGGCTCCCGGAATCGGCTCCTTCGAATTACCGTCCTCGCATGAGCAGATCGGACAGTGGTGCGGTGAACGGCGGCATCTCCTTCTGGTACGCCGACGACGGCCTGCCCGCGGTGCGTGAGCCGCTGGCCGGGGACGCCTCGGCGGACGTGGTCATCGTGGGCGGCGGCTACACGGGGCTGTGGACGGCGTACTACCTGAAGAAGGCGGTCCCCTTCCTGCGGATCACCGTCCTGGAGCAGCGCTTCTGCGGGTACGGCGCGTCCGGGCGCAACGGCGGCTGGCTGTACAACGGCGTCGCGGGCCGCGACCGGTACGCGAAGCTGCACGGTCACGAGGCGGCCGTACGGCTCCAGCGGGCCATGAACGACACCGTCGCCGAGGTCGTCCGGGTCGCCGGGGAGGAGGGCTTCGACGCGGGCATCCACCAGGGCGGCGTCCTGGAGGTCGCCCGCACGCCCGCGCAGTGGGCGCGGCTGAAGGCGTTCCACGAGCACGAGCTGTCGTACGGCGAGAAGGACCGGGAGCTGTACGGCGCGCGGGAGACGGCCGAGCGGATCCGGGTGGCCGACGCGGTCGGCTCGACGTGGACGCCGCACGGTGCGCGCGTGCACCCCGTGAAGCTGGTGAAGGCGCTCGCGGCGGCCGTCGAGGCGCTGGGCGTCACCATCCACGAGCTGACACCGGTGACCGAGATCCGGCCGAAGCACGCCGTCACCCCGTACGGCACCGTGCGCGCGCCCTATGTGCTGCGCTGCACGGAAGGCTTCACGGCCGGGCTGAAGGGCCAGCGGCGCACCTGGCTGCCCATGAACTCCTCGATGATCGCCACCGAGCCGCTGACCGAGGAGCAGTGGGCCTCGGTGGGCTGGGAGGGGCGCGAGACGCTCGGCGACATGGCGCACGCCTACATGTACGCGCAGCGCACGGCCGACGGGCGGATCGCGCTGGGCGGCCGGGGTGTGCCGTACCGCTTCGGGTCGCGCACGGACAACGACGGGCGCACCCGGCCGGAGACCGTCGAGGCGCTGCGGGAGGTGCTGGTCGCCTTCTTCCCGTCGCTGGCCGGGGTGCGGGTCGAGCACGCCTGGTCGGGGGTGCTGGGCGTGCCGCGCGACTGGTGCGCGACGGTGACGCTGGACCGCTCGACCGGCCTCGGCTGGGCGGGCGGCTATGTCGGCTCCGGCGTCGCCACGGCCAACCTGGCGGCCCGCACCCTGCGCGACCTCGTCCAGCAGGACTCGGGGCAGGGCGGCAGGACCGACCTCACGGAACTGCCGTGGGCCGGCCACAAGGTCCGCAAGTGGGAACCGGAGCCGCTGCGCTGGCTGGGCGTCCACGGCCTGTACGCCGCGTACCGCGCTGCGGACCGCAGGGAGCGGGACACGAACAGCGCGGAGTCGTCCCGGCTGGCCAGGGTGGCGGATCGGGTGGCGGGGCGGCACTGATCAGTCCGGCTCTAGGTCACCGGTTCCTCCGCCGGTGTCGGGTGGGGTGTGCCGTGGCTCGGGGGTTTTGTCGTCACCATCAGGGCCGCTACGACGCCGGCCAGGAGCATGATGGCGGCCGCCCACCAGATGGCCACCGTGTAGCCGTGCACGATGCCCTGCTGGGTGACCAGTTCGCGGCGGGCCGGGGTCGTGAGGTGGGCCGTGATGTAGGCGGCGGAGCTGGTCGTGGCGATCGTGTTGAGCAGGGCCGTGCCGATCGAACCGCCCACCTGCTGCGAGGTGTTGATCGTCGCCGAGGTGACGCCGGAGTCCTGCGGTGCCACGCCCGCCGTCGCCGTGGCGAACACCGGCATGAAGATCAGGCCCATGCCGAGTCCCATGAGGATCAGGGCGGGCAGGACGTGGGCCGCGTACGAGGAGTTCACGGTGAGCTGGGTCAGGAGCACCATGCCGGTCGCGGCCAGCAGGGCGCCCGGGGCCATCAGCAGGCGGGGCGCCACATGGTCCAGGAGGCGGGCGGCGATCTGCGTGGAGCCGATGATGATGGCGGCCGTCAGGGGCAGGAAGGCCAGCCCGGTCATCACCGGGCTGTAGCCGAGGATGACCTGCAGGTAGTAGGTCATGAAGAGGAACAGGCCGAACAGGCCGATGACCGCCAGGGCCATGGTCAGGAAGCAGCCCGCCCGGTTGCGGTCCCTGACGATGTGCAGTGGCAGCAGGGGGACCGGGGCTCTGGTCTGCCAGGTGACGAACGCCGTCAGCAGGGCCGCACCCGCCGCGAACAGGGAGAGTACGAGCGCGTCGGTCCAGCCTCGGGATTCCGCCTCCGCGAAGCCGTAGACGATGGCCACCAGGCCGCCGCAGCCCAGCAGTACGCCGGGGACGTCGAGGCGGGCGCCCGCGTGGACGGGGCTGTCGTGGAGCAGGGCGTAGGCGCCGATCACGGCGATCACGGCGATCGGCACGTTGACGTACAGGCACCAGCGCCAGTCCAGGTACTCGGTGAGGACGCCGCCGACGATGAAGCCGATGGCGCTGCCGCTGCCGGCCAGGGCGCCGTAGATGCCGAACGCCTTTCCGCGCTCCCTGGGGTCGGTGAAGGTCGTGGTGAGCAGCGACAGGGCGGACGGGGCCAGGACGGCGGCGAAGACGCCCTGGAGGGCGCGGGCGCCGAACAGCATCCCGGCGGAGGTGGCGGCACCGCCCAGCGCGGAGGCGGCGGCGAAGCCGATCAGGCCGATGACGAAGGTGCGTTTTCGGCCCGCCAGGTCGGCTATGCGCCCGCCGAGCAGCAGCAGCCCTCCGAACGCCAGCGTGTACGCCGTGATGACCCACTGGCGGTTGCCGTCGGAGATGCCGAGGTCCGCCTGGGCGGAGGGGAGCGCGATGTTCACGATGGTCGCGTCGAGGACCACCATGAGCTGCGCGAGTGCGATGACCACCAGACCCCACCAGCGGCGGGGGTCTGCTTCCCGGGCTTCTTCACCCGTTCGGGTGACTGTCATCTGGCCAGAAGACCATGGTTGGGGAGGCGTCGCATCTGGGGAGGACGGCCGTCGCGGCCGCGGTGCGGTCATGGTTCCAGCACCACCTTTCCGGTGGTCGCGCGGGTCTCCAGGGCGCGGTGGGCGTCCGCGGCCCGGGCGAGCGGGAAGCGCTGCACGGCCGGGACCAGGCGGCCCGCGGCGGCCTCGGTGAGGGCGCGCAGCTCCAGGGTCCGCAGCGGGTCGGGGCCGCCGGCCCGGCGCAGCATCGCGGGGCCCAGGACCTGTTCGGACACCCCGTCGACGAAGAAGGGGCCGCCGCCGCGCAGGCCCTCGGCGGACCAGCCGAACACCAGGTGCCGGCCGCCCGGCCCGAGCAGGGCGACGCTCGCGCGGGCCACGTCGCCGCCGACGCCGTCGAGGACGACGGTGGCGGGCCGTCCGCCGAGGAAGGCGCGCACCTTCTCCGGCCAGCCCGGGTCCGTGTAGTCGACGGCGAGGTCGGCGCCGTTCTCCCGGACCCGCGCGGTCTTCTCCGGTCCGCCGGCCAGACCGACGACCACGGCCCCGGCGTTCTTCGCGTACTGCACGAGCAGGGTGCCGAGGCCGCCCGCCGCGGCCGGGACGACGGCCACCGCGTCCGGCCCGAACTCGGCGAACTGGACGATCCCCAGCGCCGTACGGCCCGTGCCGATCATGGCGACGGCCTGCGCGAAGTCCAGGTTCTCCGGGATCTCGTGGACCCGCTCGACGTCCGTGACGGCGAGTTCGGCGTAGCCGCCCGGCGCGAAGCCGAGGTGGGCGACGACCCGCTTGCCGAGCCAGAGCCCGGCGACGCCCTCGCCGAGCGACTCCACGACTCCGGCGACCTCGCGGCCGGGGATCGTGGGCAGGCTCGGCGGCTGGGGCGACGGGCCCTGGAAGCCCTCGCGCAGGGCCGTGTCGAGCAGATGGACGCCGGCGGCCCGGACGGCGATCCGGACCTGGCCGGGGGCCGGGCGCGGGTCGTCGACCCGCTCGTAGGTGAGGTTCTCGGCCGGGCCGAAGGTGTGCAGGCGGATGGCGTGCATCGTGGGTCCCCCTCGCTGACGTGCGGGTCGGTCGGGCGTCCCGCCCGGGCGGACGGGGACGTTGTGACGATGCTCCGACCTCAAGCTTGGTCGAGGTCAAGCGCCTTCCGGCCGAGGGCCAGGGACACGGCCGTGAGCGCGCTGGTGAAGGACACCTCGGACAGCACGCCCGGCGCCGCCACCTGGTCGCCCGCCAGATAGACGCCGTTCCCGCGGTCCACGGCCGGCCGGTCCCGCCAGCTGGTGCCGGGCGGATCCACGGCACCGGTGCGGCCGCTCGCGAGGGCGTCGCGGCGCCAGGTGACCCGTTCGCGCCAGCCGGGGAAACCGAGGTCGAGAAGCTGCTCGGCACGGGCCGCGCCGTCCGCGCGGGACTCGTCCGGGGCGATCGGGATCTGCCCCTGGATCAACTGCTCGCCGGCCGGCGCGAGTGACGGGTCCTGGGCGGTGAACCGCTCCAGCCAGCCCGGCGCGTCCAGGTCGGAGACGATGAAGGCGTCGCCGCGCCGGGTGCGCAGGGCGAGGTCGATCAGCGCCGTCCGGCCGCTCGGCCAGGTCAGGGAGTCGTCCCGGAGCAGCCGCCGGGCGGCGGCCAGCGAGGTGGCGACGACGACCGGGGTGTCCGTCGGCAGGGTGTCGATCCGGGCCAGCGTCTCCACGCGCACCCCGAGATTCCAGGCGCGCGCCGCCATCCGGTCGATGACGCTCGCCCAGCCGCCGCGCGGGTAATGCGCCTCCGGAGGCAGCCGGGTGGCCCGGCGCAGCCGCTCCTGCACGAACGCGGCGGACAGAGCGCCGGGGTCGTGGTGGAACAGCGCGACCGCCGCGTAGTGCGCCGCCACACGCGCTGCTTCCTCGCCCGCGACGCCGGTCGCCCAGGTGCGGAAGTCCTGGTCGACGGGCGCCTGCGGCACACCGGGCCGCAGCAGCTTCAGCAGGGCGAGGGGCGGGGTGCGGCGCAGTGCGCCCCGGTACCGGAGCCGGAAACGGGCCCCCTCCCGGGCGGGGATGGGGGCGAGCGGGCCGATCAGGTCCCGCTGGGCGAGCCACGCCCAGTGCGGGCCGCCGTTGTAGAGGGCGTGCGGTCCCTCGTTCGTCCGGTACGGGCCGTCCGCGGTCCGGGCCCGGCCGCCCAGGGTGTGGTGGGCCTCGTACACGGTGACCTCGGCGCCCGCCTCGGCGGCGGTGATGGCCGCGGCGAGTCCGGCGAAGCCGCCGCCGACGACGGTGATGCGGTGCATGGCTGGGGATCTCCCTCGCGCTCGGTGCGCCCGTGGGCCTTCCTTCGCCGGTACGACGGCCCGGGCGCCCCGGATGTGACATCGCCCCCGGGCACCGAACACTCCGGGGATCGCCGCGGGTGAAGGGCGTTGTCAGTGGCGGGGTGCAGCATGGGGGCATGGCGGGAAGAGTGAGGGGTGCGGGCGCCGGCGCGGCGCGGGGTCCGGGGCGCGCGGGCGTGCCGGGGGCGCGGCGGCCGGAGCTGCGGCTGCCGCCGCTGGAGCCCCACGGGGGCGGCGGGCTGGAGCCGGACGGCGACTACGACGGGCTGGAGTTCGCGGAGGCGGACCTCTCCGAGCAGGACGGCGGGGGCGCCCGCTTCCTGGACTGCGCGCTTGCGCGGCTGTGTGCTGGACGGGACACGGCTGCGGTACGCCCGGCTCCTGGACTCGGTGCTCTCGACGCCGCGCGGGGTCGGCACCGACCTCGCGGAGGCGACGCTGCGGGACGTCGAGGTGCTGGACGCCCGGCTGGGCGGGACGCAGGCGCACGGGGCCGTGCTGGAGCGGGTGGTGGTCCGGGGCGGCAAGATCGACTATCTGAATCTGCGCAAGGCGAAGCTCCGGGACGTCGTCTTCGAGGACTGTGTCCTGGTCGAACCGGACTTCGGGGGCGCCCGCCTGGAGCGGGTGGAGTTCGTGGACTGCGTACTGCGCGGGGCCGACCTCACCGGCGCGACCCTGACGGACGTGGACCTGCGCGGCGCGACCGAACTGGACATCGCGGGCGGCCTGGACCGGCTGTCGGGGGCGGTGATCAGTACGGGGCAGCTGCTGGACCTGGCCCCGGCGCTGGCGGCGCAGCTGGGGCTGCGTGTGGAGGGGTGAGCGGTCCCGGGCTGTCCGGCTACGGACTGAGCGTCCCAGGGCTGGGCGCTCCGCCGGGAAGCACCCTCGGCCTGAGCGCCCCCGTCACGGCACCCGGGGAAACCGTGCCTGGAGTGTCCAGATCGCCGGGTTCTCGCCCAGGTCCTCGTGCAGGTCGACCAGGTCGGCGATCAGGTCGTGCAGG
Organism: Streptomyces sp. RK62; assembly: GCF_018070255.1. Lineage (NCBI taxonomy): Bacteria > Bacillati > Actinomycetota > Actinomycetes > Kitasatosporales > Streptomycetaceae > Streptomyces > Streptomyces sp. RK62. The sequence goes on along the minus strand of NZ_JAGPYD010000010.1, from coordinate 232,969 downwards.
AAGTCCCGGGCCTCGCGGCGCAGGTCGGCGTGCGAGAAGGTCAGCGGGGGCTCCTCCGCCGGCATCCAGTCCGCCTCGATGTCCACCCAGCCGAACCGGCGCTCGAAGAGCATGCGGTCCGTGGACTCGGTGAAGTCCAGCTCGGCGTGCTGCGGGCGGGAGGCGCGGGAGCCGGCCGGGTCCCGGTCCAGCCGCTCGACGATGTCGCAGAGCGCCCACGCGAAGTCGAGCACCGGCACCCATCCCCAGGCTGTGGACAGCTCCCGGTCCGCCTCGGTGTCGGCGAGGTAGACGTCACCGCAGAACAGGTCGTGGCGCAGGGCGCGCACGTCCGCGCGGCGGTAGTCCGTCTGCGGCGGGTCGGGGAAGCGGTTGGAGAGGGCGTAGCCGATGTCGAGCACGCTGGGCATGGTGTCACGGCTCCCGCTCATAGGATCACCGACGTGTCCCGTACCGCACCCGCCGCCCCCGGCGCCGCCCTGAGCGCCGTCCCCACCGCCGCCCTGAGCGCCCTGCTCGCCCTCGCGCTCACCGCGTGCGGCGGGGTCGACGGCACTCCCGGCGGCCCGGGCGTGCGCGACCCGTACTTCCCCAAGGCCGGCAACGGCGGCTACGACGTCGGCCACTACGCCCTCGACCTCTCCTACGACCCCGCCACCCGGCACCTCGCCGGCACCGCCGAGATCACCGCGCGCGCCAAGAAGGACCTGTCCGCCTTCGACCTGGACCTGACCGGCCTGGACGTCGAGCGGGTCGAGGTGGAGGGGCGCCCCGCCCGCTTCAGCCGCAACGGCCAGGAGCTGATCGTGCGGCCGCGCGACGAACTCATCGAGGGCGAGACCTTCCGGACCGTCGTGCGCTACTCCGGCAGCCCCCGCACTGTCACCGACCCCGACGGCTCCAAGGAGGGCTGGCTGCGCACCGCCGGGGGCGGGGCGCTCGCGCTGGGGGAGCCGACCGGCTCGATGGCGTGGTTCCCCGGCAACCACCACCCGTCCGACAAGGCGACCTACGACGTCACGGTGACCGTGCCGGAGGGCACCGAGGTGGTGTCCAACGGGGAGCTCGCCGGCCGGCGCACCACCGGCGGCCGTACGGCCTTCCGCTGGCGTACGGGCGAACCGATGGCCGGGTATCTGGCCACCCTCGCCATCGGCGACTACACCGTGCACCGGTCCACCGTGCGCACGGCGGCGGACCGGGAGATGCCCGTGTACGCGGCCGTCGTCCCCGGCCAGGAGAAGGCCGCCCGGAAGGCGCTGGCGACGCTGCCGGAGGTCGTGCGGTGGGGCGAGGACACCTTCGGCCCCTACCCGTTCGCCTCCACCGGCGCGATCGTCGCGGGCGAGTCGGACGCCGAGTACGCGCTGGAGACGCAGAACCGTCCCGTCTTCCCCGGCGCCCCCGACACCGAGCTGCTCGTGCACGAGCTGGCCCACCAGTGGTTCGGCAACTCGGTGACCCCGGAGAGCTGGCGGGACATGTGGCTGAACGAGGGCTTCGCCACGTACGCGGAGTGGCTGTGGCGGGAGGACCACGGCGGCGACAGCGCGCAGGAGACCTTCGACGCCCTCCACGACCACGGCGAGGACGAGCACGAGGACCTGTGGTCCTTCCCGCCCGCCGAGCCCCCCGGCGCCGACCGCATCTCCGACGAACCCGTCTACTCGCGCGGCGCGATGGTGCTCCACAAGATCCGGCAGACGGTCGGGGACGAGGACTTCCGGGAGCTTGTACGGGGCTGGGCGGCGAAGCACCGCCACGGCAACGCCGACACCGACGACTTCACGTCGTACGTGGAACGGACGGCTCCCGACGAGGACTTCACCCCCATCTGGCGGGACTGGTTGTACGGGAAGGGCAAGCCCGAGCGCCCTTAACGCGGCTCGGCCTTCTCCACGTCCTCCCGTATCGCCGCCCGTGCCGCCCACACCGCCTCCGCGTGCTTCAACCGGCGTTCCTGCATCGCGGCGGAGTCGAGCGGGGGATCGCCGGTGGCGAAGGCGGTCTGCAGATCCCGGAGGGTGGCGTACACGGCCTCCAGGACGTCCGCCATCTCCTGCGGGGCGCACAGCAGGGCGCTCTCGCGGGCCTCGTCGCAGCCCGAGGAGCGGAACGCCTGGCGTACGGCCGCCGCGCGCTCCCGGCCGTCGCCGGTCACGGCGGCCTCGCGCATGTCCTCGTAGGCCAGCCGGTAGGTGGTGAGGGCGGTGACGTAGATCCGGCGGCGTTCCTGGCGGGTGCGGTCGGCCTGGTCGCGGCGCCACCGGACGCGGTCGGCGACGAGGGTCGAGCCGACGCCGATGAAGGCGCCCAGGGCCGTGGCGGCGAGGGTCGTCCAGTCCATGACGGCTCAGGAATCCCCGTTCTCGGTGCTCTCGGTGCTCTCGGTGTACGAGGCCAGCAGCCGGGCCAGGTCCGGCGGCCACAACGGCTCCGGCGCGGCGACGAGTTCGGCCGCCGTCCACCAGTGCCAGCCGAGGATCTCGCCGCCGTCCTCGCCGAGCTGAGGGCCCGTCGGCTCCCGGCGCGCGCCGAGCGCGAGGTAGATGTGCTCCCGGCGGCGCAGCGGGATGCCCTGGTGGGTGAAGTCGTGGTCCCAGGTGCACAGCAGCGGCCCCGGCTCGACGTCCGTCCAGCCGGTCTCCGCGCGCAGTTCGCGTACGGCGGTCTCGCGGGGGTCCTCCTCCGAGGCGGGGCCGCCGGGCAGGGCCCAGTGCGGGCCGGCCTCGTCGTCGGCGTAGCGGAACAGGAACACCGCGCCCTCGGGGTCGAGCACGGCCACCCGGGCGCCGGTGAGCACCGCGCGCGGGGTGACGGCCAGGGACTTGCGCAGCACCGTGCAAGGCCGGTCGTGCTCGCGGTCCCTGCCGTGCCCGATCGCCTCGTAGCCGAGGGACGCCCAGAAGGCGAGGGCCGGAGCGTTGCCGTCGAGGACCGCGAGGCGGACGCCGCTGTGGCCCGCGGCCGACAGGCGCTCCTCCACGAGCGCGGCGAGCCGGGTGCCGTGGCCCTGGCGCTGGGCCGACGCGTCCACCATCAGCAGCCCGATCCATGGGTCAGGATCGTCGGGGTCGGGGTGGCGGGCCAGGGTGATCACGACGCCGACCAGCCGTCCGGCGCTGCGCGCGAGCAGGACCTCCGCCCCCGGTACGGCCAGCTCGTCGGCCAGGGCCGCCGCCACCTGCTCCGGCCGGATGTCGTCGGGGTCGGGGAAGTCGCCGCTGAGCGCCTGGAACGCGCGGTTGGAGGCGTACAGGGCGGTCAGCTCGGTCAGGAGCGGGGCCGGGATGTCGTGGTCGGGAGTGGTCGGCAGGGGGTCGAGGATCACGGGGGCAACCTATCGGAGGGGCGCCCGCGCGGCCGTACGACGCCGGAACCCCCCGGCGGAACCGGGGGGTTCGGGTCGGTGCGGGGGACCGTCAGACGTTGACGCCGAAGTCCTGCGCGATGCCGACGAGGCCCGAGGCGTAACCCTGGCCGACGGCACGGAACTTCCACTCCGCCCCGTTGCGGTACAGCTCGCCGAAGACCATGGCGGTCTCGGTCGCGGCGTCCTCCGACAGGTCGTAGCGGGCGATCTCGGCGCCGCCGGCCTGGTTCACGATGCGGATGTACGCGTTGCGGACCTGGCCGAAGTTCTGCGAGCGGTTCTCCGCGTCGTAGATGGAGACCGGGAACACGATCTTGTCGATGTCGGCGGGCAGACCCGCCAGGTTGACGTTGATCGCCTCGTCGTCGCCGGCGCCCTCGCCCGTGCGGTTGTCACCGGTGTGCACGATCGTGCTGTCCGGGGTCTGCTTGTTGTTGAAGAAGACGAAGTGGGCGTCCGAGTAGACCTTGCCCTGCGTGTTGACCGCGATCGCCGAGGCGTCGAGGTCGAAGTCCGTGCCGGTGGTGGTGCGGACGTCCCAGCCGAGACCCACGGTGACGGCGGTCAGGCCCGGAGCCTCCTTGGTGAGCGAGACGTTGCCACCCTTGGACAGGCTTACAGCCATTGTTGGGAGTCCCTTCCCTCGTTGCGGTACGGCTAGAAGCTACAGCTACCCCTATGAACGCGGAGAGCGGTAGCTCAGTTCCAGGTGTCTTTACTTTCTTTGCCGAAGAACGCCCGCAGGGGGCAACCGCCGCCGGTACGCCGCCGATATTCGCGTGACGTGGACGGGACAGGCGCGGGACCATGGAGGACATGTCCGGTCCCCATGTCATCCGCGGCTCCGTCTCCCTCCCGGAGGCCGAGCTCATGTGGCGTTTCTCGCGCTCGGGCGGTCCCGGGGGCCAGCACGTCAACACCAGTGACTCGCAGGTCGAGCTGCGCTTCGACCTCGCGGCCACCGAGGCGCTGCCCGAGGTGTGGAAGCAACGCGCGCTGGAGCGGCTGGCCGGCCGGCTGGTCGACGGCGTCCTGACCGTACGGTCCTCCGAGCACCGCTCCCAGTGGCGCAACCGCGAGACCGCCGCCGTACGGATGGCCTCGCTGCTCGCGGAGGCGACGGCCCCGCCGCCCAAGCCGCGCCGCCCCACGCGCGTCCCGCGCGGGATCAACGAGCGGCGGCTGCAGCAGAAGAAGCAGCGCGCCCAGACCAAGCGCGGCCGCTCCGGCCGGGACTGGAACTGAAGGCTCTCGGGACAGCCCTTAGAGACTCGCCGTCGTCAGGTCCAGCACGCCCACCGTCTGGTCGCCGGACGTCTCCCCGGTCGTACGGAAGCCCAGGCCGAGATAGAAGCCCTCGGGGCCGTCCGGGCCCGGGTGCCAGGTGACGTACAGCTCTCGGCCGCCGCGGCGGCGGATCTCGTCGGCCACGCTCGCGACCGCGAACCGGCCGTAGCCCCGGCCCTGCTCGCGCGCGTCGATGTTCAGCCGCCACAGCCCCGAGCGGCGCACGCTGCCGCCGTCGCCGTACCAGTCGATGTCGAGGAAGGCCATCAGGAAGCCGACCGGGCGCTCGCCGTCCATGATCAGCCGCGGCCAGGCCACCCCCTCGGGGTGGACGTACGCCTCGGCGAGGGACTCCACGACGGGGGTCACCGCGTGTTCCTGGTCGGGGCGGACCCGTATGCCCGTGGCGGACTCGAGATTTCCAGGTGTGATCTTTTCGAGTCGCGGCGAGGAAGTGATCGACGTCATCCCGGGAGGGTAAGCCGCGCGATCTTCCACAGGCGCGGGAATTTCCTCCGCGACGGCCGCTCATCGCGCGCGGAGATCACCTCAACTGCCGGTAACGGCCCCGGAAATACGTCAGCGGGCCGCCGTCCGGGCTCGGCAGCGAGGCCGTCAGGACGCGGCCGATCACCAGCGTGTGGTCGCCGGCCGTCACCCGCTGCTCGGTGCGGCACTCCAGCGTGGCGAGCGCGCCGCCCACCAGCGGGGCGCCCGTCTCGGCGCCGCGCGTGTACGGGATGTCGGCGAAGAGCAGCCGGTCGCTCACCCGGCCCTTCATGGCGAAGCGGCCCGCGATGTGCCGCTGGCTCTCGGAGAGGACGGACACCGCCCACAGCGGCTGCTCGTCGAGCAGGTCGTCCATGCGCGAGCCCTCCCGCAGGCTGACCAGCACCAACGGCGGGTCCAGGGACACGGACAGAAAGGCGGTGGCCGTCATCCCGACGTCCTCGCCGGCCGGCGCGTGCGGGTCGTCGGGGTCCAGGGGCGGCTCCAGGGCGGTCACCAGCACCACACCCGCGGCCAGCCGCGACATGGCGGCGCGGAACTCGTCGTTGCTCACTCCCTCAGCATGCCCGTGGGGGCCGCGCGAGGCGGGGAGGACGGCGGTGACGGGCGGCGCGGGAGTGGTGAAGTTCGGCACGGGGAAACGCTAATGTCGGCCGGCGGCGGGCACATCGGGCCTGCGGACGAGAACGGACCTAGGACTCGCGACGTACGGGCTTCCGGGGCGTTTCGCGGCACCTCCACACAGCCGCCAAGTTTGCGTTCTGTGAACGCACAGGAAAAACGCGGAAACGCCGCTCAATTGTTCATGTTCTTCTGTGACTTGAGTCACAAGGGCCATTAATTGTTGACCCTGTGTACCGAGTGGGCAGCGCGCTGTGATTCAGTGGCGGTGAACCCAGCAAGGACGATATGCCGAAGAGCACCCTTGAAGCGCTGCGAGGTCTCGGGGGGAGGGCGAGCATGGAGACCGAGTCGGAACCGTACGTCCGTCTTGCGACCCTGCGGCAACTGCACCAGGTCATGGCTGACATGAACACGGCTCGCAGTCTGGCCGACACCCTCCAGACCGTCGCCGACGGCGTCGTCAACGGCCTCGGCTACGAACTCGCCTGCGTCAACCTGGTGCGCCCCGACGGCGATCTCGTGGTCGCCGCCTTCGCCGGCAACCCGGCTGCCGAGGCCCTGATCACCGGCCGCGTCGGCTCCCGCGAGTCCTGGGACCGCCGGCTGAACATGGGCGAGCACTGGGGCGACCTGGTCTTCATCCCGCACACCGAGGGCTGGGTCCTCGACGACGACGACGTCCCGCAGTGGTACACCGAGGGCCCCGCGCCCCGCTTCGAGGACGAGTGGCACCCCGCCGACCGCCTCTTCGCCCCCATGTACACGCCCGGCGTGCACGGCGGCGCGTGCGGCGAGCTGATCGGCGTGCTCTCGGTCGACCGCCCGCGCAACGGCCGGCTGCCCGGCGCCTGGGGCCGCGAGGCGCTCCAGATGTACGCCTTCCAGGCCGCCATCGCCATCAGCAACGCACGTCTACGCGCGAATATGCAGCGGGCCCTGGTCCGTCTGGAGCGTGACCAGCAGGCGCTGCGGGCCAGCGAGGAGAGCTTCCGGCAGGCCTTCGAGTACGCGCCCTCCGGCATGGCGATCGCCGAGATGGGCGGCGACCAGCACGGCCGCATACTGCGCACCAACGACGCCCTGTGCCGGCTGCTCGGCCGCCCGGCCTCCGCGATGCGCCGCTACTCCTTCTCCGACCTGGTCCACCCCGAGGACATCGGCACCCTGCTGCGCACCTCCGCCGAGGGCGGCCGGGCCGAGCTGCGGCTCGCGCGCCGGGACGGCACCTATGTCTGGGTCTCCCTGCGCAACAGCGTGGTCGCGGACGCCGCCGACGGCCCGCGCTTCCTGCTCACCCATGTCGAGGACATCGAGGAGCGCAAGCGCCGCGAGCTCCAGCTCGCCCACCGCGCCTCCCACGACTCGCTCACCGGCCTGCCGAACTCGGCGGAGCTGCGCTCACGCCTGTCCGCCCGGCTGTGCAAGCGCCAGGCGCACGGGGGCGCGCTGGAATCCACGGACGCCGCCTACGGCCACCCCGCCGTCTTCGACGCCAACGGGCACGGCTTCGACTTCCCCGGCTCGGCGGCGCTGGACGCCTACGACCACCATGTGCACAGCGTCGCGCCCGAGGAGTCCGAGCGCGACGACGGCACCAAGGGCCTCGCGGTGCTCTTCTGCGACCTTGACGGCTTCAAGTCGATCAACGACCGGTTCGGGCACAACGCGGGTGACGCGGTCCTCATCGAGGTGGCCCGGCGGCTGACCCGGGGCGTCCGCGACGGCGACACGGTCGCCCGGCTCGGCGGCGACGAGTTCGTGATCCTCGCGGACGGGCTCGGCCGGGCCGACGCCCAGGATCTCGCCGTCCGGCTGCGCAACGAGATCATCCAGCCCATCCGGGCCGAGGGCCGGGCCGTGCGCGTGGGCGCCAGCTTCGGCATCGGATGGGCACACTGCGGAATGACCGCGGACGAAGTGTTGAAGTCCGCCGACGAGCGGATGTACGTAGAGAAACGATCTCGTCCCAAACAGCACAGACGGGCGGGATGAAGTCCAGGTCAGCGAGCTGGTGCGGTGTGAGTCACCCGTTTGGGCGCACAGGAGCGGGTAGGCTCGCCACTCTGACCCCCTGCATCGCAGCCCGCACCTGGTGAGGAGTACCAAGGGATGACGTCCGGCAACAACGGCGCCACTACGCCCGAGGACGACGACCCGTTCGGCTACCTCTACGCCGACGGGCAGGCCAACGGCGCCCAGCCCCCGTCCGGTGGCTACGGCTACCCGAACGCCGTCAACCGGGTGCGGACCGTCGGCCAGCGCCAGTACGGCCAGCAGCCGGCCGGTCCCGGCCAGATACCGCAGCAGCAGGGCGCCTACGGCCAGCCCAACGCGCACTACGCGGCCCCGGAGACCCTGCCCGGCGGGGCGCAGACGACCCAGATGTCCCACAGCGCCGGAACCGGTGGCGGCGGGCGCGGTCGCGGGCCCAACACCAAGGGCCTGCTGATCGGCGCCATCGCGGTCGTCGCGGCGGTCGTCATCGGCATCAGCGTGGCCATGCTGGGCGGCGACGACGAGGACGACCCCTCGGGCGACGGCGCGCAGGCGGGCCCGACGCAGTCCCAGAGCGCGGAGTCCAAGCCGTCGAAGACCACCGGCCCCGGCGACGAGGTCGAGCTGCCGAAGAGCGACGCCAAGACGCTGGCCCTCGGCGGCACCGCGGCCACCGCGTCCGACGTCAAGGGCGCCCAGGCGGACGGCGGCGTGTACGTGACCGGCTTCAACCAGGTCGGCTCGTCGGTCACCTGGACGGTGAACGGCATTCCGAAGGGCGGCAAGTACACCGTCTATGTCGGCTACAGCGTCCCGGGCAAGGACCAGAACGCGACGCTCACGGTCAACGGCACGCCCTCCACCGCTCCGGTCAACCTCAAGAACTACGCGCACGCCGCCGAGGGCGACTACGAGAAGGGCTGGACGAAGACCTACAACTACGTCCAGCTCAACAAGGGCACGAACACGATCAAGGTGTCGTGCGAGGAGGGCAACCAGTGCGACGCCCTGCTCGACCAGATGTGGCTGGTCAAGGGCTGGGTCAAATCGTAAGTACGGCTTACGCGGCGGTGGCCTCGCCGGTCACCGCCACCCGGCCCAGCAGGTCCTCGTAGGTGCCGCGGTCGAACTCTCCGGCCGCCGGTGCCGCCACGCTCGCCGCGCCCAGCGCCGTCGCCCGGGCCAGCCGGTCCGGCCAGGCCAGATTTTCGACCAGCCCCGACAGCAGCCCCGCGACCACCGCGTCACCGGCGCCCGTCGGGTTGCCGCGCAGCCGGGCGGGCGGGGCCGCGCGCCAGCGCCCCTCCGGGGTCACCGCGAGCAGTCCGCCCTCGCCGAGGGAGGCCACCACCGCTCGGGCGCCCCGGCGCCGCGCGTCCTGCGTCGCCCGGGACGGCTCGTGCGACCCGGTCAGCTCGGCCAGTTCCCCGGCGTTCGGCTTCAGCACGTCCGGGCGGGCGGCGACCCCCCGGCGCAGCGCCTCCCCGCTGGTGTCGAGGAGGACCGGCACCCCGGCCGCCCGCGCGGAGCGGACCAGTCCGGCGTAGGCCCCGACCGGCACCCCCGGCGGCAGGCTGCCGCACAGGGCCACCGCGGACGCGCCGGCGAGGAGGGTGTCGTACGCCTCCTGGAAGGCGGACCACTCGGCGGGCGAGACGGTCGGGCCGGGCTCGTTCAGCTGGGTCGTGTCACCGGTGCGGTCGTCGACGACGGCGACGGTGCGCCGGGTCGGGCCGGTCACCGGGACCAGGGCGTCGACCACCCCGGCGGTGGCGGTCAGCCGCTCCCGCACCTCCCGGCCCGTCGTACCGCCCGCGAAGCCGGTGACCGTCACCTCGTGTCCGAGGGCCGCCAGGACGCGGGCCACGTTCAGGCCCTTCCCGCCGGCGCGTTCGGTGACCTCGGAGACCCGGTGGGAGGTGTGGGGGTGCAGCGCCCCGACCCGGTACGTGATGTCGAGAGCGGTGTTCAGCGTGACCGTCAGGATCACCTGGGCCGACCTCCCCCGAAAGAAGTTCTCGATGTGTGTGCCGTTCACCCGCGGACGTCCGGTGCGGGCGTCACGATCATGCCAAAAGGGCGGCGGCCGTCACAGTCTCCCAGGACAACCACCGCCCTCAACAGGCGGACACATCACCCCAGTTGGGGATCGATCACCCATTCGCCCCGGCGCATCACGCCCTTGAGGTCGAAGTCGGCGTCCAGGACGACCAGGTCGGCGTCCTTGCCGGGCTCCAGCGAGCCGACGCGGTCGTAGCGGCCGAGCAGCTTCGCGGGGTTGGCCGACAGGGCCGCCACCACGTCCCCGACCGGCAGCCGGTCGACGGTCACCGCGCGCTTGAAGGCGCGGTCCAGGGTGAGGGTGGAGCCCGCGATCGAGCCGCCCTCCACCAGGCGGGCCACGCCGTCGGCGACCTCCACCTCCAGCGGGCCGAGCATGTAGCGGCCGTCGCCGAAGCCGGCGGCGTCCATCGCGTCCGTGATGAACGCGACCCGGTCGGCGCCCGCGTGACGGAACGCCAGCTCCAGCGAGGCCGGGTGCAGATGGGTGCCGTCGTTGATCAGCTCGACCGTCACCCGCTCGTCCTCCAGGAGGGCCACGATCGGGCCGGGGTCACGGTGGCCGAGCGGGGGCATCGCGTTGAACAGATGGGTGGCGACGGTCGCGCCGGCGTCGATCGCCTCCACGGTCTGCTCGTAGCTGGCGTCCGTGTGCCCGATCGCGGCGATCACCCCGTGTTCGGCGAGCAGCCGTACGGAGTCGATGCCGCCCGGCAGCTCGGTGGCGAGGGTGACCATCGCCGCGTGGCCGCGGGCCGCGTCGACCAGCTTGCGGACGTCCGCCGGGTCCGGGTCACGCAGCAGCTCCTCGGAGTGCGCGCCCTTGCGGCACGGCGAGATGAACGGCCCCTCGAAGTGGATGCCCGCGATGTCGCCCTGCTCGGCGAGCTCGGCGAGCAGGCCCGCCCGGTGGGTGAGGAAGTCCATGTCGCCGGTGACGGTGGAGGCGACGAGGGTGGTGGTGCCGTGCAGCCGGTGGGTGCGGATGCCCTGGAGCACGTCCTCGGGCGTGCCCGAGGTGAAGGAGGCCCCGCCGCCGCCGTGATTGTGGATGTCCACGAAGCCGGGGACGATCCAGTGGCCGGTGAGGTCGGCACGGCGGGCGTTCTCCGGTGCCGTGCCGGCGATCCGGGCGCCGTCGACGATCACCTGGCCCTCTTCGAGCGTCCCCGTCGGCAGGACCACGTGGGCGCCGGACAGGACGAGGGGCCCCCTGTCCGCCGCGGGCCGGGGGTGCGTTGTGGCGCTGTCCCGCGCCCCTGAGGGGATTGCCATCAGGCCGATTCCTCCGTGCGGTCGGTGGATGTGAGGAGATCCCAGGCCAGAAGACCGGCACCGAGGCAGCCGGCCGTGTCCCCGAGTGCCGCGGGGACGATCTCCGGCAGCTTCTGGAAGGTGACCCGCCGCCGGACCGCGTCCCGCAGGGGTGTGAACAAGGTTTCCCCCGCCTCGGCCAGACCGCCACCGATGATCAGGGTGCGCGGGTCCAGCAGGGTGAGGGCGGTGACCAGACCGTCGGCGAGCGCGTCCACGGCCGTCCGCCATACGCGGACGGCGTTCGGGTCGCCGGACAGGACGGCCTTGGCGCAGTCCGCCGCGTCGGCCTCCGGGTCGCCGCAGGCGGCGGCCCACGCCTCGCTGACGGCGGCCGCCGAGGCGTACCGCTCCAGACAGCCCCGCTGTCCGCAGGGGCAGGGGACGCCGCCGGGCCGGACGACGACATGGCCGATCTCGCCGGCGAAGCCGTGCGCGCCCGCCTCCACCCGGCCGTCGATGCCGATGGCGCCGGCGATCCCGGTGCCGAGGGGCACGAACAGGAAGCGGTCGGCGCCGCGGCCGGCTCCGACGCGGCCCTCGGCGAGGCCGCCGGTGCGCACGTCGTGGCCGAGGGCGACGGGGACCCCGCCGAGCCGTGCGGCGAGCAGATCGCGCAGCGGGACGTCCCGCCAGCCCAGGTTGGCGGCGTAGACGGCGAGGCCGCGCTCGGGGTCGACGATCCCGGGGACCGCGACACCGGCGGCGGCCGCGGGCTCGCCGAAGTGCCGCTCGCCGTGGGCGCGCAGCTCGGCGGCGAAGTCGAGGATGCCCTCGACGACGGCCTCCGGTCCGCGCGCGCGGCCGGTGGGCCGGCGGGCCTGGTGGAGCAGCTCGCCGTCCGCCCCGGCCAGGGCGGCCTTCATCCCGGTGCCGCCCACGTCCAGGGCGATGACATGTCTCACGGGGGACAGTGTGGCTTGCCGACCCGCGAGAGGTCTAGTCCACTTACGTGGTGTAGACCTGTGGGGGCACATATGTATGACGATTCGAAATTTTCGAACAGAGGCATGGGGCGGATTCGCGTGCAACGGCGTGGTCGGAGGCGTACAGGGACGGTCGTCGCGGTGGTGGCCGCACTGGGCATGACGGCGGTGCTGGGCGGCTGCGGAGTGACTGGTGACACGGACGACGTCACGCTCAGGCTGGTGGCGGCCGACTACGGCGACAGCAAGGCCACCAGCTCGCGGAAGTACTGGGACAAGCTCACCGAGGCGTACGAGGCGGAGCATCCCGGCGTGACCGTCGACGTCGAGGTGTACTCCTGGAACGAGGTCGACGCCAAGGTCAAGGAGATGGTCGCCGCGGGCGAGGCACCCGACCTCGCACAGATCGGCGCCTACGCCGACTATGCCGCGAAGGACCTGCTCTACCCGGCCGACGACCTGCTCTCCATCCCGGTGCAGGCCGACCTCGTCCCGCAGCTCGCCGAGGCGGGCCAGGTGGACGGCGTCCAGTACGGCCTCCCCTTCGCGTCCTCGACGCGGCTGCTCTTCTACAACAAGACCCTCTTCCAGCAGGCCGGCCTGTCCGCCCCGCGGACCTGGAAGGAGCTGGCGTCCGCCGCCGCCGCACTCAAGGCGCAGGGCGTGAAGTACCCGTACGCGCTGCCGCTCGGGTCCGAGGAGGCGCAGGCCGAGACGATGCAGTGGCTGCTCAGCGGCGGGGGCGGCTACACCGACCCCCAGCTCGGCACCTACAGCATCGACTCCCCGGAGAACGTCGGCACCTTCACCTGGCTGCGGGACAACCTGGTCGGCAAGGGCCTCACCGGCCCGGTCCCGCCCGGCGAGCTGAACCGCGCCGACGCCTTCACCGCCTTCACCGAGGGCGACGTCGGCATGCTCAACGGGCACCCCTCGCTGATGCAGACGGCCGAGAAGAAGGGCGTGGAGTTCGGCATGGTGCCCATGCCCGGCCTCGACGGGCCCACCAAGTTCTCCATGGGCGTGGCCGACTGGATGATGGCGTTCAAGCAGAACGACCACGCCGAGCAGATCGGCACGTTCCTGAACTTCGTCTACGACGAGAAGAACGTCCTGGACTTCTCCCGGCGCTACGACCTGCTCCCCGTCACCACCTCCGCGTCCCATGTGATGTCCGGCGCGAAGGAGGACGCCGACCTCAAGCCGTTCCTGGAGCAGCTGCCGTCCTCCGAGCTCTACCCGGTCGGCCGGACCTCCTGGGCCACGGTCAGCGCGGACGTCAAGAAGAGCATCGGCGCGACGGTCACCTCCGGCGGCAGCCCGGCGACCGTCCTGGCTCGGCTCCAGACCACGGCGAACCGGCTGGACGCCGCCGAGTAGGAGCCGCTGTCGGTGGCGGGGGTTACGGTGCCAGGCATGGACCAGCAGCAGGAACGGCCCGAGCCGGCCCTCGCCGACCGCGAACGGGCGGTGCTCGCCCTGGAGCGCCGGGGCTTTCCCGGCCCCGGCGCCAAGGAGCGCGCCATACGCGAGGAGCTGGGCCTGGCGCCGGTGCGCTACTACCAGCTGCTCAACGCCCTGCTGGACGACCCGAGGGCCCTGGCCCACGACCCGGTGACGGTGAACCGGCTGCGCCGGGTGCGCGAGGCGCGGCGATCCGAACGCTGAGGGCTACTCGGCGCGCCGCTGGATAGTGTCCAGGTATGGCCCGTCACAACGATCCGAACGACCCGACCCCGTCCGCCCCCGCGTCCGGCGCGGCCCTGCCGGAGCCCGCCACCCGTCCCGGCCGGGACGGGCTGGCCGCGCTGCTCGCCCGGCCCGCCCGCGCCCTGGTCGCCCTGGACTTCGACGGGACCCTCGCGCCGATCGTGCCCGACCCGGAGAAGGCGCGCGCCCACCCGGAGGCGGTGCCCGCGCTCGCCGAGCTCGCGCCCGAGGTCGCCGCCGTCGCCGTGATCACCGGCCGGCCCGCCGAGGTGGCCGTGCACCACGGAGGCTTCGCCGGGGTCCCGGGCCTGGAGCACCTGGTGGTGCTCGGGCACTACGGCGCCGAGCGCTGGGACGCCGCGAGCGGTGAGCTGTCCGCACCCGACCCGCACCGCGGGGTCGCCGCCGCCCGCGCCGCGCTGCCCGCCCTGCTGGCGGAGCACGAGGACGGCACCTGGATCGAGGACAAGGGGCACGCGGTCGCCGTGCACACGCGCCGCGCCGCCGACCCGCAGGGCACCTTCGACGCCCTGCGCGGCCCGCTCACCGACCTGGCCGAGCGCAACGGCCTCATCGTCGAACCGGGCCGGATGGTCCTCGAACTGCGCCCGCCCGGCATGGACAAGGGCAAGGCCCTGAGCGACCTCGCCCACGCCCTCGGCGCCGAGGCGGTCCTGTACGCCGGCGACGACCTCGGCGACCTGCCCGCCTACGCCGCCGTCGACGACCTGCGCGCCAAGGGCGTCCCCGGCCTCCTGGTCTGCAGCGGCAGCGAGGAGGTCACGGAACTCTCCGAGCGGGCGGACGTGGTGGTCCCGGGTCCCGAGGGCGTGGTCGCGCTCCTGCGCACCCTCGCGGACCGCATCAAGACGGGCCGCGCGAAGACGGACCGCACGGCCACGGCCTGACCGGTCAGGCCCCGTCGGCCCCGTCCCCCGTCAGCGCGTTCAGCTGGTCCAGGAACCACTGGGCGGGGGGCAGGGCCGTCGCCGCGGCCGCCAGGCGCTTGGAGCGTTCCGCCCGTTCCGCCGGGGGCACCGACAGCGCCTCGTGCAGCGCCTCCGCCGTGGCGATCACGTCGTACGGGTTGACCGGGAGGGCGTCCTCGCCGAGTTCCTCGAAGGCGCCGGCCTCGCGGGACAGGACCAGGACGCACCCCTCGTCGGAGACGAGCGGCACCTCCTTGGCGACCAGGTTCATACCGTCCCGGATGGGGTTGACCAGGGCCACGTCCGCCAGCCGGTAGGCGGCCAGGGAGCGGGCGAAGTCGTCCTTGACGTGCAGGACGACCGGCGTCCAGCCGGGCGTCCCGTAGGCGTCGTTGATCTCCCGGGCGACCCGCTGCACCTCGGCCGTGTACTCGCGGTAGACGGCGAGATCCTGCCGGGAGGGGTAGGCGAAGGCGACGTGCACCACCCGTTCGCGCCACTCGGGGTGGTCGTCGAGGAGCTGCCGGTACGCCAGCAGGCCGCGCACGATGTTCTTGGACAGCTCGGTGCGGTCGACGCGCACGACGGTGCGGCGGGGCGAGCCGTCCGGGGCGGTGCCGATCTCCTCGCGCAGCGCCGTCATCCGCTCGGACACGTCGGACTCGTGCGAGCGGGCCCGCAGGAAGTCCGCGTCCGCGCCCAGCCCGTGCACCCCGATCCGGGTGCCGCCGAGCCCGCCGGCGAACCGCTCGCAGCACGCCTCGAAGGCGTCCGCCCAGCGCCGGGTGAGGAAGCCGAGCCGGTCCGCGCCGAGCATCCCGCCGAGGACCTGCCGGGCGATGTCGTCGGGCAGCATCGCGAAGTACTCCGGCGGCGCCCACGGCGTGTGCGAGAAGTGCCCGATCCGCAGGTCCGGGCGCAGCTCGCGCAGCATCCCCGGCACCAGCGTCAGGTGGTAGTCCTGCACCAGCACGGCCGCCCCGGGGGCCGCCCGCTCGGCCAGCGCCTCGGCGAAGGCGCGGTTGTACGTCTCGTACGAGGCCCACTGGCGCCGGAACTCCGCGTCGAAGACCGGCTCCAGCGGGGTCTGGTAGAGCATGTGGTGCACGAACCACAGGACCGAGTTCGCGATGCCGTTGTAGGCGTCCGCGTGCACGTCCGCCGGGATGTCCAGCATCAGCACGCCGTCCTCGCCGGCCCCGCGGCGCACCGCCTCCCGGTCGCCGTCGGACAGCGCCGAGCACACCCACAGGGCGCCCGCGTCCGGCCCGATCGCCGACAGTCCGGAGACCATTCCGCCGCCGCCCCTCTTGCTGTGCAGCGAACCGTCGTCGCGCACCTCGTAGGAGACCGGGCCGCGGTTCGAGGCGACCAGTACCTTGGCAGCAGTCTGCGGGGAAGCCATACGCCTCAACCTAGCCCGGCCCGGAAACGCTCAAACGTGCGGTTCGGCTCAGTGGGGGCTCACGTACGCGCTGTATACGGCCGGTGCCCGGCGTTCACGCGACCCTGCGCGTCGCGTACTCCGCGATCTCCACCATCGGCGGCCGCTCCTCGGTGTCCACCGAGTACGTCCGTGGCTCGAAACCGTCGGCGCCGCGCTCGAACTGGGTCAGCGCCGGACGCACCAGATGCCCGCGCGCCAGCCGCAGCTGGGCGGTGCGGTAGATCGCCGCGGACATCCGGCCCAGCGCCTGCCCGTCCTGGTGCCGGTGCTTGCGCACCCCCACGTCCACCTGCGCGAGGGCGTCCAGGCCCACCAGATGCAGGGCGTCCACCAGCATGCCCAGCTCGACGCCGTACCCGACCGGGAAGGGCAGCTGCTCCAGGAGGCTGCGCCGGGCCGCGTACTCGCCGCCGAGGGGCTGTACGAATCCGGCCAGCTGCGGCCAGTGCATGTTCAGCAGGGGGCGGGCCATCAGCTCGGTGACCCGGCCGCCCTGCCCGGACGCGCCGCCGAGCGGGCGGTCGTACATCGCCTTGACCAGGTCGATTCCGGGGTCGGTGAGCAGCGGCCCGACGATGCCGAGGACGAAGTCCGAGGAGAACTCGCGCAGGTCGGCATCGACGAAGCAGACGATGTCCCCGCCCGTGACCAGCAGCGACCGCCACAGCACCTCGCCCTTGCCGGGCACGGCCGGGACGCGGGGCAGGATGTCGTCGCGGTGCACGACCCGCGCGCCGGCCGCCGCGGCGACCTCGGCGGTGCGGTCGGTGGACCCGGAGTCGACGACGACGATCTCGTCGACCAGCGGCACCTGGTGCACCAGGTCGTGGGCGATGATCGCGACGATGTCGCCGACCGTCTCCTCCTCGTTGAGCGCGGGCAGGACGACCGACACCGACTGGCCGCTGCGCTGTTTGGCGGCCAGGACATGGTGCAGCGGGCGGTCGGCCAGGGACCAGGAGCGGCTGATCAGCCAGCGCTCGACTTCTTCCAGCACGGTCGGCGGCTCCTCACTGTCGAAACTGTCGAACGACGTCGGTGATCCATCTCGCGGTTCGGACGGCTCTCTCAACTGTCCTGGCCTTCGGTTACAGTCTTGAACAACGCGAGTGACCATCGCATGTCAGGGTCGCCCGGGTTCACAACCGCAGTACAACCGCATACCGCTCATCCAGAGGGGCAGAGGGACACGGCCCGATGAAGCCCCGGCAACCCTCCAGTCGGTTCTCGTAGATCAGCGTCGATCGTCACCGTTGATCGTCCTCGCGAGGCTCCCGGCTAGGGAAGGTGCCAAATCCGTCTCACGGCGAGATGCGTCGTGAGGAAGATGAGGAGAAAGGGCCTCGCCTCACATGGCTGTGCAGACTGTTGCAAGCAGCACCGACTCCACCGTAGACCTCGGCCCCGCAGCGGCGCTCTCCTGTCGCGAGTGCGGCCACCGGGTCCCGCTCGGCCCGGTCTTCGCCTGCGAGGAGTGTTTCGGCCCGCTCGAGATCGCGTACGACTTCTCCGGCTACGACACCGAGAAGCTCCGTCAGCGCATCGAGGCGGGCCCCGCGAACATCTGGCGCTACGCGCCCCTGCTGCCCGTCCCGGCCGACGTGGCGGACAAGCCGAACATCAACCCCGGCTGGACCAAGCTCGTCAAGGCCGACAACCTCGCCCGCGAACTGGGCGTCACCGGCGGCCTGTACGTCAAGGACGACTCCGGCAACCCGACGCACAGCTTCAAGGACCGCGTCGTCGCGCAGGCCCTGGAGGCCGCGCGCGCCTTCGGCTTCACCACCCTGTCCTGCTCCTCGACGGGCAACCTGGCCGGCGCGGTGGGCGCCGCCGCGGCCCGCGCCGGCCTCCGCTCGTGCGTGTTCATCCCGCACGACCTGGAGCAGGGCAAGGTCGTCATGGCCGCGATCTACGGCGGCGAGCTCGTCGGCATCGAGGGCAACTACGACGACGTGAACCGTTTCTGCTCCGAGCTGATCGGCGACCCGGCCGGTGAGGGCTGGGGCTTCGTGAACGTCAATCTGCGGCCGTACTACGCCGAGGGCTCCAAGACCCTCGCGTACGAGATCTGCGAGCAGCTCGGCTGGCGGCTGCCGGACCAGCTGGTCGTCCCGATCGCCTCCGGCTCCCAGCTCACCAAGATCGACAAGGGTCTGCAGGAGCTGATCAAGCTCGGGCTCGTCGAGGACAAGCCGTACAAGATCTTCGGTGCCCAGGCCGAGGGCTGCTCGCCGGTGTCCACCGCCTTCAAGGCGGGCCACGACGTGGTCCGCCCGCAGAAGCCGGACACCATCGCCAAGTCGCTCGCCATCGGCAACCCGGCCGACGGCCCCTACGTCCTGGACATCGCGCGCCGCACGGGCGGTGCGGTGGAGGACGTGACGGACGCCGAGATCGTGCAGGCGATCAAGCTGCTCGCGCGCACCGAGGGCGTCTTCGCCGAGACCGCGGGCGGCGTCACGGTGGGCGTCACGAAGAAGCTCATCGAGAGCGGGGTCCTCGACCCCACCAGGACCACGGTCGTCCTGAACACCGGTGACGGCCTGAAGACGCTGGACGCGGTGGCGGGTACGGGCCTCACCGCGACGATTCGTCCCAACCTTGACTCCTTCCGAGAGGCTGGCCTCGCATGAGCGTGACCGTTCGCATCCCGACCATCCTGCGCACCTACACCGGCGGTCAGGCCGAGGTCGCCGCCGAGGGCGCGACCCTGGCCGAGGTCATCTCCGACCTGGAGAAGAACCACACGGGGATCGCCGCCCGGGTGCTGGACGACCAGGGCAAGCTCCGCCGCTTCGTGAACGTGTACGTGAACGACGACGACGTGCGTTTCGAGCAGGGTCTGGAGACCGCCACTCCGGACGGCGCCGGCGTCTCCATCATTCCGGCCGTCGCCGGCGGCTGACCGGATGACCGAACATTACCTTCGGTAACCGCGCTCACCGAGCGTTCATCGAATTGCCTCCTCCGTGAGAGAAACGGAGGAGGCAATTCTGTGTGATTGAGCGGGGTACAGTTGGGGAACGCACCGCCGGTTCATGGACCGGCCGCCTTTGATGGGTGCCGCCGACCCGACAAGAAGTAGCCAAAGTACGCGGCCTTTTTGCGGCCTATGCCCCGTTTGTCCGGCCCGACTTGACGCGAAGTCAGCGGAATTGTCCCCACATTCCCGACCGGTCGTGCCCGGATTTCTCGTCCGATTGACCTGTTGCAGACGGCAGTTGGGCAGATACATTCAGCCGCGGTCGACGCGTTCCGGCGCACGCCCCCGACCGATTGGGGGGTGAGGTCTGACCCGGATCCGCGAAGTGTGGATCTGTGCAAGGGCCAGTAATAGGGGAGTTAGGCATGGCTCAGGGCACCGTCAAGTGGTTCAACGCGGAGAAGGGGTACGGCTTCATCGCGGTCGACGGTGGTGCGGATGTTTTCGTCCACTACAGCGCGATCCAGATGGACGGTTACCGCACCCTGGAAGAGGGCCAGCGGGTCGATTTCGAGATCTCGCAGGGTCAGAAGGGGCCGCAGGCGGACATGGTCCGGCTGGCGACCGGCTGAAGCACGCGTCGACGAACAGCAGCGACGTTCTTCTTCGAAGGGCCCGCGCCTCCTGGGGGGCGCGGGCCCTTCGCCGTGCCCGCGCGCCCCTGTGCGCGACGGGCGCGCAGCGCGGGCGCCTTGCACTCTCGTACCCCGAGTGCTAATCATTGGCGTTAGCACTCTGAAGGTGAGAGTGACAAAGGAGGACCGGGTCGGTGAGGCCCGCAGGCCAGGTGGGGCAAGGAACCACGCGGCCGGCGAGCCGTCCGTCGCGGGCGCGGGCGCGGTCCGAAGGAATCACCCCCAGTCCTGGAGGGACCACTTCACATGGCCAAGATCATCGCGTTCGACGAGGAGGCGCGGCGCGGCCTCGAGCGCGGCATGAACCAGCTCGCGGACGCCGTCAAGGTGACGCTCGGCCCCAAGGGCCGCAACGTCGTCCTCGAGAAGAAGTGGGGCGCCCCCACGATCACCAACGATGGTGTCTCCATCGCCAAGGAGATCGAGCTCGAGGACCCGTACGAGAAGATCGGCGCCGAGCTGGTCAAGGAAGTCGCCAAGAAGACGGACGACGTCGCCGGTGACGGTACGACCACCGCGACCGTCCTCGCCCAGGCCCTGGTCAAGGAGGGCCTGCGCAACGTCGCCGCCGGCGCCAACCCGATGGCCCTCAAGCGCGGCATCGAGCGTGCCGTCGAGGCCGTCAGCGCCGCCCTGCTCGAGCAGGCCAAGGATGTCGAGACCAAGGAGCAGATCGCTTCCACGGCCTCCATCTCCGCCGCCGACACCCAGATCGGCGAGCTCATCGCCGAGGCCATGGACAAGGTCGGCAAGGAAGGCGTCATCACCGTCGAGGAGTCCCAGACCTTCGGTCTGGAGCTGGAGCTCACCGAGGGTATGCGCTTCGACAAGGGCTACATCTCGGCGTACTTCGCCACCGACATGGAGCGTATGGAGGCCGTCCTCGACGACCCGTACATCCTGATCGCGAACTCCAAGATCACGAACGTCAAGGACCTGCTCCCGCTCCTGGAGAAGGTCATGCAGTCGGGCAAGCCGCTGCTGATCATCGCCGAGGACGTCGAGGGCGAGGCCCTGTCGACCCTGGTCGTCAACAAGATCCGCGGCACCTTCAAGTCCGTCGCGGTCAAGGCCCCGGGCTTCGGCGACCGCCGCAAGGCGATGCTGAACGACATCGCCATCCTCACCGGTGGCGAGGTCATCTCCGAGGAGGTCGGTCTCAAGCTGGAGAACACCTCCCTGGACCTCCTGGGCAAGGCCCGCAAGGTCGTCATCACCAAGGACGAGACCACCATCGTCGACGGTGCCGGCTCCTCCGAGCAGGTCCAGGGCCGGGTCAACCAGATCCGCGCCGAGATCGAGAACAGCGACTCGGACTACGACCGCGAGAAGCTGCAGGAGCGCCTGGCGAAGCTCGCCGGCGGTGTCGCGGTCATCAAGGCCGGTGCCGCCACCGAGGTGGAGCTCAAGGAGCGCAAGCACCGCATCGAGGACGCCGTGCGCAACGCCAAGGCGGCCGTCGAGGAGGGCATCGTCGCCGGTGGTGGCGTGGCCCTGCTGCAGGCCTCCAGCGTCTTCGAGAAGCTGGAGCTGCAGGGTGACGAGGCGACCGGTGCGGCCGCCGTCAAGCTCGCGCTCGAGGCCCCGCTGAAGCAGATCGCCGTCAACGCCGGCCTCGAGGGCGGCGTCGTGGTGGAGAAGGTCCGCAACCTCACCCCGGGTCACGGCCTGAACGCCGCGACCGGTGAGTACGTCGACCTGGTCGCCGAGGGCATCATCGACCCGGCCAAGGTGACGCGCTCCGCGCTGCAGAACGCCGCGTCGATCGCCGCGCTGTTCCTCACCACCGAGGCCGTCATCGCCGACAAGCCGGAGAAGGCCGCGGCCCCGGCCGGCGGCGGCATGCCGGGCGGTGACATGGACTTCTGACCGTCCTCGGGGTCTTGACCCCGGACGGTCACGTCCTACACGGAGGGCGGCACTTCCTGTTCCGGCAGGAGGTGCCGCCCTTCGGCGTGTCCGGGCTCACGCGGACGGGAGCGGCGAACGGGATGCGGGGGAGCCGGAGAAGTGCTTAAGGTGGTGTAACAATGCACGCGCACATACTGCCCGGTCAGCCGACCGCGTCCCCCACCGAGGAGCCCTCCGTATGACCCTCGCCCAGCCCGCCGCCTCCCGTGCGGCCGAGATCCTGTCCCGGCCGGCCGTCATCAACGGCCTCACCGTCCCGAACCGCATCGTGATGGCGCCGATGACCCGGATGTTCTCGCCGGGCGGCGTCCCCGGGGAGGACGTGCTGTCGTACTACGCGCGCCGGGCGGCGTCCGGCGTCGGTCTGATCGTCACCGAGGGCACCTATGTCGGGCACCCGTCGGCGGGCCAGAGCGACCGGGTGCCCCGGTTCCACGGCGAGGAGCAGCTGGCCGGCTGGGCGAAGGTCGCCGAGGCGGTGCACGCGGCGGGTGGCACGATCGTGCCGCAGCTGTGGCACATCGGCATGGTCCGCGAGCAGGGCCAGCAGCCCTTCCCGGACGCCCCGGCCATCGGTCCCTCCGGGCTGCGCATCGGCGCCGACGAGCCCACCGGCCGGGCGATGACCCGCCAGGACCTGGACGACGTGATCGCCGCCTTCGCGGAGGCCGCCGCCGACGCCGAGCGCATCGGCTTCGACGGCGTGGAGATCCACGGTGCCCACGGCTACCTCGTCGACCAGTTCCTGTGGGCGGGCACCAACCGCCGCACCGACGCCTACGGCGGCGACCCGGTCGCGCGCACGCTCTTCGCCGCCGAGATCGTGGCCGCCGTACGCGAGCGGGTGTCGCCCACCTTCCCCGTGATCTTCCGCTACTCGCAGTGGAAGCAGGAGGCGTACGACGCGCGCCTCGCCGAGACCCCGCAGGAGCTGGAGGCCATCCTCGCCCCGCTCGCCGCGGCCGGCGTCGACGCCTTCCACGCCTCCACCCGCCGCTACTGGATCCCGGAGTTCGACGGCTCCGACCTCAACCTCGCGGGCTGGACGAAGAAGCTGACCGGCCTCCCCACCATCACGGTCGGCTCGGTCGGCCTCGACGGCGAGTTCATCCGGGCGTTCGTGGGGGAGGGCTCCGCCACCAAGGGCTTCGACGACCTGCTGGACGCGCTGGAGCGCGACGAGTACGACCTGGTGGCCGTCGGCCGCGCCCTGCTGCAGGACCCGCAGTGGGCGGCGAAGGTCCTCGAGGGCCGCGTCGACGAGCTGAAGCCGTACGACGCCGCGTCGCTGCGGACCCTCAGCTGACCCCTCCCCCTCCAGGGCCGGACCCCCGTGCCGGACGGCCGGGGGTCCCCCTTTGTTCATTTGAGTAAGTCAATCAACTGACTTAAGGTTGCCTTCGTCAATCAATGCGTGTCTGTCACGCTCGGACGCCGACGGAGGCACCCCCATGTCCCACACCCCTGCCCCTCCCACCGCGGTGGCCGGGGGTGACTCCCCGCCGAACACCAGCGCCGTGGTCGCGGTGCTGGCCTTCGCGGGCATCGTCGTCTCGCTGATGCAGACCCTGGTCATCCCGATCGTCCCGGAGCTGCCGAAGCTGCTGGACGCGCCCGCCTCCGACACGGCCTGGGCGGTCACGGCGACGCTGCTCGCCGCCGCCGTCGCCACGCCCGTCATGGGCCGCCTCGGCGACATGTACGGCAAGCGGCGGATGCTGCTCGTCAGCGTCGTCCTGCTGATCGGCGGGTCCGTGATGTGCGGGCTCAGCGAGTCCCTCGTCCCGATGGTCGTGGGCCGCGTGCTCCAGGGCCTGGCGTCCGGTGTGATCCCGCTCGGCATCAGCATCATGCGCGACGAACTGCCCGCCGAACGCCTCGGCTCCGCCACCGCCCTGATGAGCGCCTCCCTCGGCATCGGCGGCGCCCTCGGTCTGCCCGCCGCCGCCGTCATCGCCGACAACTTCGACTGGCACATGCTGTTCTGGACGTCGGCGGCCATGGGTGTCGTCGCGCTGATCTGCGTGCTGCTGTTCGTCCCCGAGTCCCGGGTGCGCACCGGCGGGCGGTTCGACCTCGTCGGCGGCGTCGGCATGGCGGCCGGACTGGTCTGCCTGCTGCTGGCCATCTCCAAGGGCGCCGACTGGGGCTGGGGCAGCGGCACCACGGTCGGCCTGTTCGTGGCGGCCGTCGTGATCCTGCTCGTGTGGGGCTGGTGGGAGCTGCGCATCCCCGAGCCGCTGGTCGACCTGCGCACGACCGCCCGCCGCCAGGTGCTCGTCACCAACCTGGCGTCCATAGCGGTGGGCTTCGCGATGTTCGCGATGAGCCTGGTGCTCCCGCAGCTCCTCCAGCTGCCCGCCGAGACCGGGTACGGCCTCGGCAAGTCGATGCTGGTCGCGGGCCTGTGCCTGGCGCCGTCCGGCCTGGTCATGATGGCCACGGCCCCCGTGTCGGCGGCCATCTCCCGGACCCGGGGTCCCAAGGTCACGCTGATGATCGGCGTCCTCGTCGTCGCCGCGGGCTACGGCCTCAACATCGTCCTGATGTCCGAGGTCTGGCACTTCATCCTGGTGGCCTGCGTCATCGGCATGGGCATCGGCTTCGCGTACGGCTCCATGCCGGCCCTGATCATGGGCGCCGTCCCCGCCTCGGAGACGGCCGCGGCCAACAGCCTCAACACGCTGATGCGCTCGCTCGGCACGTCCACCGCGAGCGCGGTCGCGGGCGTCATCCTCGCCCAGATGACCACGGACCTCGGCGGCTACGCCCTGCCGTCCGAGAACGCCTTCAAGGTGGTCCTCGCGGTCGGCGCCGGTGCGGCGCTGCTCGCGTTCGTCGTGGCGTCCTTCATCCCGAAGCCGGACGCCGCCGGCCCCGGCGAGCCCGCCGCCGAGTCGGCCCCGGAACCGGCTGCGGTCAAGTAGCGGCTACAGATTGCCCAGGGGCTCGATGTCGACCTTCACCGGGGTGCCCCAGATCCGCAGCACCTCGTAGTCGGTGAACTCGTGCACCAGCCGGTACGCCATCGCCGCGCGCGGGCCTCGCCGCTGGGCGGCGAGATACAGCTCGGCCTCCCGGCGGTCGCGGCGCGGGGTGCCGCACAGCTGCCACTCCTGGCCGTTCCACAGCTCCGGCAGCCAGCGCTGCTGGGGCTGTGGGCGGTCACCCCGCACCCCGTACCGGGACGGCGCCGTCGGCTCGGGGGAGCGGGGCACGTCGGGGCCGTTGAACTCCGAACGCCGCGCGGCCCGGCGCCGGGTCTCGCAGAGCAGGCACAGGTCGTGCGCGTTCTCGTCGACCGGCCCCTTCGGATGCTCCGGGCAGCGCGTGGCCGGCGCCGCGCCGGAGACGCTCTCGTCGAGCAGCTCCAGCGCGCGGCGCAGATCCGCCTTCATCTCGTGCAGTTTCGCGTCGGGCGTCTCCGCGGAGAGGGCGTCGCCGTGCTCACCGAGGACACGGAGAGCACGGCCCAGGGCGGTCATCTGGGCGTGGTTCATGGACCCCAGTCTGGGCAGTCCCCACCCCTTCGCGCCAACTCTCAGCCCATCGTCTTCGCCCCGTCCAGGGACTCCCTGATGATGTCGGCGTGCCCGGCGTGCTGCGCGGTCTCCGCGATGATGTGCAGCAGCACCCTGCGGGCCGACCAGCGCGCGTCCTCGTCGAACCACGGCGCCCGCGGCAGCGGGTGGGACGCGTTCAGGTCCGGCAGCTTCGCGACCAGCTCGTCGGTGCGCCGGGCGACCTCCTCGTACTCCGCCAGCACCCCGGCCAGCGTCTCGCCCGGCAGCATCTTGAACTCGTCGGCGCGCTTGGCGAAGTCCGCCTCGGTCATCGTCGAGAAGTCGGGCATCGCGGCCGGCCCGTCCACGATGAAGTCGGCCCACTTCTGCTCCACCGACGTGACGTGCTTGATCAGCCCGCCCAGACACAGCGCGCTCGCGGTGCTCCGGACGCCCGCCTGCTCGTCGGTGAGATCACGCGCGGTGAACCGCAGGAAGTGCCGGTGCTTGGCGAGCGTCTCCAGGAGGTCGGCGCGCTCGTCCGTGACGGTGGTGGTGTTCGTGGTGTCGGTCATGGGCCCACCGTAGAAGTCGATTAGGTCAGATCCTGACCGCTTCGACGAAGGCCTCCCACGCGGATTCGGAGAAGACGAGCGCGGGTCCGTGGGGGGTCTTGGAGTCACGGACGGGGACGAGGGTGGGGAAGTCGTGGGTGACTTCGAGGCAGTTGCCGCCGTCGCCGCCGCTGTGACGGGACTTGTGCCAGGTGGCCGCCTTCAGGTCCTGCTCAGGGATGCTCCTCATGCGCGTAATCCTGCGCCATGGCCTCGATGAGGGCCAGGGACTTGTACGGAGACAGCGCGCAGGCCGCGAGCAACTCGTAGGTGTGCCGTCGGCGTCGGACGGTGGCGGGGTCGTCCTCCAGCCGTCCGGTGCCGACTCCTTCGAAGTAGACGAGCGGGGGCGCGTCCTCGAACTCCATGAGCTTGAGGGCGCCCTGCATGGCGGCGTGCGCCCCGGCCTCGAAGGGCAGCACCTGGACGATGACCCGGCTGCGGCGCATCAGGGCGGCGATGTGCCGCAGTGCCTCCGCCATCACCTTGCGCCCGCCGGTGACCCGCCGCAGCGCGCCCTCGTCCAGAACCACCCACAACAACGGGTGTGTTGGATCGCTGAGCAGACGCGTCCGCTCCATCCGCGCGCTCACCAGGCGGTCGATCGTCTCCTGCGGTGCGGTCGGCTGGTAGGCCCGGCAGACCGCCTCGGCGTAGGCGGGGGTCTGCAGCAGGCCGGGGACGAGGAGCGGGGCGTACTCGCGGATCTCCGTGGCCGTCGCCTCGGCCTCCGCCGCCTGCGCGAAGTGCTCCGGGTACCGGGACTGTGCCGTCACCCGGCAGTTGCGCTGGAAGAAGTCGTCGGTGCCCAGCACCTCGTCCAGCACCCGGGCCTGGTCGGGCTGGATCCGGCGGGCGCCCGCCTCCAGCTGGCCGACGAACGAGCCGCTGACGAACAGCAGTTGCCCCAGCTTCTCCTGGCTGAGGCCGGCCTTCTCTCGCGCGTGCCGCAGCTCGGCGCCGAGCAGCGCACGGGGCGACGACGACGGATCCAGGTCCTTGGGCCCCGGCATGGCACCTCCCGGTCGGACAGCGAAGGGTGTTGGGACATTCCCTCTGGCCAGCCTAGGGATGATTCCGCCACTCTGTGTGGCGAATCAGTAACTCCGCGTGGAGAGGTGACCCCCCATGAGGTCCTCCGAAGAGATCGTCGCGTCCCTGCGGGAGGCGTTCGGTGCCGTCGGTGTCGTCCTGCCGTCCCTGTGCGTGGACCCCGTCACCGGGGCCGGGAAGGAGCCGTACGCCCTCGTGCAGTTGGGGCGGTGCAACGTGCGGACCGCCGAGCGGCTGGTGGCGGTGCTGCGGGACGCGGCGGAGGTCAGGCGCCGGCCTCTCGCAGCGCCACCCGCAGATGCCCCCGCGCCGCGCTGAGCAGCTCCGTGGCGGTCGGGCCGTCGACGTCCGCCAGCAGGACCAGGATGGCCGTCTTCACCTCGCCGTCCGCCTCGGTCAGGGCGCGTTCGACGGCCTCGTCGTCCGCGCCCGTGGCGAGGGAGACGATCCGGCGGGAGCGGGCCCGCAGCTTCTCGTTGGACGCGCGGACGTCGACCATCAGGTTCCCGTACGTCTTGCCGAGCCGGATCATCGTGATCGTCGACAGCATGTTGAGGACCAGCTTCTGTGCCGTGCCCGCCTTCAGCCGGGTCGAGCCGGTCAGCAGCTCCGGGCCGACGACGACCTCGATGCCGTGCTCGGCGGCGGCCGCCAGCGCGCTGTCCGCGTTGCAGGACAGGCCGATCGTCAACGCGCCGAGCCGCCGGGCGTGTTCGACGGCGCCGACGGCGTACGGGGTGCGCCCGGAGGCGGAGACGCCGACCACCGTGTCCAGCGGGGTCAGCGTGAGCGCGTCGAGGTCGGCGCGGGCCAGCTCGGCGGAGTCCTCGGCCCCCTCGACGGAGGTGACCACCGCCTGCGGGCCGCCCGCGATGAGGCCGACGACCTGCCCCGGGTCGGTGTTGAAGGTGGGCGGGCACTCGGAGGCGTCGAGTACCCCGAGCCGGCCCGCCGTGCCCGCGCCCGCGTAGACGAGGCGCCCGCCCCGGGCCATCCGTTCCGCGGCGGCGTCGACGGCGGCGGCGATCTCGGGCAGGCGCCGGGCGACGGCGGCGGGCACCGAGCCGTCCTCGCCGTTCATGATCCGGGCGATGTCGAGGGTCGGCAGCCGGTCGATCTCGGCGAACTCGGGCCGGAACGCCTCGGTGGTCAGGGTCTCCAGCTCGGCGCGGAGGTCACGAGGAGTGGAAGCGGAGGTCATGCGCGGGTGGCTCTCTTCGTTGCTCGACGACGGTGACGCTAGCGGCGGTGGCGGTGGGCCAGGGCCTCGTAGGAGGCGGCCAGCGCGGGCGCCGCGGTGTCGTACGTCCGCTGCGCCACCCCGACGAACAGGCAGTCCACGACGAGGAGCTGGCTCGTCCGGGACGACATGGCGGCGGGCCGCAGCTCGCTCTCGCGGGCCGTCGACGTGGTGAGGACGTGGTCGGCGTACTGCGTGACCGGGCCGTCGGGCCGCCCGGTGATGGCGACCGTGGTGGCCCCGTGCTCGAAGGCGACCCGCAGCGGTTCGATGACGTCCCCGGTCGAACCGGAGTGCGTGATCGCGATGGCCACGTCCCCGGCGCGCAGCTGGACCGCGTTCGTCACCGCGAGGTGCGGGTCGCTGTGGGCGTGCGCTATCAGCCCTATCCGCAGCAGCTTCTGCGTGAGGTCCTGGGCGACCAGGCCGCTCGCCCCGATGCCGTACACGTCGATCCGGCGGGCCGCCGCGGCGGCGGTGACCGCCGCGCCGAGCTGGACGGTGTCGAGACCGGCCGCGGTGTCGGCGAGGGTCTGCTGCTCGTCGTAGGCCAGCTTGGCGACGACGTCGGCGATCGGGTCGTCCACGGCGATGTCGGTGGTGATCGCGGGGGCGCGGCCCGACTCCTGCTGGGCGGCCAGACCGGCCAGGGCGAGCCGCAGATCGCGGTAGCCGGGGTAGCCGAGGAGGCGGGCGGTGCGTACGACGGTGGCCTCGCTGGTGCCGGTGAGCTCCGCGAGTCCGGTGACCGTGAGGGCCGCACAGCCGGCGGGGTCCTTCGCCACCGCTTCCGCGACCCGCTGCATGGAGCGGGTCATCGAGGGGGCGAGCGTACGCACCTTCGCCGCGAGGGCGGCGGGCGCGGGCGCGCGGCCGAAAGTTTCCTTCACGTCATTGGTCACATATGAAACGTATTTTCAATGCCGGGTCGTGGTCAAGAGTGCGCACAATAGACGCATGGACCCGGTCACCCCCATCGAACAGGCGCTGCACACGGCCCGCGCCCTGGTGCTCGCCGACCTGGCGGCCGACGAGGTCGCCGAGGCGGACGTCGTCTCCCTGGTGGAGCAGTCCGTGGTCGAGCGCCGCTGGTGGGTGGAGCAGTGGCCGGACGGAGTGGCGTACGTGCCGGGTCTGGTCGCCCAGGACGTGCAGGACGCGCTTCTCGACCGGCACGGCCGCTGGCCGCTGTGCCCGGTCTGCGGCACCGGCGAGCCGCACGCGCTGGACGTCGAGCCCGAACTGGGGCCGGACCCGCACTGGGTGTGCCACAAGGCGGGCGTGAAGGTCGCGCCGGTCGGCCTGCTCGGGTCCGCGCTCGGCGGGAAGCCGTCCGCGTGACGATCTACATCGACCCGCCCACCTGGCCGGGCCACGGCCGCCTCTGGTCGCACGTCGTCAGCGATGTGTCCTACGACGAACTGCACCGGTTCGCCGACGGGATCGGTGTCCCGCGCCGGGCGTTCGAACGCGACCACTACGACCTCCCCGCGCACCGGTACGCCGACGCGGTCCGCGCGGGCGCGGTCGAGGTCAGCAGCCGCGAGGTGGTGCGGCTGCTGTACGGGGCCGGGCTGCGCAGGCGGAAGAAGGACATGCGTCACTGACCGGCGGCCGCGCCCGCCTCCCGGCGGACGTACAGCCGCAGCGGGCCCTCCTCGTGCCGGTCCTGGGCCGCACGCTCCTCCCCGGCGCTCGCGCGGACGTAACCGGCGCGCTCGGCGACCCGCTGCGAGGGGGTGTTGTCCTCCTCGATCGTCGCGCACAGGCTGTGGACGTCGTCGCGGTCCAGCGCCCAGCGGGACAGGGTGTCCAGCGCCTCCGCCGCGTAGCCCCGGCCGCGGGCGCCCTCCACCAGGTCGTAGCCGATCTCCGCGCGGCCCTCCTCGTCCGGGGCGCCGTGGAAGCCGATGCCGCCGACCGCGAGTCCGTCCTCCCGCCGCAGAAGCACGAACACCCCGAACTCGGGCCGGTGCACGCCCGCCTCGTACGCCTGCGTCAGCATCCCGGCGGCTTCCCGCGTCCCCTCGTAGGGGCCGCCGACGACCCAGTCGAACCCGCCGTCGCCGCCCTGGGCGAGATCGGCGGCCGTGGCCGGGGTGAGCCCCTGGAGGGTGAGCCGGTCGGAGGTGAGGACGAGGTCGTTCTTCCAGCGCCAGCCGTCGACCGGCGCACGGCCGGGCAGGTCGCCGCGGCCGGTGGCCCACAGGAGGGTGCGCCAGGGGTCGGGGTCCGGCCGGACCTCCGGGAAGATCGTCGTCAGCACGAACCGGGCGAGCCCGGCCGGGGGTTCGTGGTCCAGCCTCAGCCCGACGGCGATGTCATGGGTGTGCAGCAGCACCTCGGCGACGCCCATCGCGGCGAACCCCTCGCGGTTCGCGCTGCGGAACGGATACGGGTGGAAGGCGCGCACCTCGGGCGGCGTGGTGCGCAGGACCGCCGTGAGCAGGGCGCCGGTCGTCTCGAGGACGTCGAGCAGCCCGTCGTTGCCGGTGCCCTCGTCCAGGGTGATCTCGAACGGGACGTACGCGCGCTGCGCCCGTCCCGCGAGCTGCCCCGCGTAGGCGATGAGGTCGCCGGCCATGTGCTCGGCCGTGGCGCGGCAACTCCAGTCGAGGCGGCCCGCCTTCACCCCGTCCCAGTCCCGGTCCGCCACCGTGCGCAGCAGCGCCACGGCATCGGCCACGGCCTCGGTCACCTGTTCCCCGCCCCTGTGTCGCATGGCGTGCAGGCTACGGTTCCGCACGGCTCAGAGCGACAGCATTTCCAGTTCCGAGGAGAGGTTGTAGCGGGCGGTCGCCTCCCACTTCTCCCGGCCGTACGGCGTGCGGAACAGGCTGGGCAGGGCGAGGAGTTGGCGCAGCACGTCGGCACGGCCGGCGCGGAAGGCGTCGTTCGGGACGAAGTGGTACTCCTCGCGGACGGCGGCCGTGTAGGCGGCGTACGCCGAGGGCGGCGCGGCGAGGATCGCGAGGTCGGCGTCGCACAGCACCTCGCCGTCGGAGTCGCCGGGCGCCGGATCGTGCGTGACGGTGAGCCGCACCAGCCGGGCCACCTCCGCCGTCCGCTCGGCGGGCACCCCGGCCTCGGGAAGCGCCCGCTCGGCGAGCCGGGCGGACCGCTCCTCGTTCTCCGACCGGTCGGGCAGATACACGGCGTCGTGGAACCAGGCGGCGAGCCGGACGGCCTCGACGTCCGCCGCGTACTCGGCCAGCTCGTCGACGTGGTCCAGCACCGCCGCCAGGTGGTCCACGGTGTGATAGCGCCGCTGCGGCTCGGACCAGCGCTTCAGGAGTTCCTTCCCGTACCGCTCGGGCGCGACGGCGCAGGAGTCGTCGCCGCGTGCGGCGAGCAGGGTACGCAGCCAGCGGGCGCGGAGGTCATCGAGGTCGGCCATGACGCCATTCTGCCCACTGACGGCGGCAGGCCGCCCTACGCGACGGCGGTCCCCTCGAGCTCGACCAGCTGGCCGGGGACCGCCAGCCGTGCCACCCCGAGCATCGTGGTGGCCGGTGCCACCCCGGCGGCGCCCAGGCGCGCCGCCAGCACGCCGTAGTGCGGGAAGAGCCGATCGACGTCGGTGGTGTAGACGTTGAGCCGGACGAGGTTCGCGAGGGACATGTCGGCCTCGCCGAGCACGGCCTCGAGGTTGTCGAGGCTCAGCGCCAACTGCGCGGCCATGTCCCCCTCATGCTGCGGCTTCCCCTCGGCGTCCATCGCGGTCTGCCCGGAGCAGTACAGGGTCCGGGTGTGCCCGGAGACGACCTCCCCCTGGTTGAACCCCAACGCCACGGACCAGGACACCGGGTTGACCGCCGTTCGTTCCACTGCCACTTCAGCTCCATTCGAATGCCGGTGCCTGGGAGCCTTCCGGCAAATCCCGACACCTTTCGTCATGTATGCGAGGGGATTCGAGGCCACGCGCGTACGCGGCCCGGAAGCCCGGCCCGACCGACCGGACACGGCCCAGGTCGTGTCCGTAAAGTCGCGTCGTCCGCCCGGAGGGCGGGCCGAGCGGCGTCCGGTGCGTGCTCTCGGCGCGCCGGACGGGCTCCCGCGTACTGGTTGTACGCGGGTGGCCGGCCGGTGTGGCGAGAGTGCGTGCCGGGCGTCGAACGGCAGGCGAGACTTTGCGGACACGGCCTAGCGTGGACGGCATGACTTCTGCTGACGTGCACGACGTACGGGATCCGGAGCTGCCGGGGCGGCTGCTGACCGTCGAGCGGGACACGCTGGTCCCGTTGCTGCGGACGCGGCCCGACGAGGACTTCGCGCGCAGGACGGCCGCCTGTCCGGGGTGGTCGGTGCGGGATGTGCTGGCGCACTGTTCGGCCGCGCTGACCCGGGTGGTGGACAACCGGCTGGAGGAGGGCGTGTTCTCGCCCGAGTCCAACGACCGGGACATCGCCGAGCGGGCCGGGTGGAGCAACGCCCGGATCGTCGACGAGCTGGAGCGGGCGATGACCGAGGCGGGACCGGTGATCGCCAAGGCGGGCGGGGCCCTGGACGGGGTCGGGCTCGGCGAGTGGGTGCACGCCGGTGACGTGCGCGAGGCGCTGGGCGAGCCGGGGGCGTACGCCGGGGCCGGGCTGCCCGACGCGCTGGCGCTGCTGGCGTGGCTCACCCGCGAGCGCAGGCATGTGCCGCTCCAGGCCGACCTGGACGACGTGGACGAGCCCCTGCGGCTGGGCGACCCCCTGGCTCCCCGGCCCCCGGCGCGCTACATCGGCGACGCCACCACCCTCGTACGGCTCTATTCCGGGCGTCCGGCGGCCGGGGCGGCGTACGAGCTGGCGGGCGCGCAGCCGGCGGAGCTGAACATCTTCGGGTGACCCCGTTTCCGGCCATGGGTTGAGCGGGACCCCGGATGGGCAGGCGTAGGCTGGATTGGACTAGACCTGTAGTCGCCAGTTGTCGCCGTCGAATGCCGAGGAATGGGGTCCCATGAGCGAGCGTGCAGTCCTGGAGGTGATCGCCCTCGGCGTGGAGGACGCGGTCGCCGCCCAGGCCGGGGGTGCGGACCGGCTCGAACTGGTCACCGACATGGCGGCGGACGGGCTCACCCCGCCGGTCGAGACGTTCACCCGGATCCGCGCCGCCGTCGACCTCGATCTGCGCGTGATGCTGCGGCTGGCCGACGGGTTCGCGGTCGGGGACGTCGAGCGGGTCGTCCGGGCGGCGAGCGAACTGCGGGACGCCGGGGCGGACGAGTTCGTGCTCGGCTTCCTCGACGCGGACGGGTCGGTGGACCTCGTCGCCATGGAGCGGGTGGTGGCGGAGCTGGACGGGTGCCGGTGGACGTTCCACCGGGCGATCGACCGCGCCGCCGACCGGGACGCCCTGCGCAAGCAGCTCGACGGGATGCCGGGCCTGGACACCTACCTCACGGCGGGGGCGGCGGGCGGCGTCGACGACGGACTGCCCACGCTCCTCGCGGAGGCGGCACGGGACGGCGAGCCCGGCTACGAACAGCGCGTCCTGGTCGGCGGCGGCCTGCGCCTCGACCACGTCCCGGACCTCCTGGCGGCGGGCATCGACGCCTTCCACATCGGCGGCGCGGCCCGCCCGGCAGGCTGGACGGGCCCGGTCTCGGCGGAAGCGGTCTCCACCTGGAGAACGGCCCTGGACACCCGGGCGTAGATTTTTTGGGCTGCTGGGGGCGCGGGGCACTGCCTTTCCCGGGGCGCCGGCAGGTGCCGTCAAGGGGCGCGGGGAACTGCGCGACCAGCCCCCACCGGCCGGCACCCGGCAACGAAACCGGACCCCCGCCCCCGTGGCCGCCCCGAACTCACGCCAACTGCAAGGGCAACGCCCCCGTATGGGCAACGATCAACCCCGACACGGCCCGAGTCAGCGCCACATACAACCGCCGCAACCCCGTCCGCTCATCCGGCTCCCCCTCCACCACGGCCCCCGGTTCGTCCAGGACCACGTAGTCGTACTCCAGACCCTTCGCCAGCGACGCCGGCACCAGCGTCAGCCGGACGCGCCGGGTCGTCTCCTCACCCGGCGCCAGATACTCCAGCCCCGCCGCCTTCAGCGCCTCCGCCAGCACCGGCACCCGCGCATCCGCGGCGATCAGCCCGACCGACCCCTCGTGCCGCAGCGACTCCTCGCACGCGGAAGCGACCTCCGCCGCCTCCGCGACCGTACGGATCTCGAAGAACCCGGGGTTGTCACGGATCGACGCCACCGGCGTCAGCCCCGGCGCGATGGACGGCAGCAGACGCGACGCGTACGTGATGACGTCCGTCGGCACCCGGAAACCGGCCGTCAGCTCCTCGATCACCCCGTCCGGCTTGCCGAGGTGCGTCAGCGCCTCCTCCCAGCTGCGGGTCGCCCACGGAGTGGTGCCCTGCGCCAGGTCGCCCAGCACCGTCGCCGAACCGGTCGTGCAGCGCCGCCCCACCGCCCGGTACTGCATCGGCGACAGATCCTGCGCCTCGTCCAGCACCACATGCCCCAGCGACGGCGTCCGCGTCACGAGGTCGCTCGCCTCGTCGATCAGCACGGCGTCCGCCGCCGACCACTTCGCCGATTTCACCGACCGCGCCGGCTTCGCCCACAGGATCGCCCGCTGCTCGGCCTCGTCGAGGACGCCGTCCGCGTGCTCCGCCAGGAACTCCGCGTCCGACAGCAGCCGCAGCACCAGCTTCGCCGGGTCCACCGGCGGCCAGATCGCCTTCACGGCCGCCTTCACCGCCGCGTTGCGGGCCACCGCGTCCTGCACCCGGTCGTCCGGCGCCTCGCCCGACCGCTCCATCTGCACCAGCACCGCGTGCGCGATCCGCTGCGGCAGCGCCTCGCGGGCGGCGCCGTACCGGATGCCGCGGTCCAGCAGCTCGCGGACGATCTCCGCGACCTCGTACGCCGGGACGCGCCACCGCCGTGAGCCGCGCACCACGACCACCGCCTCGGACGGCATGGTCACGTGCGCGTACACCGCCCGCCGCAGCACCTCGGCCATCCGCGCGTCGCCCTTGATCACCGCGGCCGCCGCGTCGTCGGTGCCGCGCACCTCCACCTGGGCCACGAGATCGTCGACCGTGGCCTGGCGGACCGTCAGCTCGCCGAGCGCGGGCAGCACCTGCTCGATGTAGTGCAGGAAGGACCGGTTCGGCCCGATCACCAGGGTGCCGGTGCGGGCCAGCCGCTCCCGGTGCGCGTACAGCAGATACGCCACCCGGTGCAGGCCCACGGCCGTCTTGCCGGTGCCCGGGCCGCCCTGCACACACACGGTCCCGCCGAGCCCGGACCGTACGATCTCGTCCTGCTCGGGCTGGATCGTCGCCACGATGTCCCGCATGGGGCCGACACGCGGCCGTTCGATCTCCTGCTGGAGCAGCTTGCTGGTGCGCGCCGCCTCCGCCGGGTCGGACAGATGCTCGTCCTCGTACGCCGTGAGATCGCCGCCCGTGTAGCCGAAGCGGCGGCGCAGCGCGATGTCCATCGGGTCCTTCTTGGACGCCCGGTAGAACGGCTGCGACACCGGCGCACGCCAGTCGATGACCATCGGGTCGCCGTCCGCGTCGTGCACATGCCGCCGCCCGATGTAGAAGCGTTCCCCTTCGGCGCCCTCGGCCTCCTCGGCGCCCGGCGCGTGCAGATAGTCGAGCCGGCCGAAGAACAGCGGGGTGTCGCTGAGGTCGGCCAGCGCCTTGATGCGGTCGTCGATCTGCCGGGTCAGCACCTCGGCGTTGACCCAGTTCGCGGTGACGTCGCGGATGTCGAGGGACTCGACGTCCTCGCGCATGGCGCGCAGCGCGGCGCGCGAGGACGCCAGATGGGAGCGCTCTCGCTCCAGCGGGTCGAGGCTGTCGTCGACGGGCCTGGACAAGGGGGTGCCTCCGGATGACCAACGGGCGGATCGGACGAGAGAGAGCCGTCCGGTTTCCGTCCGGGCGGCGGCACTCCGCGAGGGGAGGCGGGCAAGAGCGGAGATTTTAGGCGAGCGCCCGCCCTGGGTGCCAACCAATTTCCCCGCACCCACTAGGGGGCGCCGTCCTCCTTTCAGGGCGGCCCGTCCGCCCCGAGACGTACGGGAGCGGCACCCGGCTTCGGCCCGGAGACCGATGCGGGCTTTACGGACACCGACGCATCATGGAGACATGAGCGCAGCAACCATCCACCCGGCCCCCGCGGCCCCCCGCGGAGCGACCGCGCTCCAGGGGAGCCACCGTCATCGACTCGGTGAAGCCCTGCGTGCCGTCAAGGTGTTCATGGGCGCCGCCTTCGACGTGATCGTCCTCGGCGAGTACCGGGAGGAGGCGGGCGTCCGCCACAAGTGACGGACCCGCCGGTCACGGTGACACGACGTCAGCGACCGTGACCGTACGGAATAGCCCGCCCCTCCCGGGCCTTCAGCTCTCGGTGCCCCCGGCGCCTTCCGCCAGGATCTCGTCGGCGTCCACGATCCGGTACGCGTAGCCCTGCTCCGCCAGGAAGCGCTGGCGGTGGGCGGCGAAGTCCTGGTCGAGCGTGTCCCGCGCGACCACGGAGTAGAAGTGGGCCTGGTGCCCGTCCGCCTTGGGCCGCAGCACCCGGCCGAGCCGCTGAGCCTCCTCCTGGCGCGAGCCGAACGTCCCCGACACCTGGATGGCGACCGTCGCCTCCGGCAGGTCGATGGAGAAGTTCGCGACCTTGGACACCACGAGCACGTTGATCTCGCCCTGCCGGAACGCCTCGAACAGCTTCTCCCGCTGCGCGTTGGACGTCTCACCCTTGATCACCGGCGCGTCCAGATGCTCGCCCAGCTCGTCGAGCTGGTCGATGTACTGGCCGATCACCAGGATCTGCTGCCCGGCGAACCGGCGCACCAGCGCCTCGGTGACCTTCCGCTTGGTGTCGGTCGTCGCGCAGAAGCGGTACTTCTCCTCCTGCTCGGCGGTGGCGTACGCGAGCCGCTCGGAGTCGGTGAGGTTCACCCGTACCTCCACACAGTCCGCGGGCGCGATGTAGCCCTGCGCCTCGATCTCCTTCCACGGAGCGTCGAACCGCTTGGGGCCGATCAGGGAGAACACGTCGGACTCCCGGCCGTCCTCGCGGACCAGCGTCGCCGTCAGCCCGAGCCGCCGCCGCGCCTGGAGGTCGGCGGTGAACTTGAAGACCGGCGCGGGCAGCAGATGCACCTCGTCGTAGAGGATCAGGCCCCAGTCCCGGGAGTCGAACAGCTCCAGGTGCGGGTAGACGCCCTTCCGCCGGGTCGTCAGCACCTGGTACGTGGCGATGGTGACCGGGCGGATCTCCTTGCGCGTCCCGCTGTACTCGCCGATCTCCTCCTCGGTCAGCGAGGTCCGCTTCACCAGCTCGTGCTTCCACTGCCGGGCGGACACGGTGTTCGTGACGAGGATCAGCGTCGTCGACTTGGCCTCGGCCATGGCCCCGGCACCGACCAGGGTCTTCCCGGCGCCGCAGGGCAGGACGACGACACCGCTGCCGCCGTGCCAGAAGTTCTCCACGGCCTGCCGCTGGTACGGCCGCAGCGCCCAGCCGTCCTCGTCCAGGTCGATCGGGTGCGCCTCACCGTCCACGTACCCGGCGAGGTCCTCGGCGGGCCAGCCCAGCTTCAGCAGCGTCTGCTTGATCTGCCCGCGCTCCGAGGGGTGCACGGCGACCGTGTCCGGGTCGATGCGGTTGCCGACCAGCGGCGCGACCCGCTTGGAGCGCAGCACCTCCTCGAGGACCGGCCGGTCGGTGGTGGTCAGCACGAGGCCGTGCGCGGGGTGCTTGGACAGCGTGAGCCGGCCGTAGCGGTCCATCGTCTCGGCGATGTCGACCAGCAGCGCGTGCGGCACCGGATAGCGGCTGTACGTCACCAGCGCGTCGACGACCTGCTCGGCGTCGTGCCCGGCGGCGCGCGCGTTCCACAGGCCGAGCGGTGTCACCCGGTAGGTGTGGATGTGCTCGGGCGCCCGCTCCAGCTCCGCGAACGCCGCGATCGCCCGACGGCACGCGTCGGCCTGCTCGTGATCCACTTCGAGGAGCAGGGTCTTGTCCGACTGGACGATCAATGGTCCGTTCACGTGGGTCCGTCCTTCCGCTCACCACTCGACCAAACGTCCAGTGTGCCTGATCCCTTCCGGGCCGCCCTCAGATCTGGTCGTCGGCCAGCTCGGCGACCCCGGTGATCCGGTGCAGCGGATACGTCCGCACCTCGTCCGCGGTGTGGTCGTACGCCGTCACGAACCCGCCCTCGACCCGCACCGGCGCGATCACCCGCTGACTGGCGGCGCCCTCGGCGTTGACGTACCCGATCCACAGGGCCTCGCCGGTCAGCACGGCCGCCTGCATGGTGGCCAGCGTCTCGGCGGAGGTGGTGCGGGGCAGCTCGCCGCCGCCCCCGGCCGGGGTGTCACCGCCGGTCCTGCGCGGTGCCGTGGACGCCAGGTCGCCCGCCCGGATCGCGCGGATCGCGGCGGCCAGCAGTGTGGCGTCCGGCGCGGGCGGGCCGTCCGGCACCGGCTCGGGGGCCGTGCGCGGCGGGGTGCGGTGGGCGTCGGCCCGGGTGATCAGCACATCGCCCTCGGCGGACTCGGCGGCCGGCGCGAAGCCCATCGCACGGAGCCCCTCCAGCAGCGTCGCCGGGTCGCTCTGCGCGGCGAGCACGGTCGGCGCGAGGCGGCGCAGCCGCAGCCCGGCGGCGCGCTTGTCGGCGAGGATCTCGTTCAGCATCGCGTCGTCGTCGCAGCGGACGTACGCCGACGCGGCCCCCACCCGCAGCTGCCCGTGCCGCCGCGCCACGTCGTCGATCAGATACGCCAGCGGCTGCGGAACCGGCGTACGGGAGTGCTCGGCGAGGAAGGCGTGCAGGTCGGAGGCGGTACGCCCGGCATCCAGGGCCCGGCGCACCGAACCCGGTGTGAACCGGTACACGGTCGCGCCGCCCTTGGACTCGACGTCCGCGAGCACACCCAGCGTGTCGGCGAGGGGCCGCCGCAGCGGTCCGGGCGCCACGGCCGTCAGGTCGGCCTGGAGCAGGACGTGGTCCAGCGGCTCCGGCAGCAGCGGCGCGAGCAGCCGGGCGGCGGTCGCCGCGGCGGCGGCCTGCTCGGCCGGCGGCAGCGGCTCGGGCGGCGCGGCGGGGCGCGGGTGCTCGTGGTGCACGGGCAGCTTGTCGCCCGGCCCGGTCGGCTCGGGCGCCGGGGCCCTGCGTCGCGCCCCCGCGGGACCGTCCGCGGACGGACCGGTGGCCGAGGGCCCGGCGCCGTCCGTGGCCGTCCCGGCGGACGTGGCCGGGGGCAGCCCCAGCAGGGCCCGGCCGTGCGAGGACAGGGCGCCGCGCCCCGTCACACCCAGCCGCTCGGCCTCGTCCAGGGTCCACCGGGCCAGCCGGCCCCGCAGATCGTCCTCGCGCTGCGGTCCGCGCAGGGGCCGCTCCCAGCGCAGCCGGGCCAGCACCGACTCGGCCGACGGGGCCGTCCCCTCCGGGAGCGAGGCCAGCAGCGTCAGCACCCGGTGCCGTACCTCGGGCGCCGCCGAGCGGTCCAGGCCCGGGCCGAGCGCCGACAACGTACGGTCCTTCGCGTCCCGGCCGCCGACCACGCCCGCCGTCCGGGTCGCCGTCAGCCACGCCCGGGCCAGCGCCGCCCAGCGCTCGGCGGCCGGCAGCTCCAGCCACTCGTCGTAGGCGGGGGTGGCCGCGTACCGCTCGTCGGCCTCGCCGTCGGAGGCCACCAGCCCGGCGGCGTACGCGAGCTCCACCCAGAACGCGGCGACCGGCTCCGGCACGTCCAGGGCGACCGCGGTCCGCTTCAGGTCGCGCACGCTCAGGCCACCGGCCCGCAGCACGGCGGGCCCGCCCTCGTGCCAGTCCTTCAGCAGCTCCTCGATGGTGGCGAGCGCGGTGTACGCCTGCCCGGCCGCCGTCGCGTCCACGACCTGCGGGCGATGCGTGGCGGCCGGCTCCACCGGCGGCGGCAGCGGCTCGGTGGCGCGGTGCGCGCGCCCGCCGCGCAGATGCAGCGCCGCCTCCCGGGGCAGTACGACCGTGCCGGGCGCGGTGGGCAGCAGCAGACCGCGGTCCATCAGCCAGCGCAGCCGGGGCGCCGGGTCCGCGGTGACCTGCCCGTACGGCGGCCCCCACAGCAGCCGGGACAGCACCTCCACGGACTCCGGCGGCGCCTCGTCGAGCAGCGCCGACATCCGCCGCCGGTCGGAGAACAGCTCGGTCAGCGCGTCCAGGGCGGACACCGCGTCATGGGTGGACGGCAGCCCCGCCGCCGTCACGATCTCCTGGATCCGGCCCGGCGACATCCCGGACGCGGCCTCCCGCACGGTGGGCCCCAGCCCGGTCGGCGACGGATGCTGCGGCGAGGGCGCCAGCAGCTCACGTGCCGTGCGGACGAGCCGCAGCCGGTCGTCGGCGCCCCACACCAGCGCCTGCTCGCGCAGCGTCCGCAGGGCGTGCGGCAGGGCGCCCTCGACCGCCGGGTCGCCGTCGTCCCCGGCCATCAGCCCGAGCAGTTCGGCGTACGTCGCCGGGTCCGGTGCCACGGCCAGCGCCTCCGCCGTCTGCAGCGCGAACCGGTCCAGCCGCTCCAGGGCGCGCACCACCGACGCCCGGGTGCCGGCCCGCGTCGCGAGCTGCGTCAGATCCGTGGGGACGGGCGTGATGAGGTCGGGCCGGCTGCGCAGGAGCACGGCCAGCGAGGCGTCGTCCCGCGCGCGGAGCGCCTCCGCGAGGGAACGGGGCGGTACAGCCGGTTCGCTCATCCGACCCAATCTAGCGGGTGCGTGGCCGGGTCAGGGGAGGCGGCGAACCCCGGAATCACGCGCGGCGGCCGGGTCCCGCGCAACCGGCGGCACCGCCCCCGCGTCCCGGGCACCGCCCGCGCCCTGCGCTAACGTCGTCCCACGGGGTACCACAACGCACCCACCCCGGAGGGGACTTCGTGGGGATCGAGAGCGACCAGGTCGTCTACGAGTATCTGAGCCGCGTCGGCGACGTGGCGCAGCAGCGGCAGTTGCCGTCGGCCACCCGGATGCGTCTGGTGAACGAGCTGCGCGGCGAGATCGACCGGCGCCGCGCCAAGGCACCCGTGGACAGCCCCGCCGCCGTCCGGCGCATCATCGCCCGCCTCGGCAGCCCCGACGACGTCGTCACCGCCGCCGGGGGAGCGCCCCCCGCCGAGGGCACCGCGCCCCCGCAGGGCCCGGTCACCGCCGTGCCCGCCCAGCCGTCCGGCGACGACACCGCGTCCACCCGGCGCCCCAAGGGCCTGCGCCGGATGGTGCCGCGCCCGCGCCCCTCCGAGGCGGCCCGGCCCGCCGCGCCGCCGCCGCCCCATCTGGCGACCGCGGCCGAACTGGGCGGCAGTGCGCTGCGGCCCGACTGGTGGGAGGTGGACAGCACCCCGCTCGGGCCCGGCGAGGACATCCCCGGGTTCGTCGGCGGCGTCGAGATCCCCGAGATGCTCCGCCGCCCCCCGGCGAAGGACGCCCCCGGCACGAAGGACCCCGCACCGGCCGCCGTCGAGCAGGCCGACGACACGGTGGTGGACGAGGCGCCCAAGCGCCGCCGCCTGCTGCGCCGCCCGGCGCTCCCCGAGGGCCGCTGGAACAACCCGCTGCTGCTGGCCGCCGCCGCCCTGCTCGTCGCCGGGGCGTTCCTCGGCAACCTCGTCGTCCTGCTGGTGGGCTGGCTGATCGCCTGGGGCTCCCGGCGCCTGAGCGACACCGAGACCAAGTGGGCGGTCGTGATCCTGCCCGGCCTCTCCCTCACCGCCGGGGTCGTCTGGCTCTGGGGCCGCGCCACCGGCCGCTGGGGCGAGGCCCTGGTCCAGGGCGAGACCAACGCGGCGGTCGTCGAGACCTGGCCCTGGGTGGTGCGCGGCGCGGCCGTGGCGTCGGCCCTGTTCATCGTCTGGCGCTCCCAGCGGCGCACCTGACACCTGCCCGCGGGACGGCCGTACGCGGCGGCTCGGCACAATGGTGCATATGGCACTCACCGTCGGCTTCGACCTCGACATGACCCTCATCGACTCCCGCCCCGGGATCCACGCCTGCTACCGGGCGCTGACCGAGCGGACCGGGACGTACATCGACGCCGACCTCGTGGTGACCCGGCTCGGGCCGCCGCTGGAGGAGGAGCTGGCGAACTGGTTCCCGGCCGACCGGGTCGCGGCCGTCGCCGAGGAGTACCGGGCGATGTACCCGGCGTTCGCCGTCGCCGCCACGTCCGCGCTGCCCGGCGCCCGTGAGGCGATAGCCGCCGTACGGGACGGCGGCGGACGCGCGATCGTCGTCACCGCCAAGCACGAACCGAACGCCAAGCTGCATCTGGAGCACCTCGGCATCGAACCGGACGCGGTCGTCGGCGACCTGTGGGCCGAGCAGAAGGCGGGGGCGCTACGCGAGTACGGCGCGCGCGTCTACGTCGGCGACCACCAGGGGGACATCCGGGCGGCCCGCGCGGCGGACGCGCTGTCGGTGACCGTGGCCACCGGGCCGTTCGACGCCGCGCAGCTCGCCGAGCTGGGCGCGGACGTCGTCCTCGACGACCTCACCGGATTCCCCGACTGGCTGGCCGGCTACCGCGCGGCGGCCTGACGCGCCTGACGCCTTCCGGCCGCGATCGACCGGAACACCCCGGCGCCGGCGACGAGGAATCCGACGCCCATGAGCATGCTCAGACCGAACATGAAGGTCGGAAAAGGCGTCGTACCGAGCAGGAACGGGGCCACCGTGACCAGTGTGGCCACGGCGCCGACGAAGAAGACGATCGCACCGGCCCGGATCAGCCGGTCTCCGGGGGCGGCGGAATTCGCTTGGGTTTTGTCACGCACCGCACCAGGGTAGTTCCCTGCGCGAGGGAACGACCCGGCGACGTCTTGTCACCGGCCCCGGGACCATTAGCCTGGGTACCGGCGGGTCGAGGTCGACCCGCTGCAGTGCTGTCAAGAGCCGTTTTTCAGAAGCAGTTTCCCGACGAGTACGAGGACGAGGACAGACGTGCCCACCGGCAAGGTCAAGTGGTTCAACAGTGAGAAGGGCTTCGGCTTTCTCTCCCGCGACGACGGCGGTGACGTCTTCGTCCATTCCTCGGTCCTCCCCGCCGGCGTCGACACGCTCAAGCCCGGCCAGCGGGTGGAGTTCGGCGTCGTCGCCGGTCAGCGCGGGGATCAGGCGCTGTCCGTCGTGCTGCTCGATCCGACGCCGTCCGTCGCGGCCGCCCAGCGCAAGAAGCCGGACGAACTGGCGTCCATCGTCCAGGACCTGACGACCCTCCTGGAGAAC
Source organism: Streptomyces sp. RK62 (assembly GCF_018070255.1). Lineage (NCBI taxonomy): Bacteria > Bacillati > Actinomycetota > Actinomycetes > Kitasatosporales > Streptomycetaceae > Streptomyces > Streptomyces sp. RK62. Next base: position 189,617 of record NZ_JAGPYD010000010.1, on the reverse strand, counting down.
ATCACGCCGATGCTGGAGAAGGGCCGTTACCCGGAGAAGAACTCCGGCAAGAAGATCGCCGGTCTCCTGCGGGCCGTCGCCGACCAGCTCGACGTTTAGGGCCGTACGGACCGTACGGCCGTAGGGATTTCCGGGATTTCTAGGGGAAATCCAGTGCGCGTGGGTCGAGGGGCGGAAGGAGTCCCTCGGCCGCCGCGCGGGTCAGCAGTCCGCGCACGGCCGCGTATCCGTCCTCGCCGAGATCGGCCGTGAACTCGTTGACGTACAGACCGATGTGCTGGTCCGCGACCGCCGGGTCCATTTCCTGCGCGTGTTCCATGACATAGGGCCGGGAGGCCTCCGGGTCGTCCCAGGCGGCCCGCACCGAGGCGCGGATCGCGTCCGCCAGCGCGGTCAGCCGGCCGGAGCCCAGCGACCGCTTGGCGATGATCGCGCCCAGCGGGATCGGCAGCCCGGTGGTGTCCTCCCAGTGCTCGCCCATGTCGGCGAGCTTGTGCAGCCCGTAGTTCCGGTACGTGAAGCGCGCCTCGTGGATGACGAGACCCGCGTCGACCTTCCCGTCCCGCACGGCCGGCATGATCTCGTGGAACGGCATCACCACGATCTCCCCGACGCCGCCGGGCACCGTGTCGGCGGCCCACAGCCGGAACAGCAGATACGCCGTCGACCGCTCGCTCGGCACCGCGACCGTGCGCCCGGCGAGATCAGTGCCGGCCTCCCGGGTCAGCACCAGCGGCCCGCAGCCCCGGCCCAGCGCACCGCCGCAGGGCAGCAGCGCGTAGGTGTCCAGGACGTACGGCAGCACGGCGTACGACACCTTCAGCACATCCAGCTCGCCGCGCTCGGCCATGCCGTTGGTGACGTCGATGTCGGCGAACGTCACGTCCAGGGCGGGGGCGCCCTCGACACGGCCGTGGGCGAGGGCGTCGAAGACGAACGTGTCGTTCGGGCAGGGGGAGTACGCGATCTGCAAGGGGTCACCGGTCATGTGGGTTCCAACTCCGGAGGACGGGGGTGATCTTCCCGAAGCCCTCGGCGAGCGCGGCCAGCGCGTCCCCGATCCGCCAGGCGGCGCGGTCGCGCGGGCCGACGGGGTTGGAGACGGCGCGCAGCTCCAGGACGGGCGTGCCGTGGGCGGCGGCGGCCTCGGCGACACCGAAGCCCTCCATGGCCTCGGCGAGGGCGGTGGGGTGGCGTTCGCGCAGCCGGGCGGCGCGGGCGGCGGTGCCGGTGACGGTGGAGACGGTCAGGACGGCGCCGGGGCGGGCGCCCGTCGCGGCCGCCACCTCGCGTACGAGGGCCTCGGGCGGGCGGTGGGTGACGGTGCCGAAGCCCAGGTCGGTGACGGGCAGAAAGCCGTCGGGGGTCTCCGCGCCCAGGTCGGCGGCCGTGATCTCGTCGGCGACGACGAGGGAGCCGACGGGCGCGTGCGGCGCGAAACCGCCGCCGATGCCCGCCGAGACGACCAGGCCGAACCGGCGGCCGGTCAGCGCGGCGGTGGTCAGGGCCGTGGCGGTGGAGGCGGCCGCGAGGGCCGGACCGACCCCGGCGGCGATCACCTCCGCGTCCGGCAGGCCGAGCGCCGGGGCCACCGCGTCCCGCTCTACGGGGACCGCGGTGGCCACGAGGATCCGGACAGCGGACGTGATCAGGCGTCCTTCTTCAGCTTGAAGGACCACACGCCGGTGACGTCCCGCTCGCCCTCCTTGATGGAGACGAGCGTCGAGTTGCCGCTGGCGCCGTACTGGGCGTTGAAGAACACGCTGCCCGGGACGGTCCGGTAGGTCTTGGTGCTGGAGTCGGTGAGCGGCTGGCCGTTCATGAGGATCGTCCAGCCCTCGTCGGCGATCTCCGGGTCGACACCGAAGCGCACGGTCTCGTCCGGGTCCACCGTGATGGTCTTGATGTCCTTGCCCTTGAGGCACTTGGGGAGATCCGCGGTCTTCACGGTCTCACCGCTCTCGCCACCGCAGGTGGCCTCCGAGTGGACGGAGGACGTGCCGACGGTCACCGTGGCGAGCGGCGTCGGCTTGTCGCAGGCCGACAGGACGAGCACTCCGGCGGAAACGGCGCCGGCGGCGGCGAGCGCGCGGCGGCGTCGCACAACGGATTGCAGCGTGGTCATGGGCGAAGGCTATCGGGCGGGTGTCGTGCTCTCTCCATGCGGGGGCGGCGTGCCGTGTCACGGAGGCGGGACGGCGTGGTCCCTCACTCGACCCGGGCCCGGACGTGCCCGCTGTGCCGGGCCGAGCCGATCAGGCCCTTGACGGTGGTCAGCCAGCCGGTGGCGACGATGGCGGCGCCGACCAGCAGCCCGAACGAGCCCCGCAGCGGCAGCACGATGCCGATGGCGCCGCCGAGCACCCACGACATCTGCAGCAGCGTCTCGGAGCGGGCGAACGCCGACGTCCGCACCGACTCCGGCACGTCCCGCTGGATCAGCGCGTCCAGCGACAGCTTCGCCAGCGCCTGCGCGAACCCGGCGACCGCCGCGAGGCAGGCCACCACGACCGCGCCGAACAGGGCCGCCGCCGTGAGCGCCACGGCCATCACCAGGCCCACGACGGTGACGATGATGATCTCCGGCGCCCGGGATCTGAGCCAGGCGCCGACCGCCGTGCCCAGCGCGTTGCCGGTGCCGGCCGCCGCGGCGACTATGCCGAGGGACACGGCGGCGCTCTGCCCGGACATCGGGTGCTCCCGCAGCAGGAACGCCAGGAAGAAGATCAGGAACCCGGACAGACAGCGCAGGGCGGCGTTGGCGCCGAGGGCGTGGGTGACCGCGATGCCGACCGTGCGCAGCCCCGGGCGCTTGAGGGGTTTGCGGTGCGGGCCGTGCAGATGCTGCTCGTCGGCGGCGAGCAGCGCCCGGTCCTCGCCCTTGGCCGAGTCGACCTTCGGGGGCAGCGTGAACGACAGGACCGTACCGGCGATGAAGATCGCGCAGGCGCCGAACAGCGGCCAGCGCGGTCCGACCGCCTGCAGCCCGGCACCGATCGGCGCGGCCACACCGGTGGCCAGCAGCCCGCCCAGGGTCACCCGGGAGTTCGCCTTCACCAGCGAGAAGCCCGGTGGCAGCAGCCGGGGCACGACGGCGCTTCTCACCACGCCGTACGCCTTCGAGGCGACCAGCACCCCGAGCGCGGCCGGATACAGCTGCAGATCGCCGCTGACGACGGCGCTGGACAGGACGAGGGCGAGCAGCGCGCGGGCCAGCATCGCGCCCGCCATGGCGGCCCGGCGGCCGTGCGGGATGCGGTCCAGAAGCGGACCGATCACGGGGGCCAGCAGAGTGAACGGGGCCATCGTGATGCCCAGGTAGAGCGCCACCCGGCCGCGGGCCTCGTCGGTGGGGACGGAGAAGAAGACGGTCGAGGCGAGCGCGACGGTGATCATGACGTCGCCCGCGCCGTTCACTCCGTGCAGCTCGATCAGCTTGCCGAGGCCCGACTCGCCCGCGCCGTGCGCGTGCGTGGCCTTGCGGATGCCGCGCGCCGGGCCGGTGAACGGGAAGTGCAGGGCACGGCCCAGCGTGCGGAAGGGGCCGCGCCTCCGGCCCGTTCCGCCACGTCGGTTGCGGCCGCCCTCGGGCCCACCGGTGCCGGTGGCTCCTTCGGGCTGCCTCGCGGTCGCCACGACGCAATAGTGCCCCGTAATGGGGGTGGCTAGTGCGGTTACGGCGCGTATGGAGGGCACGGGCGGCCGGTCGGCGGGCAGCGCGGAGCGCCGAGAAGCACCGTCGGTGTAGGCCCAGCGCCCGCGAACAGGTAGCGTGCGTATCTCAGCCATCCCGCACAATGGATGACGTAGGTGCGCCCGAGCGCGATTCGGACGCGGACGTCGACGCGGCCCACAGGTCCGCTCCGTCCGCTCCGCCGCCTTGAGGCACCCGCACCCGTAAGACGGCGTAGGAGAGAAGCGATACCTGTGAGCGCAGCGACCACGCGAAGCCGCACCCCCGATCGTCTGTGCGCCGAGGCCGTCGACCTCGCCCGCAGCGCCGCCGAGGAGGCCGCCGCACCCGGTGTCGTCGGAGAGCACGCGGGCGTGGTCTCCGAGGGCGACCGTGTGGTCACGCACTTCTTCGAGTGCAAGGAGCTCGGGTACCGCGGCTGGCGCTGGGCGGTGACGGTGGCCCGCGCCTCCCGCGCCAAGGTCGTCACCCTCGACGAGGTCGTCCTGCTGCCCGGACCGGACGCGCTGCTCGCGCCCGAGTGGGTGCCGTGGAGCGAGCGGCTGCGCCCCGGCGACATGGGCCCGGGCGACCTGCTGCCCACCGACGCCGACGACCTGCGCCTGGAGCCCGGCTACACCGGCGTGGACGAGCCGGGCCCGAACGCGCCCGTCTCCGAGGAGATGGCCGAGCTGGTCGAGGCGGAGGACGCCGAGGTCACCGGCGGCACCCCGGCGAACCTGCCGATGGCCCCCTCCCGCGGCTCCATCGCGGCCATCGCCGACGAACTCGGCCTGCGCCGCGCCCGCGTGCTGTCCCGCTACGGCCTGCACATCGCCGCGGACCGCTGGGAGGAGGCGTTCGGCGCGAAGACGCCCATGGCGCAGGCGGCCCCCGCCACCTGTGTCAGCTGCGCCTTCCTCGTCCCGATCGGCGGCTCCCTCGGCCAGGCCTTCGGAGTCTGCGCGAACGAGTTCTCCCCGGCCGACGGCCATGTGGTCTCCCTGACCTACGGCTGCGGCGGCCACTCGGAGGCGGCCGTCATGCCGAAGCCGCCCCGCCCGGCCCCGCCGGTCGTCGACGAGACCCGCGTCGACCCCTTCCCCCTCCGCCCGTCCCCGGACTCGGGCTCGGTCCCGGCCACGACGGACGAGGACTCGGCGGAACTCGGCCACTCGTAGGGACGCGCCCGCCCTCCCGGTTCGCGGCCGCCGTATGCCCCGGACCGGTGCTGATCTGCACCCGGGTGGGGCAGGCGGTACCTTCGTCGCGACGGCGATGAGGAGTGTCAACGTGAGCAAGTTCGTGCGGCCCGCGGCCGAGGGCGCCGACCCGTTCGGTACGGCGCGTCTGCGGCGTGGAGTGCTGGACGCCTGGGCGACCAGCCCCGCCCGGTTCCGGGAGGACGCCAACGCCGAGGAGGACCTCGTCCTCGGCGGGTACCGGGACCGGCTGGTCGTGGAGCTCGCGCAGAACGCCGCCGACGCCGCGGGCCGGGCAGGGGTGCCCGGGCGGCTGCGCCTCACCCTGCGCGAGGGCGTGCTCGTCGCCGCCAACACCGGGGCACCCCTGGACGCGGCCGGTGTCGAGTCGCTGTCCACGCTGCGGGCCTCCGCGAAACGGGACAGCGAGGCCGTGGGACGGTTCGGCGTCGGCTTCGCCGCCGTCCTCGCCGTCACCGACGAGCCCGCCGTCGTCGGACGGCACGGCGGGGTGCGCTGGTCGCTCGCCGAGGCCCGGGAGCTGGCCCAGGACACCGCCCGGCACAGCCCCGGACTGGGCGACGAGATCCGGCGCCGGGACGGGCATGTGCCGCTGCTGCGGCTGCCGTTCGCCGCCGAGGGCACCGCCCCCGACCCGTACGACACCGTCGTCATCCTGCCGCTGCGCGACACCGCCGCCGCCGATCTGGCCGAGCGGCTGCTGGGCGCCGTCGACGACGCGCTGCTGCTCGCCCTGCCCGGCCTGGAGGAGGTCGTGGTCGAGATCGGCGACACAGCGCCGCGCACCCTGCGCCGCCGCGCCGACGGCCCCTTCACCGTCGTGGAGGACTCCGCGTCCGGCGTCACCCGCTGGCGCACGGCGTCCGCCCACGGCCCGCTCACCCCCGAACTGCTCGCCGACCGCCCCGTCGAGGAACGTCTGCGGCCCCACTGGTCGCTGACCTGGGCCGTCCCCGTGGACCCCGCCGACGGCAGCCCCGCCCGACCCCGCACCGCGCCCGTCGTGCACGCCCCCACGCCCAGCGACGAACCGCTCGGTGTGCCCGCTCTGCTCATCGCGTCGTTCCCGCTCGACACCACCCGCCGGCACGCCGCCCCCGGCCCGCTCACCGACTTCCTCGTGCAACGTGCGGCCGACGCCTACGCCGAACTCCTCGCCGGCTGGCGCCCGGTGGACGAGGGCGTCATCACGCTCGTGCCCGGCCCGCTCGGCAAGGGCGAACTCGACGGCGCTCTGCGCCAGGCCATCCTGGAGCGCCTGCCGAGGACGTCCTTCCTGCCGCCCGCCCTGCGCCCGGCCGAGCCGGACTCCGAGCTGCCCGAGTCGCTGCGCCCACGGGACGCCGAGGTCGTCGAGGGCGCCGGCGCCGACACCGTACGGGTGCTGGCCGAGGTGCTGCCCACGCTGCTGCCCGCCGGTCTGGAGCGGAGGGTGGAGCTGCGCACCCTCGGCGTCGCCCGGGTGCCGCTCACCGACGCCGTCGACCGGCTCGCCGGGCTGGAGAAGGAGCCCGGCTGGTGGCACCGGCTCTACGACAGCCTCGCCGGGGTCGACCCGGACCGGCTGTCCGGGCTGCCCGTGCCGCTGGCCGACGGCCGCACGACCATCGGCCCCCGCCAGGTCCTGCTGCCCACCCCCGGCGGCACCTCCGTCGCCCCCGAGGTCCTGGCCCGCCTCGGCCTCAAGGTCGCCCACCCGGACGCCGCGCACCCCCTGCTGGAGAAGCTCGGCGCCCTCGCGGCCACCCCGCGCGCGGTCCTGACCACGCCCCAGGTGCGGGCCGCCGTCGCCGCCTCCCTCGACGACGACGGCGCGATGGACTGGGAGCAGGACGTCCCCGACGCCGAGGAGCTGGCCGACACCGTGCTCGCCCTCGTCCGGGACGCCGGCCTCGAGCCCGGCGACGAGCCGTGGCTGGGCGCGCTCGCGCTGCCCGACGAGGACGGGGAACTCACCGCCGCCGGGGAACTCGTGCTGCCCCGCAGCGCCTTCGCCGAGGTCATGCGGGAGGGCGAACTGCCCTTCGTGGACGCCGAGATGGCAGAGCGATGGGGGGAGCAGCCCCTCGCCGCCTGCGGTGTGCTCGCCGGGTTCGCGCTGATCCGCGCCACCGACGTCGTCCTCGACCCGGACGAACTGGAGCCCCGGGACGGCGACTTCGCCGAGCCCGACGACGCCGGTCTGCTGGACGCCGTGGACGTGTGGTGCGAGGACGTCCTCGACCGGTTCCCGGACACCCCGGTGCCGCCCGTCGCCACCGAGCTCGTCGCCGTACGCGATCTGGAGCTGGTCGACGACGACAAGTGGCCGCAGGCGCTCGCGATGCTCGCGCGGCCGCCGCTGCGGGACGCCCTCACCCAGCCGGTGCGCATCCTCCTCCCCGACGGCACCCACGAGGTCGTACGGCCGTACACCGCCTGGTGGCTGCGCGGGCACCCGGTGCTGGACGGCCGCCGTCCCGCGGGCCTGCTGGCCGCCGGCGGCGACCCGCTGCTGCGCGGCCTGTACGAGGAGGCCGACGCGACCGGCTTCGACGACGAGCAGGTGCTCCGCGCCCTCGGCGTACGCACCTCGGTCGCCGCGCTGCTGGACGAGCCGGGCGGCGCCGCCGAACTGCTTGACCGCCTCGCCGACCCCGACCGGACGGTCACCGCGGCCCAACTGCACGCGCTGTACGGGGCGCTGGCCGAGCTGGACCCGGATCAGGTGACCCTGCCGGACGACCTGCGGGCCGTCGTGGACGGGCGGGTCGAGGTCGTCGACGCGGCCGACGCCGTGGTCGTCGACTCACCGGACCTGCTGCCGTTCACCGCGGGCGTGCCGCTGCTGCCGGTGCGGCCGGCCCGGGCGGCCGACCTGGCCGAGCTGTTCCAGGTGCGGCGGCTGAGCGAGTCCGTCACCGGAGCCGTGGACTCCGAGGGCACCGAGCACGAGGTGCCGGAGGCCGTCCGCGCGCTGCTCGGCCCGCGCACCCCGGCGTCGTACGTCGAGCACGAGGAACTCGTCGTGGACGGCGTGGAGATCGACTGGCGGCTGACCGACGACGGCGTCCTGCACGCGGCCACCCTGGAGGGCGTCGCCGCCGGACTCGCCTGGGCGGCCGGGCAGTGGCCGCGCCGCTTCGAGGTGGCGGCCCTGCTGGAGGACCCGTCGCGGACGGCGGAGCTGGCGCGTGACCGGTGGTTCGACTGAGGTGAATCGCGGCCGGCGTGGTCGCACATATTTCCCGCACATCTCGTACAACCTTTCGTGTCCCTCGTCGATCTGATGATCCGAGTCAATTGACTCCACGATCACTTGGGCCCGGCCGGTGACGAGCCGTACGGAACGATCACGCCGGGCCCCTTCTCCTCCTGGGGAACGCATGCGAATTCGAGCCACTGTGGCCGCCGTCTCCGGCGCCCTGGCCCTCTCCGCCCTGGCCGTTCCGGCCGCCCAGGCCGGCAATGACAGCGACGTGGCCGCGAAGAAGCCGACCGCCGCCGAGCGCTTCGGCAGCTCCGAGAACCGGTCGGCGTTCAGCGCGTCCGCGGCCGCCGAGGCCGAGCCCGTCGTGTCCAAGGTGACGATCAACTCCGGCGCCGGTCTGGCCGTCGGCACCACGTACGCCAAGACCTTCACCGTGTCGGTGACCGCCAGCCACGCCACCGGCATCCAGGACGCGTACGTCGACCTGTGGCACGGCTCCGACCTCGACAACATCGACGGCCTGCTGGTGATGAACGAGGAGGCCGCCACCTGCACCGCCTCCAGCGCCACCACGTCGACCTGCAAGCTCACCGTCACGGCCACGCCGGGCAGCGACCTGTACAAGAACGCCCTGGCCGGCACCTGGCACGTGACCGCCGGCGCGCTCGCGGGCGACGGCAGCATCTACTGGAACGACTTCCACACGACCCACCGGGTCCAGCGCTACTCGAAGCTCACGGTCAACGCCTCCCCCGAGCCGGTGACGAAGGGCAAGACCATCACCGCCACCGGCAAGCTCTCCCGGGCGAACTGGGAGGACTTCAAGTACCACGGCTACACCAACCAGTCGGTGCAGCTGCAGTTCCGCAAGAAGAGCAGCAACACCTACACCACCGTGAAGACCGTCAAGTCGAACTCGACGGGTGAGCTGAAGACCACGGTCACGGCCTCCGTCGACGGCTACTACCGCTGGTCCTTCGCGGGCACCAGCACGACCCCGGCGGTCAAGGCCACGGGTGACTTCGTCGACGTGCGCTGAACCCCGTAGAACCGGACCGCCGTGCGCCAACCCCCGGAAGCCGTCCGGGGGTTGGTGACGAAGGTCACTGAATTGGCCCGCCGGTGAGACAACCGGCACCGGCGGGCGCGTATCTGATCACATGGGTCAACAGGCCCCCGATCACCCGGGCCCCGTCGTGACCGAGCGGGGCCCCTTTCCGTACCAGGGGAACGCATGCGCATCAGAGCCACCGTGGCCGCCGTCTCCGGCGCCCTGGCCCTCTCCGCCCTCGCCGTCCCGGCCGCGCAGGCCGACGGCTCCTCCGTGGACCGCGCGGACGTGGCGAAGGTCCGCCGGGCCGCCGTCGCCGCCACCGGCAGGGCCGCCGCCGCCGAGGGCCGGCCGTACGCCCTGAACGTCTCCTTCTCCAACTTCACGATCGCCAAGGCGGTCAAGGTCGGCACCACCAACCACGTCTCCACGACCGTGAGTTACACGCTGACCCACGGCGCGGACGTCGACATCAAGGCCCGCGACTTCCTGACCGACCCGATCCTCTACAAGGGCTCCTTCGCCGCCCCGGAGAACCGGCTCTACGGCAACAAGCCCGCCACCTGCACGGCCACCTCCACGACGACGGCCACCTGCAAGGGCACCATCGACGTCTACCCGGCCGCGAGCGAGCTGATCAACTCCGACGCCGGCAGCTGGAAGGCGTCCGCCGAGGCCACCGCCTTCAACGGCGAGGACCCGGACGACGAGGTCTTCGACATCACCAAGGTCGGCTACAAGAGCCAGGGCGGCCTCGGCACCACGCTGCTCCAGCGCTACTCCAAGCAGACGGTGAACGCCTCGCCGGAGCCGGTGAAGAAGGGCAAGACCATCACCGTCACCGGCAAGCTCTCCCGGGCCAACTGGGAGGACAACAAGTACCACGGCTACACCGCCCAGCCGGTGAAGCTGCAGTTCCGCAAGAAGGACAGCAGCACCTACACCACCGTGAAGACCGTCACCACCAACGGGACGGGCGAGCTGAAGGCCACCGTCACCGCCACCGTCGACGGCTACTTCCGCTACACCTTCGCGGGCACCAGCACGACCCCGGCCGCCACCGCCGCGGGCGACTACGTCGACGTCCGCTAGTACGCGGGCAGGCTCAGCACGGGACCCGGCGGTCGACCCACTTCCACAGGAACTCCAGGGCGACCGCCGCCACCGCCGCGATACCGACCGCGATCCACGGCATCGTCATCCCGACCAGCCGCAGCGCGAAGAACTCCTGCAGCCACGGCACCACCAGCACCAGCAGGAACGCGAAGCCCATCGCGGCCACCAGCGCGATCCGCCACCAGGTGTACGGCCGGGCGATGATGGCCAGCACCCACATCGAGATCAGGAACAGCGTCAGGGTGGCCGCGCTGGTCTCCGCGGGCAGGCTGTCGTCCCCCGAGTAGTGGGCGCGGGCGACCAGATACGTCGCGAACGTCGCCACCCCCGCCACCACGCCGCCCGGGATCGCGTACCGCATGACCCGCCGCACGAAGTGGGGCTGCGCCCGCTCCCGGTTCGGCGCGAGCGCCAGGAAGAAGGCGGGGACCCCGATGGTGAGCGTCGACAGCAGGGTCAGATGGCGCGGCAGGAACGGATACTCCACCTGCCAGAACACCACCATCAGCGCCAGCAGCACCGAGTAGACCGTCTTCACGAGGAACAGGGTCGCCACACGCGTGATGTTGCCGATCACCCGCCGCCCCTCCGCCACGACCGACGGCAGCGACGCGAAGCTGTTGTTCAGCAGCACGATCTGGGCGACGGCCCGGGTCGCCTCCGACCCCGAGCCCATGGCGACCCCGATGTCGGCGTCCTTCAGCGCGAGCACGTCGTTCACGCCGTCGCCGGTCATCGCGACGGTGTGCCCGCGGGACTGCAGCGCCCCCACCATGTCCCGCTTCTGCTGCGGGGTGACCCGCCCGAACACGGTGGCGTCCTCGATCGCGCCGGCCATCTCGTCCCGCTCCCGGGGCAGCCTGCGCGCGTCGACGGTCGTCCCGGTCAGCCCCAGCTTGGTCGCGACCGCGCCCACCGACACCGCGTTGTCCCCGGAGATCACCTTGGCCTGGACGTTCTGCTCGGCGAAGTAGCGCAGGGTGTCGGCCGCGTCGGGCCGCAGCCGCTGCTCCAGGACGACGAGGGCGGCCGGCTTCGCGTCCAGGGCGACCTCGGGGTCGTCGAGCTCGCGGGCGGCCCGGGCGAGCAGCAGCACCCGCAGACCCTGCTCGTTCAGCCGGTCGGTCTCGGCCAGCGCCGGATGGTCGTCGGAGAGCAGGACGTCGGGCGCGCCCAGCAGCCAGGTGCCGGACTGGCCGTCGCTCTCGCTGAAGGTGGCGCCGCTGTACTTGCGGGCGGAGGAGAACGGCAGCGCGGCGGTGCGGCGCCAGTCCTCGGGGGCGGGGTAGGCGGCGATGACGGCCTTGAGGGAGGCGTTGGGGCGCGGGTCGGACGCGCCGAGGGCGCCGAGGACCGTACGGACGTAGGACTCGTCGAAGCCGTCCAGGGCGCGCAGCGCGGTGACGTCCATGCCGCCCTCGGTGAGGGTGCCGGTCTTGTCGAGGCAGACGGTGTCGACGCGGGCCAGGCCCTCGATGGCGGGCAGCTCCTGCACCAGGCACTGCTGGCGGCCGAGCCGGATGACACCGATGGCGAAGGCGACCGAGGTCAGCAGCACCAGCCCCTCCGGGACCATCGGCACGATGCCGCCGACGGTCCGGGCGATCGAGTCGTCGAGGTCGTTCTCCTTGACGAACAGCTGCGTGATGATCAGGCCGATCGCGGCCGGGACCATCATCCAGGTCACGTACTTCAGGATGGTCGAGATGCCCGACCGCAGCTCGGAGTGGACGAGCGTGAACCGGGACGCCTCCTCGGCGAGCTGCGCCGCGTACGCCTCGCGCCCGACCTTGGTGGCCTGGAAGGCGCCGCCCCCGGCGACGACGAAGCTGCCGGACAGGACCGGGTCGCCGGGCCGTTTGACCACCGGGTCGGCCTCGCCGGTGAGCAGCGACTCGTCGATCTCCAGCCCGTCGGCCTCGACGCACACCCCGTCCACGACGGCCTTGTCCCCGGGCCCGATCTCCACGAGGTCGTCGAGGACGATCTCGGAGGTGCCGATCTCGGCGGCCACCCCGTCCCGGCGGACCGTGGGCCGCGCCTCCCCGATCACCGCGAGCGAGTCCAGGGTCTTCTTGGCCCGCCACTCCTGGACGATGCCGATGCCGGTGTTGGCGAGGATGACGAAGCCGAACAGGCTGTCCTGGATCGGTGCGACGAACAGCATGATCAGCCAGAGCACACCGATGATCGCGTTGAACCGGGTGAAGACGTTGGCGCGGACGATCTCCGCCATGGACCGGCTGCTGCGCACCGGTACGTCGTTGACGGCTCCCCGGGCGACCCGTTCGGCGACCTCGGCCGCGGTGAGCCCGCCCGCCGCGACGGTGACGGAGGCGGCGTGCACGGGGTGGTCCACATCGGTGCCCGCGTCGGCATGCGTCATGCATTCGACGGTACGTGCGGAGCGGGGAGTTCACCCGCCGAGTGCGCGTAAGTTCCGACCGGGGGAGGAGCCGTCTCGTACCGGGGTCGTACGGCCGCTATTCGGCGGAGGGCGCCGTCGGCCGCTCGGCGCGCTCGCCGGCGCTCTCCCGCTCCGCCGCCGCCCGCTTGACGGCCGCCTCGCGCCGGCGGACGTACCAGATGCCGATGAGACCGAGGCCGCCGCCGGCCAGGCAGGTCCACACCCACCAGGTGTGCCCGTGGTCGTCGAACCAGCCGTAGAACGGCAGCTGCACGACGAAGAGGACGAACCAGATGATCGTGCCGCCGGTGATGGTCGCGACCACGGGGCCCTCCAGGGGCTCCGGCGCCTCGTGCTTGGGGGTCCACTTCGCCATGCGACACAGCTTACGAGGCGATCAGGTCTACGCGCGGAGATGGCCCTTCAGGGCTTTATATGTTCATACTGAAACGGTTTGAGTCTGACCACTTCTCTTCGTAGGAAACACCAAAAGCATGTCCACCTCGGCTCCTGCCAAGGCCCCCACCCCTGAACAGCCGGGAGCCGGGCCCACCTACGGCGCACTCGACCGCTTCTTCAAGATCTCCGAACGCGGCAGCACCGTGCCGCGCGAGATCCGCGGCGGTCTCGCCACCTTCTTCGCGATGGCGTACATCATCGTGCTGAACCCGATCATCCTGGGCAGCGCGAAGGACATGTACGGACATCAGCTGGACAACGCCCAGCTGGTCACCGCCACCGCCGTCACGGCCGCCTTCAGCACCCTGCTGATGGGCGTCATCGGCAATGTGCCGATCGCGCTCGCCGCCGGCCTCGGCGTGAACTCCGTCGTCGCCCTCCAGCTCGCCCCGCGCATGTCCTGGCCCGACGCGATGGGCATGGTGGTCCTGGCCGGATTCGTGGTCATGCTGCTCGTCGCCACCGGTCTGCGCGAGCGCGTCATGAACGCCGTGCCGTTCGGCCTGCGCAAGGCCATCGCCATCGGTATCGGCCTGTTCATCATGCTGATCGGCCTCGTCGACTCCGGCTTCGTCAGCCGTATCCCGGACGTCGCCCAGACCACGGTGCCGCTCCAGCTGGGCACCGGCGGTCATCTCGTCGGCTGGCCGGTGCTGGTCTTCGTGCTCGGCTCGCTGCTCACCCTCGCGCTGATCGTCCGCAAGGTCCCCGGCGCGATCCTCATCTCGATCGTCGCCATGACCGTCGTCGCCGTCGTCATCGAGGCCGTCGCCAAGGTCCCGTCCTGGGGCCTGACCACCCCGAAGTGGCCCGGCAACCCGGTCGCCAGCCCCGACTTCGGGCTGATCGGCGAGGTCAGCCTGTTCGGCGGCTTCGGCAAGGTCGGCGTGCTGACGGGCGTCCTGTTCGTCTTCACCGTCCTGCTGTCCTGCTTCTTCGACGCCATGGGCACGATCATGGGCGTCAGCGACGAGGCGAAGCTGACCGACGGCCGCGGCCAGATGCCGGGTATCAACAAGGTGCTGTTCGTCGACGGTCTCGCCGTCGCCGCCGGCGGCGCCAGCTCCTCCTCGGCCACGACGGCCTTCGTGGAGTCCACGGCCGGCGTCGGCGAGGGCGCCCGCACGGGCCTCGCCAACGTCGTCACCGGCGGTCTGTTCGCGGTGGCGCTGTTCCTGACGCCGGTCGCCACGATGGTGCCGTCCCAGGCGGCCACCCCGGCCCTGCTCGCGGTCGGCTTCCTGATCCTCGCGAACTCCGTCAAGGAGATCGACTGGGCCGACTACACGATCGCGATCCCGGCCTTCGTGACGATGGTGATGATGCCGTTCACCTACTCGATCACCAACGGCATCGGTATGGGCTTCATCACCTTCGCGGTGCTGCGGCTGGCCGCCGGCCGCGGCCGGGAGGTCCCGGCCGCGATGTACGTGGTGGCGGCGGTGTTCGGCTTCTACTACCTGATGCCGGCCCTGGGGCTCACGTGACGCCGTAGAACTTCTCTGTCTCCTCGACGGCGGCCTGGAACCGTTCGTCGAAGTCATCACGGATGAGCGTCCGGACCACATAGTCCTGGACGCTCATTCCTCTTTTGGCGGCATGCCGGCGCAGCCGGTCGAGCAGCTCGTGGTCCATCCGCAGGCTGAGCACGCTGGTCCCCATGCACACGAGGGTCGCGGCACCTTCCGGTGCCGTGTGTCACGTTCCGCCGCTGGATCACCCATATGAGTGACGAACGCGTGACGTGGCGGGAGTCACGGGAGGCCCACGCGTCCCCAGTGGTATTTAGCCAGAGTAATGAGTTACGCTAATGAACATGTCGGACCTCACCCATGGCGACGACGCTGCCGCCGTGAACTCCCTGCGCTCCGCGGTCATGCGCCTCTCCCGCCGGCTCAAGCACCAGCGGGTCGACGAGTCGCTGAGCCCCACCGAGATGTCGGTGCTCGGCACCCTCTCCCTCTGCGGCAGCGCCACCCCCGGTGAGCTGGCCCGCAAGGAGCACGTCCAGCCGCCGTCGATGACGCGCATCGTCGCCCTGTTGGAAGCCAAGGGCCTCGTCCGGCTGGAGCCCCACCCGGAGGACCGGCGCCAGAAGGTCGTCACGAAGACCGAGCAGGCCGAGACCATGCTCGCCGAGAGCCGCACCAAGCGGAACGCCTTCCTGGCCACCCTCGTCGAGGGGCTCGACGAGGACGAGTGGGCGACCCTGCGCGCCGCCGCCCCCGTCCTGGAGAAGCTCGCACACCTGTAGGCAGTCACCAAGGAGGCGACCACTTTTGAGTTCGGGACCCGGAGCAGACTCCGCCCCCGCACCGACCACCCACTACTCCCCGCCCGCCCCCGAGCGCCGCAACTCGATGTTCAGCTCGCTGCGGATCCGGAACTACCGGCTGTTCTTCCTCGGCCAGGTCGTCTCCAACACCGGCACGTGGATGCAGCGCATCGCCCAGGACTGGCTGGTGCTCAGCCTCACCGGCTCCGCCACCGCCGTCGGCATCACCACCGCGCTGCAGTTCCTGCCCATGCTGCTCTTCGGCCTGTACGGCGGCGTCCTCGTCGACCGGCTGCCCAAGCGCCCCACCCTCATCGCCACACAGTCCGCGATGGGCCTCACCGGCGTCGCGCTGGCCGCCCTCACCCTCACCGGACACGTCCAGGTCTGGCACGTCTACCTGGCCGCCCTCGCCGTCGGCTTCGCGACCGTCCTCGACAACCCGGCCCGGCAGTCGTTCGTCTCCGAGATGGTCGGCCCCGGCCAGCTCCAGAACGCCGTCAGCCTCAACTCCGCGAACTTCCAGTCCGCCCGGCTCGTCGGACCCGCCGTGGCCGGCCTGATGATCACCGGCGTCGGCACCGGCTGGGCCTTCCTCGCCAACGGCCTGTCCTTCGTGGCACCCATCGCAGGCCTCATGCTGATGCGGGCCCGCGAGCTGCACGTCGTCGAGCGGGCGCCACGCGGCAAGGGACAGCTGCGCGAGGGACTGCGCTATGTCGCCGGGCGCCCGGACCTGATCTGGACCATCGTCCTCGCCGGGTTCGTCAGCACCTTCGGCTTCAACTTCCCCGTCTTCCTGTCCGCCTTCGCCGACGACGTCTTCCGCGCCGGCGCCGGCTCCTACAGCCTCTTCAACACCCTGATGGCCGTCGGCTCCCTCGCCGGAGCACTGCTCGCCGCCCGGCGCGGCACGGCCCGGATGCGGGTGCTGATCGCCGGGGCCGTCGCCTTCGGCGCCATGGAGATCGTGGCGGCCGTCGCGCCCTCCCTGTGGCTGTTCGCCCTGCTCATGGTCCCCATCGGCATGTTCGGCATGACGGTCAACGTCACCGCCAACAGCAGCATCCAGATGGGCACCGACCCGAGCATGCGCGGCCGGGTGATGGCCCTCTACATGATGGTCTTCATGGGCGGCGCCCCCCTCGGCGCCCCGATCGCCGGCTGGGTCACGGACGCGTACGGCGTCCGGGCGGGCCTCGCCTCGGGCGGCGCCGTGACCGCCGCCGCGGCCGTCGCCGTCGGCCTGGTCCTGGCCCGTATGGGCGGGCTGCGCCTCTCGGTCGGCTGGTGCCACGGGCACCCGAAGGTGCGGTTCGTACCGCGCGAGCGCGAGCAGCTGGCGACCGCCGCCTAGGTCGTGTCCGGCGAGAGGCGTGCCCGGCGCCGGGCGGCAGGCGGGACTTCGCGGACACGGCCCAGGACGGACCCGGGCACGGCGGCGAGACTTGCATCATGAGACTCTTCGCCGCCGTGCTGCCTCCGGACGACGTGGCGCGGGAACTGCACACCGAGGTCGCGGCCCTGCGGAGCCTGCCCGGCGCCGACCTGCTGCGCTGGACCGCGCGGCCCGGCTGGCACTTCACCCTCGCCTTCTTCGGCGAGGTCGACGACGAGCTCCTGCCCGCCCTGTCCGTACGGCTGGCGCGGGCCGCTCAGCGGACGGCGCCCTTCCGGCTGGCGCTGCACCGAGGGGGCCAGTTCGGGCACGGGCGGGCCCTGTGGACGGGCGCCGACGGTGACGTGCCCGCCCTGCGCGTGCTCGCGGGGCGCTGCGAGGCGGCGGCCACGAAGGCGGGCGTGCCGATGGGGGAGCACCGCCGGTACAAGGCCCATCTGACGCTGGCCCGCAGCCGGACCGCCGTGGACACCCGGCCGTATGTCACGGCCCTCGCGGACTTCACCAGCCGCACCTGGACCGTGACCGAGCTGGCGGTCGTCCGCAGCCATCTGCCCACCTCCGGCGTACCGGGCGAGCAGCCCCGCTACGAGGTGGTCGCCCGGCGGCCGTTCGGGGCCGCCGGTTAACCTCGATGGCGTGGACCCGAAAACCCGTAACCGGATCATGGCCGGTGCGCTCGTGCTGATGTTCGTCCTCGTGGCCGTGGCGGCGGCGCTCGGACGGTGACCTCGCGCCGCCTGTCAGGCCTCTACCAGGCGAACGCCTCCGGCGACGGCCCCGGGCCCGGGAACACCTCGTCCAGCCCGGCCAGCAGCTCCTCGCTCAGCTCCAGCTCCACGGCCCGCAGCGCCGACTCCAGCTGACCGGCCGTGCGCGGGCCGACGATCGGGCCCGTGACTCCGGGCCGGGTCAGCAGCCACGCCAGGGCGGCCTCGCCGGGCTCCAGACCGTGCTTGTCGAGCAGGTCCTCGTAGGCCTGGATGCGGGCGCGCGCCTCCGGGTCGGCGAGGGTCTCCGCGGCCCGCCCGGAGGTACGGCGCCGGCCCTCGGCCTCCTTCTTGAGCACCCCGCCCAGCAGGCCGCCGTGCAGCGGCGACCAGGGGATGACCCCGAGGCCGTACTCCTGCGCGGCGGGGATGACCTCCATCTCGGCGCGGCGCTCGAACAGGTTGTAGAGGCACTGCTCGCTGACCAGCCCGATGGTGCCGCCCCGCCGGGCGGCGATCTCGTTGGCCTGGGCGATCTTGTAGCCGGGGAAGTTGGAGGACCCGGCGTACAGGACCTTGCCCTGCTGCACGAGCACGTCGATGGCCTGCCAGATCTCGTCGAACGGGGTGTTCCGGTCGATGTGGTGGAACTGGTAGACGTCGATGTGGTCGGTCCGCAGCCGCTTGAGGCTGGCGTCGACAGCGCGCCGGATGTTCAGCGCGGAGAGCTTGTCGTGGTTGGGCCACGCCGCACCGTCGGCGCCCATGTTGCCGTACACCTTGGTGGCGAGGACGACCTTGTCGCGCCGGTCGCCGCTCTTGGCGAACCAGCTGCCGATGATCTCCTCGGTGCGGCCCTTGTTCTCGCCCCACCCGTAGACATTGGCAGTGTCGAAGAAATTGATGCCGGCGTCCAGCGCCGCGTCCATGATCGCGTGGCTGTCGGCCTCGTCGGTCTGCGGTCCGAAGTTCATCGTGCCGAGGACGAGTCGGCTGACCTTGAGTCCCGTGCGTCCGAGCTGCGTGTACTCCATGGAGTGCACGCTAACCACTTCGAGTGCGCTCCAGGCAAGGGCGCGCGACCCCGTCAGTCGCGGGGGAAGTCGTCCGTCTTCAGGACGAGGTCGACGACCGTGCCGGTCAGGTCGACGTCGGTGCCGAAGTCGACCCGGGTGCAGGTCGTGTAGTCGCCGTCCTTGGGGTCGGTGTGGACGTGGCAGCGCCCCTGGTACGGATCGGCGATCAGGTAGACGGGGACCTCGGCCTCGGCATAGGCGAGGCGCTTGGGGCCGTAGTCGTTGGCGGCCGTGCCCTGGGAGATGACCTCGGCGACGAACTCGACGTCCTGGTATCGCCAGTGGCCCCTGGCCTCCGGTTTGGCCGACTCCTTGAAGAGGACGACGTCCGGGCAGAAGCCGTTCGCGTGGCCCGGGAAGTCGATGCGTACGTCCGAGAGCACCTTGCGCCCCTTGCCGAACCTGTTCCTGAGGGTCTGGGCGATCTCGAAGATGATCTCCCAGTGGTTGGTGCGCTGTGGCGTCATGTAGACGTTGCCCCCGACGATCTCGACCCGGTAACCCTCGGGGACGGGCATACGCTCGAGCCGCTCGAACCACTCGTCCAGGCTCAGGTTGTTGGCGTCGGCGTCGGCCATCGCGATCCTGTCTTCGAGGACGGTCATCGTGGCGCTCCTCCCCGGCCGTCCCACGGTCGGTGCGGCCGCGCTGTACAACGATACGCACGGTGACCTCGGTACGGAGACGAAGCTCACACAGCGGTGTACGGCGCGCCCAGGTCCCAGGCCTGGTGCATCGCGTCCGCGAAGGCTCCGGCGATCTTGTGCTCGCCGCTCGCGTTCGGGTGGGTGCCGTCGTACGTGTCCAGGTCGATGTCGTACGACGGCGGCGGGGACGCGAGCAGCAGCGGGGAGCGGGGCTGGTCCAGGTCGGCGACCGTCTTCGCCAGGAGTTCGTTGAAGCGGGTGACCTGCGCGGCGAAGGGCGGGTCGGCCACGGCCCGGACGTTCGGGATGACCGGCAGCACGACGAGGCGCACGCGCGGGTTGGCCGTGCGTGCCTCGGCGACGAAGGCGCGGACGTTCTCCGCGGTCTGCTCGGCGTTCGTGTAGAAGCCCAGGTCGATCAGGCCCAGCGAGACCAGCAGGACGTCGGCCCGGTGCGCGCGGACCGCGTCGGCGATCAGCGGGACCATGTGCTGCCAGCCCTCGCCCCAGCCGGCCAGATGGGCGCGCGGGAACTCGGGGTCGGCGTACGCGTACGAGCTCGGGGACTCGGTGGCCTTGTCGTACAGCGTCTCGCGCGGGCCGACGAGGGCGAAGGGGCCGCCGTGGGTGTCCCGCAGGTGCTGCCACATGCGGTAGCGCCATGTGTGTTCGCCGGCGCTGCCGATGGTCATGGAGTCGCCGACGGGCATGAACCTGAGCATCCGCTCATGATGGACGATCTCCCGCTGGTGCGAGGAGCCGGTCGGGGTGTGAAGCCCGCCACGCGGCGTGCGCCCCCGGCGAGGCGCGATGTCCGGCGAGGGCCCCGGCTCCGAACGCCCGGGCCGGATGGCAGGCTTGGGGCATGCGCCGACCGCTCGCCATACTCGCCGGGGTCCTGCTCACCGGTGCGCTCACGCTGCCCGCGTCCGCCGCCGACGGGAACGAGGACTTCACGATCAAGGACCCGCGGATCACCGAGTCCAGCGGCCTGGCCGCCTCCCGCCAGCACAAGGGCGTCTACTGGACGCACAACGACCAGGACACGGGCGCCTACCTGTACGCCGTCGACAGCGCCACCGGCAAGACGGTCGCGCG
Organism: Streptomyces sp. RK62; assembly: GCF_018070255.1. Classification (NCBI taxonomy): domain Bacteria; kingdom Bacillati; phylum Actinomycetota; class Actinomycetes; order Kitasatosporales; family Streptomycetaceae; genus Streptomyces; species Streptomyces sp. RK62. Next base: position 169,293 of record NZ_JAGPYD010000010.1, on the reverse strand, counting down.
GATCACCCTGACCGGGGTGGGGACGCCACGGGACGTGGAGGCGATCTCCATGGGCCCCGACAACCAGCTGTACGTCGGTGACATCGGTGACAACGACGGTGTGGAGTGGCCCTATGTGTGGATCTACAAGCTGCCCGAGCCGAAGGTCCTGAAGGACCAGTCGGTCCGGGCGACGCAGTACGTCGTGAAGTACTCCGACGGCACCCGGGACGCCGAGTCGATGGTGGTGCACCCGAAGACCGGGCGCGTCTACATCATCGACAAGCAGGAGGACGGCGGGCATCTGTACGAGGGCCCGGCGAAGCTCTCCCCGTCCGGCACGAACGTCTTCGAGCCGACCACGCCGGTCGACCTGTGGGCCACCGACGCGGCCTTCTCCCCGGACGGGCGGACCCTGGTGGTCCGCGGCTACTTCGGGGGCCTCGCCTACGACTGGAACGGCGGGAAGCTCAAGCGGCTGGAGCGGGTGAGCGTGCCGCTCGGGCAGGGGGAGTCCGTGACGTACTCGCCCGACGGAAGCAAGATCATGCTGGGCAGCGAGGGCGTGAACAGCTCGGTGGTGGCGAAGGACGCGCCCGGGGACACCGGCCCCGACTCGTCGTCGTCGGGCGGGAGTTCGGCCTCCCCGGACGGCGACGACGGGACGGACGGCACCCTCAAGGTCGGTGCCGTGGCCGTGCTGGCCGTCCTGGTCGTGTTCTTCGCCCTGCGGAGGCTGTTCCGGCGGGCGTGAGCGCCGCTCGGTCCTCGTCGCCCGCCGTGCGCCCTGTGCCTGCTCAGCCCTCCTCGCCCGCCGTCCGACGGGCGACGAACACCTCCAGGCCGTCCAGGATGCGCTGCAGCCCGAACTCGAAGTGGTCGAAGTCGGGGCCGAAGGTGTCCTCGGAGAGCCCGGCCAGGACGGGGTAGCGCCCGCTGAGCATGGCCTTCTCCAGCGCCGGCCGCTGGGCCTCCCAGAACTGCGCGTCCGTCAGCCCCGAGCTGCGCTCCGCCTCCTCCTGGTACAGCTGGGTGCGGGCGGCTCCGACGACGTATCCCTCGATCATGATGATCGCCGACAGCAGTTCCGGGTCGGTCAATCCCATCGGCTTGATCCGGCCGAGCATCTTCTCCAGGCCGTCCAGGGCGTTCGGGCCGAGGATGGGCCGGGACTGGTTGACCTCCAGCAGCCAGGGGTGCCGCCGGTACAGGGCGAGGGTCGCCCGGCCGAGGGCCTCCAGGGCGGAGCGCCAGCCGCCGTCGCCGAGCTCCGCCGCGTCCGCCGAGACGCGCTGCACCCGGTCCAGCATCAGGTCGAGCAGCTCCGCCTTGCCGGGGACGTAGCGGTACAGGGACATGGCGCCGGTGCCGAGCTCCGCCGCGATCCGGCGCATCGACAGCGCGCCGATCCCGTCGCGGTCGGCGACCTCGACGGCGGTCTCCACGATGCGGTCGAGGGTGAGGCCCGGCTTGGGCCCCCGGCTGGGCCGCTGCCCCGTGCCCCAGAGCAGGTCGAGGGTGCGCGCGATGTCGCCGCTGCCACTGGTCTCCGTACCGCCGCCACCGCTGCTCATACGGGCAGTCTAGATCCGCGCCCGAAAACTGGGTACGCCGTACGCATCATCGGGTACGGTGTACCCAGTTAATGGAAGGGGGACCCTATGAACGACGACGGTCACGCCGTGTGGGCGGAGGGCCTGGAGAAGCGCTACGGCGACAAGCGCGCCCTCGACGGCTTCGATCTCGCCGTCCGCGCGGGCACGGTGCATGGACTGCTCGGCCCGAACGGCGCGGGCAAGACCACCGCCGTACGCGTCCTGTCGACGCTGATCAGGGCGGACGGCGGACGGGCGGCCGTGGCCGGGCTCGACGTGGCCCGCCGGCCGCGCGAGGTACGGGCGCGGATCGGGCTGACCGGGCAGTACGCGGCGGTGGACGAGGTGCTCACCGGGCGCCAGAACCTGGAGATGTTCGGCCGGCTGTTCCATCTGGGCGGCCGGCGGGCCCGGCTGCGGGCCGCCGAGTTGCTGGAGCAGTTCGACCTCACCGACGCCGCCGACAAGGGCGTCGGCGACTACAGCGGTGGCATGCGGCGCCGCCTCGACCTGGCCGCGTCGATGATCCTCGCCCCGGCCGTGCTGTTCCTGGACGAGCCGACGACGGGGCTGGACCCGCGCAGCCGCGGTGAAGTGTGGGACTCGGTACGGGCGTTGGTGGCGGACGGCACGACCGTGCTGCTGACCACGCAGTATCTGGAGGAGGCCGACCGGCTGGCCTCCCGGATCACCGTCATCGACCAGGGCCGGGCCATCGCGGACGACACCCCGGACGCCCTGAAGAACCGGGTCGGCGGCGACCGGATCGAGGTCGTCGTCGGTGAACGGTCCGAGATCCCCCGGGTCGTGAAGGTGGTCGCCCGGGTCGCCGACGGCGAACCCGAGGCGGACGAGACCGAATTGCGGGTGCACGCCGCCGTGACCGACCGGGTGGCCGCGCTCACGGACGTCGCCCGCACCCTGCAGGACGAGGGCGTACGGGTCGAGGACATCGGTCTGCGCCGGCCCAGCCTCGACGACGTGTTCCTGAGCCTGACCGGACACCGCACGGAGAAGGAGGCGGCGGCATGAGCGCGCTCGACCTGACCGGACCGGCCGGCCGCGGCCGGGTGTACTGGGCGCTCGCGGACTGCTGGAACATCGTCCGCCGGGGCCTGACCCACTACCAGCGCCAGCCCGTCAACATCGCCTGGCAGCTGGGCTTCCCGATCCTCTCCGTCCTCCTGTACGGCTATGTCTTCGGCAGTGCGATGACGGTGCCCGGGGGCGGCGACTACAAGGACTTCCTGATGCCGGGCATGTTCGTGATGACCATGGCCTTCGGCTTCATCAACACCGCGACCGTCGTGGTGTACGACTCCACCAAGGGCGTCATCGACCGGTTCCGCTCCATGCCGATGGCGTCCTCGGCGGTGGTGGCCGGACGCGGGGTGACCGATCTGATCATCGCCTGCGCCGAGTTGGCCATCCTGATGCTCACCGCGCTGGCCATGGGCTGGCGTCCGGACGGCGGCTGGGGCTTCCTCGCCGCGTTCGGGCTGCTGCTGTGGCTGCGGTTCGCCCTCATCTGGCTCGGCGTCTGGCTGGGCCTGCTGGTCCCCAACCCGGAGGCGGCGGGCGGCCTGTTCGCGGTGGCCTTCCCGCTGACGATGATCTCCAGCATCTTCGTCGCCCCGCAGCTCATGCCCGACTGGCTGGGCTGGGTGGCCGCCTGGAACCCGATCTCCTCCACGGCCGCGGCGACCCGCGAACTGTTCGGCACGCCGGTGGGCGGCGGCGACTCCTGGGTGGAGCAGCACGCGTTGCTGATGGCCGGGGTGTGGCCGGTGATCCTGACGGCGGTCTTCCTGCCGCTGGCGGTGCGGCGGTTCCAGAAGCTGAGCCGGTAGCGGCGGGTTTCCGGCCCGGCTCCGCCCTTCGCCCGACGAGGGGGAGCCGGGTCGGCCGGGTGTCCGGAATTGCCGTAACTCCCGTTTTCCGTGGGGTTTCTGAGAGCGGGCTGTGCCTCGATTTGGTCAAGTCTTGCTCGAATTCGCATATGAGCGGTGCGCACTTCGGCGACGATGCGGCACGGCCCGCGTCACTCGTGGGCCTGACCCCGACACCGTTGCGAGAGAACTCCATGAGAAGAAGCGCAGCCGTACTGTGCGGCGCCACGGTCGTCCTGGCCGGGACACTCACCGCCGTTCCCGCCAACGCCAGCTCGCCACACTCCGCGAGCACGGCCCTGTCGACCGCCGTCGCCAAGGTCAGCTGGAAGAAGTGCGGGACGGACGACACCCCCACGCTCCAGTGCGGGACGGTCAAGGTGCCGCTCGACTACGCGAAGCCGCGCGGGCGCCAGATCACGCTGGCCGTCTCCCGTGTGCCGCACACCGCGTCCAAGTCCCAGGGCCCGCTGCTGGTCAACCCCGGCGGTCCCGGTGGCAGCGGCCTGTCGCTGGCCGAGTTCGTCGCGTCCTCCCTGCCGAAGGAGGTCGCCGCCCAGTACGACGTCATCGGCTTCGATCCGCGCGGCGTGGGCGAGAGCGAGCCCGCCCTCGACTGCAAGCCGGGCCACTTCGACCCGGTGCGCCCCAACTCCGTGCCGAGCACCCGGGCGCTGGAGAAGGCCAACGTCGACCGGGCCAAGGCGTTCGCCAAGGCCTGCGCCACCAAGTACGCGGACGTCCTGCCGTACATCGACACGGTCAGCGCCGTGAAGGACATGGACTCGATCCGCCGGGCCCTCGGCGCGTCGAAGATCAACTACTTCGGCTACTCGTACGGCACCTACCTCGGCGCCGTCTACGCCAAGCTGTACCCCGAGCGGGTGCGGCGCCTGGTGCTGGACTCGATCGTCGACCCGACCGGTGTCTGGTACGAGGACAACATCCAGCAGGACTACGCCTTCGACAAGCGCCACAAGGCCCTGATGGCGTGGATCGCCAAGTACGACTCCACGTACAAGCTCGGCACGAACCCGAAGAAGATCGAGGCCAAGTGGTACGCCATGCGGGCGGCCCTGGCCAAGAAGCCGGCCGGCGGCAAGGTGGGCGCCTCCGAGCTGGAGGACATCTTCATACCGGGCGGCTACTACAACGGGTACTGGCCGACGCTCGCCAAGACGTTCTCGGCGTACGTCAACGACCACGACACGGCGGCGCTGGTGACGGCGTACGACAACATCGCGGCGATCGACGCCTCCGGTGACAACGGCTACAGCGTCTACGCCGCCGTGCAGTGCCGTGACGCCTCCTGGCCGCGCGACTGGAAGCAGTGGCGCAAGGACAACTGGGCGGTGCACGAGAAGGCGCCGTTCATGGCCTGGAACAACGCCTGGTACAACGCGCCGTGCGCGTTCTGGCCGACCAAGACGCTGAAGCCGGTGAACGTCTCCAACAGCAAGCTCCCGCCGGTGCTGCTGTTCCAGGCGACGGACGACGCGGCCACCCCCTACCAGGGCGGTGTCACCATGCACCGGCTGCTGAAGAACTCCAGCCTGGTGGTGGAGCAGGACGGCGGCAACCACGGCATCACGCTGAGCGGCAACGCCTGCCTCGACAAGCACCTCGCGGCGTACCTCACCAACGGCAAGGTCCCGCACGGCAAGGGCACGGTCGACGCGGTGTGCGACAAGCTCCCCGACCCCACGCCGCAGCCCGCGGCGCGGAAGGCGACGAACACCGCCACCCTGAGCGCGATCCTGGGCTCCGCCCGCTGATCGACCGACACGACGACAGGGGGCGCCCGGCGACACTCGCCGGGCGCCCCCTCGTCACGTGTGCGGGAAGGTCAGAGCTTCTCGATCACGTAGTCGACGCACTTCGTCAGGGCCTCGATGTCCGACGGGTCGATCGCCGGGAACATCGCGACGCGCAGCTGGTTGCGGCCCAGCTTGCGGTACGGCTCGGTGTCGACGATGCCGTTGGCGCGCAGGACCTTGGCGACGGCGGCGGCGTCCACCTCGTCCGTGAAGTCGATCGTGCCGATGACCTGCGAGCGCTTGGCCGGGTCGGTGACGAACGGGTTCGCGTACTTGATGTCCTCGGCCCAGCCGTACAGCGTGCGGGCGGAGGTCGCCGTGCGGCGGACCGCCCAGTCCAGGCCGCCCTGGCCGTTGATCCACTCCAGCTGCTGGTTCAGCAGGAAGAGCGTGGCGAGCGCCGGGGTGTTGTACGTCTGGTTCTTACGGGAGTTGTCGATCGCCGTCGGCAGGGAGAAGAACTCCGGGATGTGGCGGCCGGACGCGTGGATCCGCTCGGCGCGCTCGATCGCGGCCGGGGAGAACACGCCGATCCACAGGCCGCCGTCGGAGGCGAAGGACTTCTGCGGGGCGAAGTAGTAGACGTCCGTCTCGGCGATGTCGACCGGGAGGCCGCCCGCGCCCGAGGTGGCGTCGACCAGGACCAGGGAGCCCTCGTCGGCACCGGCCACGCGCTTGATCGGCATGGCGACACCGGTGGAGGTCTCGTTGTGCGTGAAGGCGTAGACGTCCACGCCCTGCTGTGCGACGGCCTCGGGGTGCGTGCCCGGCTCGGAGACGATGACGTCCGGCTCGGCGAGCCACGGGGCCAGCTTGGCGGCCTTGGCGAACTTCGAGGAGAACTCGCCGAAGTTCAGGTGCTGCGACCGGTTCTCGATCAGGCCGTGCGTCGCGATGTCCCAGAAGGCGGTGGAGCCGCCGTTGCCCAGGATCACCTCGTAGCCGTCGGGCAGGGAGAACAGGCTCTTGATGCCCTCGCGCACCTGGCCGACCAGGTTCTTGACGGGGGCCTGGCGGTGGGAGGTGCCCAGCAGGGAGGTACCGGTCGCGGCCAGCGCGTCCAGCGCTTCCGTCCGCACCTTGGAGGGGCCCGCGCCGAAACGTCCGTCGGCGGGCTTGATGTCAGCGGGAATCTGGATCTCAGCCACGACACGGAGGGTAGCCGGTGGAGGAAACCCCGGCGAAACCTCGTCCGTCCGGTGAGACGGCGGGGCTGATTGAGTGGACGTATGGGCGAACTGGAGACGGAACTGCGCGCGGCGGTCCGGGGCGAGGTCGGGTTCGACGTCACGTCCCGTGCCCTGACGACCATGGACGCGTCCAACTACCGGCGTGTCCCGCTGGGGGTGGTGGCCCCCATGGACGCCGACGACATCGCCGCCGCGCTGGCGGTGTGCCGGGAGCACAGGGTGCCGGTGGTGGCGCGGGGCGGCGGCACGTCCATCGCCGGACAGGCCACCGGCACCGGGGTCGTCCTGGACTTCACCCGGCACATGGACCGGCTGGTGTCGCTGGACCCGGAGACGCGCACCGCCGTCGTCCAGCCCGGCCTCGTCCTCGACCGGCTCCAGGAGGCCGCCGCCCCGCACGGGCTGCGCTTCGGCCCGGACCCGGCCACGCACAGCCGGTGCACCCTCGGCGGCATGATCGGGAACAACTCCTGCGGCGCCCACTCCGTGGCGTGGGGGACGACCGCCGACAGCGTGCGGGAGCTGGACGTGCTCTCCGCGCGCGGCGAGCGGCTGCGGCTCGGGCGGGACTGGGCGGGCGCGCCCGACGGGCTGCGCGCCCTGGTGGAGGGGGACCTGTCCCGGCTGCGCACCGGCTTCCCGGAGCTGCCCCGCCGGATCTCCGGGTACGCGCTGGACGCGCTGCTGCCCGAGCACGGCGCCGACGTGGCCCGCTCGTTCTGCGGCAGCGAGGGCACCCTCGGCATCCTCACCGAGGCGGTCGTACGGCTGGTGCCGGCGCCCCGCGCGCAGGCGCTCGCCGTGCTGGCGTACGCCGACGAGAGCGCCGCCGCCGAGGCGGCCGCCGGGCTGCTGCCGCTCGGCCCGCTCACCGTGGAGGGCATGGCCGCCGACCTCGTCCCCGCGTCGGCCGCGCTGCCCCGCGGCGGCGCCTGGCTGTTCGTCGAGACGGGCGGGGAGTCCGAGGGCGAGGCACGCGCGCGTGCGGAGGCGATCGTGCGCGCCGCCGACGTCGTGGACGCGGCCGTCGTCACCGACCCGGCCGGGCAGCGGGCCCTGTGGCGGCTGCGGGAGGACGCCTCCGGCACGGCGACCCGGATGCCGGACGGCACGGAGGCGTGGCCCGGCTGGGAGGACTGCGCGGTGCCGCCGGCGCGGCTCGGGGCGTATCTGCGGGAGTTCCGGGCGCTGCTGGCCGGCCACGGGCTGCGCGGGGCGCCGTACGGGCACTTCGGGGACGGCTGCATCCACGTCCGCATCGACTTCGACCTGCTCACCGAGCGGGGCGTCGGCCGCTTCCGGCGCTTCTCCGAGGAACTGGCGGACCTGGTCGTGGCACACGGGGGCTCGCTGTCCGGGGAGCACGGCGACGGGCAGGCCCGCGCCGAACTGCTCCCGCGGATGTACGGCGAGGAGACGGTCCGCCTCTTCGAGCGCGCCAAGGCCGTATGGGACCCCGACGACCTGCTCAACCCCGGGATGCTGGTGCGCCCCGCACCCCTCGACGCCAACCTGCGCTTCGCGGTCCTGCCCCGCGAGCCGGTCGACGTCGCCTTCGGCTACCCGGCGGACGGCGGGGACTTCGCGGCGGCCGTCCGGCGCTGCGTCGGCGTCGCCAAGTGCCGTACGACGTCGGTGGGCGGGCCGGGCGTGATGTGCCCGTCGTTCCGGGCGACCGGCGCCGAGGAGCACTCCACGCGCGGGCGGGCCCGGCTGCTGCACGAGATGCTCGCCGGGGAACTGGTGACCGACGGGTGGCGTTCGGGCGAGGTGCGTGACGCGCTGGACCTGTGCCTCGCCTGCAAGGGATGTCGCTCCGACTGCCCGGTCGGGGTGGACATGGCCACGTACAAGGCGGAGTTCCTGCACCACCACTACGCCGGCCGGCGCCGCCCCGCCGCGCACCACAGCATGGGCCGGCTGCCGCGCTGGCTGCGCCTGGTGGACCGGACGCGGACGGCGGCCCTGGTCAACTCCCTCGCCTCCGTCCGGCCGCTGGCGTGGCTCGCGAAACGGCTCGGCGGGATCGCGCCCGAGCGGCGGCTCCCGAGGCTCGTGACCCGCACGTTCAGCCGCTGGTGGGAGGGCCGGGAGAAGCCTGCGGCCCCGGCGGGCGGAGAACTGGTCGTGCTGTGGCCCGACACCTTCACCGAGCATCTGTCGCCGTCGGTCGGGCAGGCGGCCGTCCGGGTGCTGGAGGCGGCCGGACTGCGGGTGGCGTTGCCGCCGACGGTGCGGATGACCCCGTCCGGGCGGGGCGAGGGCGTGGCGGTGGCCATGGACCCGCTGTCCGTGCTGCGCGGCCGCCAACGGGTCTGCTGCGGACTGACGTACGTCTCCACCGGCCAGCTCGACCGGGCCCGCGCGGTGCTGCGGCGCACCCTCGACCTGATGGAGCCCCTGCTGGAGCGGGACACCCCGGTGGTCGTCCTGGAGCCCAGCTGCGCCGCGTCCCTGCGTACCGACCTGCCCGAGCTGCTGCACGACGACCCTCGCGCCCACCGTCTCGCCGGGCGCGTCCTGACCTTCGCCGAGGCTCTGGAGCGGTACGCGCCCGGCTGGGTGCCGCCCCGGATCGGGCGGCCGGCGGTCGGGCAGACCCACTGCCACCAGCACGCCGTCCTCGGGGACGCGCCCGACCGCCGGCTGCGGGAGGCGGCGGGCCTCACGGGCGGACTGAGCGGCGGCTGCTGCGGCCTCGCGGGGAACTTCGGCTTCGAGAAGGGGCACTACGACGTTTCCGTGGCCTGCGCGGAGGAGCAACTGCTGCCCGCCGTGCGGGACGCGGGCGAGGACGCCGTCGTCCTGGCCGACGGGTACTCCTGCCGGACCCAGCTGGAGCAGCTGGCGGGCGTGCGGGGGCGGCATCTGGCGGAGGTCCTCGCGGAGGCGCTGGAGCAGGGGTGATGGGCCGTCCGGGCGCGGACGGACGCGCACGAGATGAGCGGGACGCCGGGCGCCCCTAGGCTGACGGACGGTGGAACGCCGCCCCCTCCGGTACGGCAGGCACCCCTCCCGGCCGTCCCGTCCGGTCCTCGACAGGAGCCCCCATGCCCCTCCTCCTCCGGCCCCTCACCCGCCACGAGCACCTGGCGTTCGTCGCGGCCCGCCGGTCCGCCAGCCACACCCAGGTCCCCTCCTGGGGCGAGGTGAAGCCGGACTGGACGGCGGAGAGCCTGGGCTGGTTCGACGAGGAGGGACGGCTGCTGGGCGCGGGCCTCGTGCTCTACCGCCCGCTGCCCCGCCTGAAGAAGTACCTGGCGTATCTCCCGGAGGGCCCGCTCATCGACTGGCACGCGCCCGACCTGGCCGAGCGGTGGCTGGCGCCGCTGGTCGCGCACCTGAGGCGCAAGGGCGCCTTCTCGGTCCGGATGGGGCCGCCCGTCGTCGCCCGGCGGTGGAGTCCCGACGCGGTGAAGGCGGCCATCGCCGACCCGGCGGCGCACCGGCTGCGGGACGTGGAGCCCACGTTCCACGACCCGCGCGCCGCCGAGATCGAGGAGCGGCTGCGGGACGCCGGATGGCGGCGGTCCGAGCCGGGCGGCGAGGAGGGCTTCGCGGCCGGGCAGCCCCGGTACGTCTGCCAGGTGCCGCTGGCCGGGCGGTCGCTGGACGACGTCCGCCGGGGGCTCAACCAGCAGTGGCGGCGCAACATCAAGAAGGCCGAGAAGGCGGGCGTCAAGATCGTGCGGGGCGGCACCGAGGACCTGCCCGTCTTCCACGAGCTGTACCGGGAGACCGCCGAGCGCGACCGGTTCGTGCCGCGCCCCCTGCCCTACTTCCAGCGCATGTGGACCGCGCTCACCGCCGAGCACCCCGACCGGATGCGGCTCTACCTCGCCCATCACGACGGTGAGGTCCTCGCCGCCGCCACGATGCTCACCGTCGGCGAGCACGTCTGGTACTCCTACGGCGCCTCCACCAGCCGCCGGCGCGAGGTCCAGGCGAGCACCGCCATGCAGTGGCGGATGATCGCCGACGCGCACGAGGCGGGCGCCGCCGTCTACGACTTCCGCGGCATCACGGACACCCTGGAGGAGTCCGACCATCTGCTGGGTCTGCTGCGGTTCAAGGTGGGCGCGGGGGGCGAGGCCGTCGAGTACCTGGGCGAGTGGGACCTGCCGGTCAACCGGCTGCTGCATCGGGCGCTGCATCTGTATATGGCGCGGCGGTAGGCGCGCGGCGGCTTCCGGCAGGGGGCATCGCCGCCGCAGGCGTGGGGGCGGCTTTCGGGCGGGCCTTGGGGTCCGAACTCTGGGACAGTGGCATTACGGGTTCACACGCCTGACCGAGTCCATTACTCTGGACCCGGCAGTACAGCACGCTGAACGAACCCGCAGCCTAGCCCTGGAACGCCCGTGAGCATCCCCGAAGCCGCCGCCGCGCCCGCGCGGACCGGCACCCCGGCCCCCGCCGACGCCGAGCCCGCCGCCGGCCCCCCTGGCCGCTTCGGCTCCCTCGGCCCGGTGGGCCTGGTGCTCGCCGGCGGTATCTCGGTCCAGTTCGGCGGCGCCCTCGCGGTGAGCCTGATGCCGCGCGCCGGAGCGCTCGGCGTGGTGGCGCTGCGGCTGCTCGTCGCGGCGGTCGTCCTGCTGGTGGTCTGCCGGCCACGGCTGCGCGGCCACTCCCGGACCGACTGGGGCACGGTCGTCGTCTTCGGCATCACCATGGCCGCGATGAACGGCCTCTTCTACCAGTCCGTCGCCCGTATCCCGCTGGGCCCGGCCGTCACCCTGGAGGTGCTCGGCCCGCTCGCCCTGTCCGTCCTCAGCTCACGCCGCGCCCTGAACCTCGTATGGGCCGGACTGGCTCTCTCCGGGGTCTTCCTGCTCGGTGGCGGGGGGTTCGGCAGCCTCGATCCGCTCGGTGTGGTCTTCGCCCTGGGTGCCGGCGCCATGTGGGCGGCCTACATAGTCTTCAGCGCCCGTACGGGCCGGCGCTTCCCGCAGGCCGACGGGCTGGCGCTGGCGATGGCGGTGGGTGCCGTGCTGTTCCTGCCGCTGGGCCTGGCCGAGTCGGGCGCCAAGCTGGCCGACCCGGTGACCCTCGGGCTGGGCGCGGCCGTGGCGCTGCTCTCCTCGGTCCTGCCCTACACGCTCGAACTCCTCGCCCTGCGCCGCCTGCCCGCGGGGACCTTCGCGATCCTGATGAGCCTGGAACCGGCCATCGCCGCGACCGCCGGGTTCCTCATCCTCGACCAGGCCCTGTCCACCGTCCAGGCGCTCGCCATCGCCCTCGTCATCGCGGCGAGCATGGGGGCGGTGCGGACACAGGTGGGGCGCGGACGGCGCCGCGGGCGCAAGGTGAAGGCCGCGCCCCGGGCGAGGGACGCGGCCTGATCCGTCCGTGATCGCCTAGCGCATCAGCAGACCGCGCAACCCCAGGCCGTAGTGCGCGCGCAGCCGGTGCAGCTCCCACAGGCCCACCGCCGTGACGGAGAGCGGGGAGCCCAGGATGAACACGAGCCGGATCAGCGTCGGCACGCCCTCGTGGGCGCCGGTGAACACGTCGATCAGCGCCATCTCCCACGCCAACGCCATGATCAGCAGCGGCGGCACCGTCTCGTGGATGTCCGCGGTGCGGAACACGTGCTGGACGGCGAGCCCCACGCCGAGGACGACGAACGGCAGCACCCAGAAGGTCACGAGGAGGAGGACCGCGAGCATGAGGCCCTTCGTCGCGGTGAAGTGCCCCTCGACGAGGGGTTCCTCGCCCTCGAAGAATCCCGAGAGCACGATGATCGGGAACACGGACGCCGCCGCCATCATCGCCACGATCGCGCCGAAGCACCGCCCGGCCCGGCGCAGCAGGTCCCGTCGCGCCGCCGGAGCGGCCAGGTAGTACAGGACGCCGACGACGACGGGGAGGGTCGCCGCCAGGACGAGGGCGCTGGTCCACGACTTGTCGACCTGCTCGTCCGCCGTCTCGCTGAGCTTGGTGGAGAGCTTGTAGGTGTAGGACATCCACACGAAGGCGGCCACGCCGACCCAGGTCCTGATCTTCCGCATCCGGGCCACCTGCGGATCCGAGACGATGCCCGGCCGTGACGGGGTGAAGACCCTGCGCGCGGTGTGGAGGGGGCCGATATGGCGGCGCAGCCGGCTGATCGGCCCACCCGGCGGCGGCACCGGCGGCACCGGCCCCGGGTGGGGCGGCTGGGGCTGCGGCGGCACATGGGGCTGCGGCGGATACGGCGGCTGCGGCTGCGGTGTGTAGGGCTGGGGCCCCTGGGGCGGCTGTCCGCCCGGGTTCCAGTTGCTCATCGTTCGTCCCCCGATATGTGCGTTGGCGCCGTGATGGGCGCGATCGGCGAGTGTATTGAGCACATGGCGTCCTCGCGGACTTCACCCCAGGTCGTCCACCGAACGATCGCAATTATGCAAGCACGCTTGCTTGTTTTATCCGGCGCTGCCATGCTCCTCAGCACGCCGCACACCGCCGTGCCCCGAGGGGAGCGTCCCGTGTCCGATCCGACGCCCGTGTTCGACGACCTGCGCGAGGAGAGCGAGGAACTCGACCGGCTGGTGGCCGGGTTGAGCCCCGCGCAGTGGGCGCTCGCCACCCCCGCGCCCGGCTGGACCGTCGCCCACCAGATCGCGCATCTCGCCTGGACGGACCACTCGGCGCTGCTGGCCGCGACCGACATGGACGCCTTCCACACCCTGGTGGAGAAGGCGCTGGTGGCACCGGGCTCCTTCGTCGACGACGGGGCCGAGGAGGGGGCCGCGCTGCCGCCCGACGAGCTGCTGGCACGCTGGCGGGACGGCAGGGTGGCCCTGGACAGGGCGCTGCGCGCGGCACCCCGGGGAGGCAAGCTCCCCTGGTACGGCCCGCCCATGTCGGCGGCCTCCATGGCCACGGCCCGGCTCATGGAGACCTGGGCCCATGGACTGGACATCGCCGACGCCCTCGGTGTGGTGCGGCCACCCACCGACCGGCTGCGGCATGTGGTGTGGATCGGGGTGCGCACCCGTGACTTCGCCTTCACCATCCATGGGCTGCCGGTACCGTTCGAGCCGTTCCGCATCGAACTGACCGCCCCGTCCGGCGAGCTGTGGACGTACGGTCCCGAGGACGCCGACCAGCGGGTCACCGGGAGCGCCGTCGACTTCTGCCGGCTGGTCACCCAGCGCGCCCACCGCTCCGACCTGGACCTGCGGGCCGAAGGTGCCGACGCCGACCGCTGGTTCGACATCGCCCAGGTCTTCGCGGGCCCGCCCGGTGCGGGGCGCCGTCCGAAGGGAGAGAGTACGAAGGCGGAGGGCGCCCGGTGACGGCGGCCGCGCGGCCGCTGCGGATCGGCAACGCCTCCGGCTTCTACGGCGACCGCTTCGAGGCCATGCGCGAGATGCTGACCGGCGGCGACCTCGACGTCCTCACCGGTGACTACCTCGCCGAGCTGACCATGCTGATCCTCGGCCGCGACCGGCTGAAGGACCCCCATGCCGGATACGCCCGCACCTTTCTGCGGCAGCTCGAGGAGTGCCTCGGGCTCGCCCACGAGCGGGGCGTGAAGATCGTCGCCAACGCGGGCGGACTCAACCCGGCCGGGCTCGCCGACGCCGTACGGGCCCTCGCGGAGCGGCTCGGTGTCCCTGTGCGTGTCGCCCATGTGGAGGGCGACGATGTGGCGGACCGCCACCCCGGCAGCCTCGCCGCCCACGCCTACCTCGGCGGCTTCGGGATCGCCGCCTGTCTCCGGGAGGGCGCGGACGTCGTGGTCACCGGGCGGGTGACCGACGCGGCCCTGGTGACCGGGCCCGCCGCCGCCCACTTCGGCTGGGGGCCCGGCGACCACGACCGGCTCGCCGGCGCCGTGGTCGCCGGACATGTGCTGGAGTGCGGGGCACAGGCCACCGGCGGCAACTACGCGTTCTTCGACACGGCCGCCGCGACCCGCCCCGGCTTCCCCCTCGCCGAGCTGCACGAGGACGGCCACTGCGTCGTCACCAAGCACCCCGGCACCGGCGGGCTGGTCGACGTCGGCACGGTCACCGCCCAGCTGGTCTACGAGACGGCGGGCGCCCGCTATCCGGGACCCGACGTCACCGCCCGGCTGGACACCGTACGGCTCACCCAGGACGGGCCCGACCGGGTGCGGATCGACGGGGTGCGCGGCGAGGCCCCGCCGCCCGACCTCAAGGTCGGCGTCAACCGTCTCGGCGGCTTCCGCAACGAGGTCGTCTTCGTGCTCACCGGACTGGACGTCGAGGCCAAGGCGGCGCTCGTACGGCGGCAGATGGAGGACGCGCTCGCCAAGTCCCGGCCCGCCGAGGTGCGCTGGGACCTGGTCCGCACCGACCGGCCCGACGCGCCGACCCAGGAGACGGCGAGCGCCCTGCTCCGGCTGGTCGTGCGGGACCCGTCCCAGGAGAACGTCGGACGGGCGCTCAGCGGGGCCGCGATCGAGCTGGCCCTCGCCAGCTACCCCGGCTTCCATGTGCTCGCACCACCCGGAAAGGGCACGCCCTATGGGGTGTTCGAGGGTGTGTACGTCCCCCATGGTGCCGTCGACCATGTGGCCGTCCTCCATGACGGACGCCGGATCAGCGTGCCCCAGCCCCACGAGACGGCCGTGCTCGACGCCGTCCCCGAGCCGCCGCTGCCCGAGCCCCTGCCCGCCGGGCCCACCCGGCGTGCCCCGCTCGGCCTGGTCGTGGGCGCCCGCAGCGGCGACAAGGGCGGGGACGCCAACGTCGGCGTCTGGGCCCGCACCGACGAGGCCTGGCGCTGGCTCGCGCACGAGCTCACCGTGGACCGGTTCCGCGAACTGATCCCGGAGAGCCGTGAGCTGGGGCTGACCCGGCACGTCCTGCCGCGGCTGCGCGCCCTGAACTTCGTCGTCGAGGGCATCCTCGGCGAGGGCGTCGCCGCCCAGCACCGCTTCGACCCGCAGGCCAAGGCCCTCGGCGAATGGCTGCGCAGCCGCCACCTCGACATCCCGGAGAGTCTGCTGTGACCGTCCTGCCCACCACCCTGGACCCCACGAGCCCCGACCACCGGGACAACCGGGACGCCATGCTCGCCAAGCTGGCCGAGCTGGACGCCGAGCACGCCAAGGCCCTCGCGGGCGGCGGCGAGAAGTACGTCCAGCGGCACCGGGGGCGCGGCAAGCTGCTCGCCCGCGAACGCATCGAGCTGCTCCTCGACCCCGACACCCCCTTCCTGGAGCTGTCCCCGCTGGCCGCCTGGGGCAGCGACTACACGGTCGGCGCCTCCCTCGTCACCGGGATCGGCGTGGTCGAGGGCGTCGAGTGCCTGATCACCGCCAACGACCCGACCGTGCGCGGCGGCGCGAGCAACCCGTGGTCGCTGAAGAAGGCGCTGCGCGCCAACGACATCGCGCTCGCCAACCGGCTGCCCGTGATCAACCTCGTGGAGTCCGGCGGCGCCGACCTGCCCTCCCAGAAGGAGATCTTCATCCCGGGCGGCGCCATCTTCCGGGACCTGACCCGGCTGTCGGCGGCCGGCATCCCCACCGTCGCCGTCGTCTTCGGCAACTCGACGGCGGGCGGCGCCTACGTACCCGGCATGTCCGACCACGTGATCATGGTCAAGGAGCGCGCCAAGGTGTTCCTCGGCGGCCCGCCCCTGGTGAAGATGGCGACCGGCGAGGAGAGCGACGACGAGTCGCTGGGCGGCGCCGAGATGCACGCGCGCGTGTCGGGCCTCGCGGACTACTTCGCCGTCGACGAACCGGACGCCCTGCGGCAGGCCCGGCGCGTGGTCGCCCGGCTCAACCACCGGAAGGCGTACCCGGATCCGGGCCCCGCCGAGCCGCCCAAGTACGACCCGGAGGAACTCCTCGGCATCGTCCCCGGCGATCTGAAGACCCCGTTCGACCCGCGCGAGGTCGTCGCCCGGATCGTCGACGGCTCCGACTTCGACGAGTTCAAGCCGCTGTACGGGACCAGCCTGGTGACCGGCTGGGCGAGCCTGCACGGCTACCCGGTCGGCATCCTCGCCAACGCCCAGGGCGTGCTGTTCAGCGAGGAGTCGCAGAAGGCCGCCCAGTTCATCCAGCTCGCCAACCAGCGCGACATCCCGCTGCTGTTCCTGCACAACACCACCGGCTACATGGTCGGCCGGGAGTACGAGCAGGGCGGCATCATCAAGCACGGCGCCATGATGATCAACGCGGTCTCCAACTCCCGCGTCCCGCACCTGTCCGTGCTCATGGGTGCCTCCTACGGCGCCGGGCACTACGGCATGTGCGGCCGGGCCTACGACCCGCGCTTCCTGTTCGCCTGGCCGAGCGCCAAGTCGGCGGTGATGGGCCCCCAGCAGCTCGCCGGGGTGCTGTCGATCGTCGCCCGGCAGTCGGCGGCCGCGAAGGGGCAGCCGTACGACGACGAGGCGGACGCCGCGCTGCGGGCCATGGTGGAGCAGCAGATCGAGTCCGAGTCGCTGCCGATGTTCCTGTCCGGGCGGCTGTACGACGACGGCGTCATCGACCCCCGCGACACCCGCACCGTCCTCGGCCTGTGCCTGTCCGCCGTGCACACCGCGCCCTACGAGGGCGCGCGCGGCGGCTTCGGCGTCTTCCGGATGTGAG
Organism: Streptomyces sp. RK62; assembly: GCF_018070255.1. Lineage (NCBI taxonomy): Bacteria > Bacillati > Actinomycetota > Actinomycetes > Kitasatosporales > Streptomycetaceae > Streptomyces > Streptomyces sp. RK62. The sequence goes on along the minus strand of NZ_JAGPYD010000010.1, from coordinate 152,268 downwards.
GGAACCACCAGTGATCACTTCTGTCCTCGTCGCCAACCGGGGCGAGATCGCCTGCCGGGTCTTCCGCACCTGCCGTGACCTCGGCGTCCGCACGGTCGCCGTGTACTCCGACGCCGACGCGAACGCCCTGCACACCCGGGAGGCCGACACCGCCGTACGGCTGCCCGGGGCGGCGCCCTCCGAGACGTATCTGGACGGCGCGCTGATCGTGAAGGCGGCGCTGACCGCCGGCGCCGACGCCGTGCACCCCGGGTACGGGTTCCTCTCCGAGAACGCGGGCTTCGCGCGGGCCGTCCTCGACGCCGGCCTCGTCTGGATCGGGCCGCCGCCGGAGGCCATCGAGGCGATGGCATCCAAGACGCGGGCCAAGGAGCTGATGGGCCTCGCCCCGCTCGGCGCGGTCACGGAGGCCGACCTGCCCGTGCTGGTGAAGGCCGCGGCGGGCGGCGGCGGGCGCGGGATGCGGATCGTGCGCCGCCTCGACGAGCTCGACGCGGCGCTCGCGAGCGCCCGCGCGGAGGCCGCGAGCGCCTTCGGTGACGGCGAGGTGTTCGTCGAGCCGTACGTCGAGCGCGGTCGCCATGTCGAGGTGCAGATCCTCGCCGACACCCATGGCACGGTGTGGGCGCTCGGCACCCGGGACTGCTCGCTGCAGCGCCGGCACCAGAAGGTGATCGAGGAGTCCCCGGCCCCCGGGCTCTCCGACGCGCTCACCGCCGAGCTGCACGCCCTCGCGGTCCGGGCCGCCCGCGCCGTCGACTATGTGGGCGCCGGCACGGTCGAGTTCCTGGTCGCCGGCGACACCGCGCACTTCCTGGAGATGAACACCCGGCTCCAGGTCGAACACCCGGTGACCGAGATGGTGTTCGGCGTCGACCTGGTCGCGGAGCAGCTGCGGATCGCCGAGGGCCACGCCCTGGACCCCGAGCCGCCGCCCGCGCGCGGGCACGCCGTCGAGGCCCGTCTGTACGCCGAGGACCCGGCCCGCGACTGGGCCCCGCAGACCGGCACCCTGCACCGGCTCGCCGTCCCCGGCGGCGTCCGCCTGGACACCGGCTTCACCGACGGCGACGGGATCGGCGTCCACTACGACCCGATGCTCGCCAAGGTGATCGCCCACGCGCCCACCCGCGCGGAGGCCGTCCGCAGGCTCGCCGGCGCCCTGGAGCGCGCCACGGTCCACGGCCCGGTCACCAACCGGGGCCTGCTCGTACGGTCCCTGCGCCACGAGGAGTTCACGGGCGCCCGGATGGACACCGGCTTCTACGACCGTCACCTCGCCGGGCTGACCGCCCCGGCCCCGGACCCGTACGCCCCGCTGGCCGCCGCGCTCGCCGACGCGCACGGCCGCTCCCGGTTCGGCGGCTTCCGCAACGTCCCCTCCCAGCCGCAGGTCAAGCGGTACGCCGTCGGTGAGGAGGAGCACGAGGTGCGCTACCGGCACACCCGCACCGGCCCCCAGGCCGACGGGGTGCGGGTCCTGCACGCCGACGCGCACCGGGTCGTCCTCGAGGCCGACGGCGTACGGCGGACCTTCGAGGTCGCGCGGTACGGCGACGAGGTGCAGGTGAACGGCACCCGGCTCACCGCGCTGCCCCGCTTCCCCGACCCCACGGCACAGCTCGCCCCGGGGTCCCTGGTGGCCCCGATGCCGGGGACGGTCGTCCGGGTCGCCGACGGCCTGGCGGAGGGGTCGGCCGTGGCGGCCGGCCAGCCGCTGCTCTGGCTGGAGGCGATGAAGATGGAGCACAGGATCACCGCACCGGCCGCGGGCACGCTCACCGCCCTGCACGCCGCCCCCGGACAGCAGGTGTCCGTCGGCGCGCTCCTGGCGGTCGTCCAGCCGTCCGGCTGACGGCCCCCACTGCACGGTCAGCCACGACGAAGGAGTCACATGGCCATGATCGAGACCGAGGAACACAAGGCCCTGCGGGCCGCCGTGGCCGCCCTGGGCAAACGCCACGGCCGCGCATACGACCGGGAGACCCTGTGGGCGGAGGCGGCCAAGCTCGGCTACCTGGGCGTCAACCTGCCCGAGGAGTATGGCGGCGGAGGCGGCGGCATATCCGAACTCTCCATAGTTCTCGAGGAGTTGGGTGCGGCGGGCTGCCCGCTGCTGCTGATGGTCGTCTCCCCGGCGATCTGCGGCACGGTCATCGCCCGCTTCGGCACCGAGGAGCAGAAGCGGCACTGGCTGCCCGGCCTCGCCGACGGCTCCCTGACCATGGCCTTCGGCATCACCGAGCCGGACGCCGGGTCCAACAGCCACCGGATCACCACCACCGCCCGCCGCGACCCCGACTCCGGCGACTGGATCCTCAACGGGCGCAAGGTCTTCGTCTCCGGCGTCGACATCACGGACGCGACCCTCATCGTCGGCCGCACCGAGGACGCCCGCACCGGCAAGCTCAAGCCGTGCCTGTTCATCGTCCCGCGCGACACCGAGGGCTTCGGGCGACGGCAGATCGACATGGAACTCAGCGCGGTGGAGAAGCAGTTCGAGCTGACCCTGGACGATGTGCGGCTGCCCGCCGACGCGCTCGTGGGTGGGGGCCCCTCCCACGCTTTCGGCAGTGGGGGAGAGGACGCCGGTCTGCTCCAGCTGTTCGCCGGCCTCAACCCCGAACGCATCATGACGGCCGCCTTCGGCATCGGCATGGGCCGCTTCGCGCTGGCCCGCGCCATCGAGTACGCCCGCGACCGTACGGTGTGGAAGACGCCCATCGGAGCCCACCAGGCCATCGCCCACCCCCTCGCGCAGGCGCACATCGACCTGGAGATGGCCCGCCTGATGATGCAGAAGGCGGCGTACCTGTACGACGCCGGGGACGACGTCGGCGCCGGTGAGGCCGCCAACATGGCCAAGTACGCGGCGGGGGAGGCCTGTGTGAAGGCCGTCGACCAGTCCGTGCACACCCTCGGCGGCAACGGCCTCACACGGGAATTCGGCCTCGCCTCGTTGATAACCGCGGCGCGCGTGTCTCGTATTGCCCCGGTGAGCCGGGAGATGATTCTCAACTACGTCTCCCACCAGACCCTGGGTCTGCCCAAGTCGTACTGACCGGCAGCCGACCGGCACCGTGTCGCGAGGAGGAACCGTGTTCCGCAGCGAGTACGCAGACGTCCCGGCCGTCGAACTCCCCATCCACGAGGCGGTGCTGGGCCGGGCCGCCGAGTTCGGGGACGCCCCCGCGCTGATCGACGGCACCGACGGCACCACCCTCAGCTACGAACAGCTCGACCGCTTCCACCGGCGGGTCGCCGCCGGGCTGGCCGAGGCGGGCGTGCGCAAGGGCGACGTGCTCGCCCTGCACAGCCCGAACACGGTCGCCTTCCCCACCGCGTTCTACGCGGCCACCCGCGCGGGTGCCGCCGTCACCACGGTGCACCCGCTCGCCACCCCCGAGGAGTTCGCCAAGCAGCTCGAGGACAGCGCGGCCCGGTGGATCGTCACCGTGTCGCCACTGCTGGAGTCGGCGCGCCGGGCCGCCGAACTCGCGGGCGGCGTCCGGGAGATCTTCGTGTGCGACAGCGCGCCCGGACACCGGTCGCTGATCGACATGCTCGGCTCCACCGCCCCCGAGCCGCAGGTCGCCATCGACCCGGCGGAGGACGTCGCGGCCCTGCCGTACTCCTCCGGCACCACCGGCATCCCCAAGGGCGTGATGCTCACCCACCGCCAGATCGCCACCAACCTCGCCCAGCTGGAACCGGCGATCCCGGCCGGGCCCGGCGACCGCATCCTCGCCGTGCTGCCGTTCTTCCACATCTACGGCCTCACCGCGCTGATGAACGCTCCCCTGCGGGTCGGCGCCACGGTCGTCGTCCTGCCCCGCTTCGACCTGGAGACGTTCCTCGCCGCCATCCAGAACCACCGCATCACCGGCCTCTACGTGGCCCCGCCCATCGTGCTGGCCCTCGCCAAGCACCCCCTGGTCGCCGAGCACGACCTGTCGTCGCTGGAGCACATCGTCAGCGCCGCCGCGCCCCTGGACGCGGGGCTCGCCGCCACCTGCTCCCAGCGGCTCGGCCTGCCGCCGGTCGGCCAGGCGTACGGCATGACCGAGCTGTCGCCCGGCACCCATGTCGTCCCGCTGGGCGCCATGGCCGACGCGCCGCCCGGGACCGTCGGCAAGCTCATCGCCGGGACCGAGATGCGCATCGTCTCCCTCGACGACCCGGACAAGGACCTCGGCGTCGGCGAGTCCGGCGAGATCCTGATCCGCGGACCCCAGGTCATGAAGGGCTATCTGGGCCGGCCCGACGCCACCGCCGCGATGATCGACGCCGACGGCTGGCTGCACACCGGTGACGTCGGTCATGTCGACTCCGACGGCTGGCTGTTCGTGGTCGACCGGGTCAAGGAGCTCATCAAGTACAAGGGCTTCCAGGTGGCCCCCGCCGAACTGGAGGCGCTGCTGCTCACCCACCCCGGCATCGCGGACGCGGCCGTGATCGGCCACTACAACGACGAGGGCAACGAGGTCCCGCACGCCTTCGTGGTCCGCCAGCCGTCCGCGCCGGAGCTGACCGAGGGCGACGTCATGATGTACGTCGCCGAACGCGTCGCCCCCTACAAGCGGGTGCGCCGGGTCACCTTCATCGACGGCGTCCCGCGGGCCGCCTCCGGCAAGATCCTGCGCCGCGAACTGCGGACGCCGAAGGAGAGCGCATGACGATGGTCGGCCGCGCCCACGCGCGCGGTGTGCACACCTTGAGCCTCGACTCCCCCGACACCCGCAACGCGCTGTCGGCGGCCCTCGTGGGCGAGCTGGCGGACGCCCTGGAGGAGTGCGCCAAGGACCCCGAGGTGCGCGCGGTCGTGCTCACCCACACCGGGAACACCTTCTGCGCGGGCGCCGACCTGCGGGACCCGCCGGACCCGGACGCGCTGGTGGCGCTGCTGCGGGGGATCGTCGCCCTGCCGAAACCCGTCGTCGCCCGCGTCACCGGCCATGTCCGCGCGGGCGGCCTCGGGCTCCTCGCGGCCTGCGACATCGCGGCCGCCGCCCGCACCGCCACCTTCGCGTTCACGGAGGTCCGCATCGGGGTGGCCCCGGCGGTGATCTCGCTGCCGGTGCTGCCCCGAGCGGACCCCCGCGCCGTGGCCCGCTACTACCTCACCGGGGAGCGGTTCACCGCCCCCGAGGCGGCCCGGATCGGCCTGCTCACGGCCGAGGGCGACGACGTGGACGCCGTACTGGAACCCGTCCTGGACGGCCTGCGCAGGGCCGCCCCCCAGGCCCTCGCCGAGACGAAAGCGCTGCTCGCGGCTAAGGTGCTGGAAACCTTCGACCGGGACGCGGCCGGACTGACCGCGCTCTCGGCCCGGCTGTTCGCCTCCTCCGACGCCCGTGAGGGGATGACGGCCTTCCTCGAAAGACGGGATCCCGAATGGGTGGTGTGAGCACGGCCGGCGACCGGGTGGACCGCGTGCCCAAGCAGGACCGCAGCCGCGTCACCCGCCAGCGGCTCCTGGAGGCCGCCGTGGCCTGCCTCGCCGAACACGGCTGGGCGGGCTCCACGGTCTCCGTCGTGGCCGAACGGGCCGGCGTCTCCCGGGGCGCCGCCCAGCACCACTTCCCGACCCGCGAGGACCTGTTCACGGCGGCCGTCGAGTACGTCGCCGAGGAGCGCTCCCTCGCCCTGCGCGCCCTCTTCCCCGAGGGCGGCGCCGACCGGCACGCGGTGGTGGCCGCCCTGGTCGACCTCTACACCGGTCCGCTGTTCCGCGCGGCACTGCATCTGTGGGTGGCCGCGTCCGACGAGGAGCAGCTGCGGCCCCGGGTGACCGAGCTGGAGGCCCGCGTCGGCCGGGAGACCCATCGCATCGCCGTGGACCTGCTGGACGCCGACGAGTCGCGGCCAGGCGTCCGCGAGACCGTGCAGGGCCTGCTCGACATGGCCCGCGGCCTGGGCCTGGCCAATCTGCTCACCGACGACACCGGGCGGCGGGCCCGGGTCGTGGCGCAGTGGGCCCGGCTGCTGGACGAGGCCCTGGGCTGAGCGGCGCCGCGCCTCAGTCGTCCCCGTCCTCGTCGTCGTCCTGGGCGGCGGCCGGGCTGGGGACGGTCGCCGGGTCCGAGGCGTCCGTGGTCGGTGGCGCCTCCGACGTCGTCCCGGAGCCGCCGGTGTCGTCCGGCGCGAACCACATCATGCCGAGCAGCATCGCGGCCACGAACAGCAGCGCGCCCGCGGCCGTCGCGGCGATCCGCCGGGGGCCGAACGCGGCCGGGGGCGCGGAACGGCCCCGGGACCCCGACCCGGAGCGCGAACGCGGGCGGGCGGCGGCCCGGTTGGTCCGGGGACGCGGCTCGGGGGCCGCCTGCGCCGAGGGCAGCATGTACGTCGTCGGGCCGCTCGTGCCCCCGTGCCGGGCCGCCGGGGCCGGTGCGGCCGGCGCGGGGCGGCGGGCGGACGGCGCGGCCGGCTCCGGCAGCGGCTCGGGGCGGCCCTGCCAGGCGCCGGCGGCGAACCAGTCGGCGGCCTGCTGGGCGCCCGGCCGGTGCTCGGGGTCCTTGGCGAGCAGGCCCAGCAGATAGTTCTCGAAGGCGGGCGGGAGCCCGGAGACACCCAGCTCGCGCGGCGGGACCGGCGCGGCGTCCAGATGCTGGTGCAGGATGGCGACGGCCGTGTCGGCGTTGAACGGCGGGCGCCCGGTGAGCATCTGGTACAGCACACAGCCCAGCGCGTAGACGTCCGAGGCGGGCCCCGCGGGCTTGCCCAGCGCCCGCTCCGGGGCGAGGTAGAGGCTGGTGCCGACGATCTGCCCGGTGGCGGTGAGCGCGGCGCCCGGGTCGTCGAGGAAGCGGGCGATGCCGAAGTCGCCGATCTTGAGGGTGCCGTCGGCGTCCAGCAGCAGATTGCCGGGCTTGATGTCCCGGTGGACGACGCCCTGCCGGTGCGCCGCGGCGAGCCCGGCGGCGGCCTGCGCGGCCATCCGGGCCACGCGGTCGGCGGGCTGGGCGCCGGACTGGGTGAGCACCCGGGCCAGGCTGTCGCCCTCGACCAGCTCCATCACCAGATAGAGCTGGTTGTCGTGCTCGCCGAAGTCGCGGACGCCCACGACGTTCGGATGGTCGATCCGCGACGCGGTCCGGGCCTCCAGGCGGAACCGGGAGGCGGCGGTCGGGTCGGAGTCCTGGGGCAGCAGCAGCTTGACGGCCACCTGCCGGTCCAGCGTCTGGTCGTAGGCCCGCCAGACCTCCCCCATGCCACCGCGCCCGATCGACTCGATCAGCCGGTAGCGGCCCGCTATCAGCACCTGTTCCCATCCTCATGCCGGGGGACGTGTGGGTCGCCGCGGCCACAACTCACCCCGAAGGCAAGGGGGATGACTGGGGGTGCCGCAGCCGCCCCAGCATACTGGCGCAGTGGATCACCGGCGCCGCGCGCGCCGTCCGCGCGACGGGGCCGGCGGGGGCGGTGCCGTCCCCCCGCCGGCTCCCGGGGCGGTCAGTGCGCGATGTCGGCGTAGCCCTCGACGTCACGCGGGTCGCGCGGGCCCGGGCCCACATAGCGCGCGGAGGGGCGGACGAGACGGCCGGTGCGCTTCTGCTCCAGGATGTGCGCGGACCAGCCCGCCGTACGGGCGCAGGAGAACATCGACGTGAACATGTGCGCCGGGACCTCGGCGAAGTCCAGCACGATGGCCGCCCAGAACTCGACGTTGGTCGCCAGCACCCGGTCCGGGCGGCGGGCGTGCAGCTCCGCCAGGGCCGCCTTCTCCAGCGCCTCGGCGACCTCGAAGCGGGGCGCGCCCAGGTCCCGCGCGGTACGGCGCAGCACCCGCGCGCGGGGGTCCTCGGCGCGGTAGACGCGGTGCCCGAAGCCCATCAGGCGCTCGCCCCGGTCCAGGGTCTGCCGCACATAGGCGTCGGCGTCACCGGTGCGCTCGATCTCCTCGATCATGTGCAGCACCCGGGAGGGCGCCCCGCCGTGCAGCGGACCGGACATGGCGCCCACGGCGCCGGAGAGCGCCGCGGCCACGTCGGCGCCGGTGGAGGCGATGACACGGGCCGTGAAGGTCGAGGCGTTCATGCCGTGCTCGGCGGCGGACGTCCAGTAGGCGTCGACGGCGGCCACGTGCTTGGGGTCGGGCTCGCCGCGCCAGCGGATCATGAACCGCTCGACGACGGACTGCGCCTTGTCGATCTCGCGCTGCGGCACCATGGGCAGGCCCTGGCCGCGCGCGGACTGGGCGACGTAGGACAGCGCCATGACGGCGGCCCGGGCGAGGTCGTCGCGGGCCCGCTCCTCGTCGATGTCCAGGAGCGGTTTCAGGCCCCACACGGGCGCCAGCATGGCGAGCGCGGACTGGACGTCGACACGGATGTCCCCGGAGTGCACGGGGATCGGGAACGGCTCGGCGGGCGGCAGTCCGGGACGGAAGGCACCGTCGACGAGCAGCCCCCAGACGTTGCCGAACGAGACGTGACCGACCAGGTCCTCGATGTCGACGCCGCGATACCTGAGCGCGCCGCCCTCCTTGTCGGGTTCGGCGATCTCCGTCTCGAACGCGACGACTCCTTCGAGCCCGGGTACGAAGTCGGACATCAGGCGGCTCCTCGTGATGGATGCGACGGATGGTGTTGTGGGTGGGACGACACTCGTGCGGCCGGTGAAGAAGGGGATCGCGCCCCCGGCGGATCCACGGTCACGGACCCGTCGCCCGGATCGTCCGAGTGCGGCGGGCCTCGTCGGACTCGCGGTCCGGGGCGTATCCCTGTGATGCCCCGTGCGCCGGGCGGTCATCCGGCCCGGACCACATCCGAACGATATCCCCGAGTGTCACTCTTGGGGAGGCCTGGCGGCACTCAGTGCCAGGAAGCGGGTGCCGCGAGAGCGGGTCCGAGCGCCGTCGGTGCCGGGAAGCCGGTCCGGGGCACCGTCCCCGGCGGCGCGTCCCTCATACGGCAAGATGACCGCGTGACCGACCCAGACGCCTCCCTCGATCCCGCGGCGCCCGAACTCGACCCGGCCGCGATGCGCAAGCACTACCGGGCCGAGGGCCTCGCCGAGCACGATCTGGCCGCGAGTCCGGTGGAACAGTTCGCGCGCTGGTTCCGGCAGGCCGCCGCACAGGCCCACCTCTTCGAACCGAACGCCATGATCGTGTCCACGGCCGACGGCGAGGGCCGGCCCAGCTCGCGCACCGTGCTGCTGAAGCACTTCGACGAGCGGGGCTTCGTCTTCTACACCAACTACGACTCGCGCAAGGCCCGCGACCTCGGCGAGAACCCGTACGTCTCGCTGCTGTTCCCCTGGCACCCCATGGCCCGCCAGGTCATCGTCCAGGGCGTGGCGCGGCGCACCGGCCGCGACGAGACGGCCGCCTACTTCCGGACCCGGCCGCACGGCTCCCGGCTCGGCGCATGGGCCAGTGCCCAGTCGTCCGTGATCGCCTCCCGCGCGGAGCTCGACGCGTCGTACGCGGAGCTGGCCGCCCGCTATCCCGAGGGCGGGGAGCAGGTGCCGGTGCCGCCGCACTGGGGCGGCTTCCGGATCGCGCCGAGCTCGGTCGAGTTCTGGCAGGGCCGGGAGAACCGGCTGCACGACCGGCTGCGGTACGTGGCGGAGCCGGACGGCGGCTGGCGGGTGGAGCGGCTCAGTCCGTGAGCGCCGGCGCGGGCCGACCCGGACACGCAGCGACCCGCGAGCTCTGGTCCCTCCGCCGTGGCGGGGGAGCCGGCCGGACGTACCGGCGAGCTCGCGGGTCGGGTGACTGCGTGGAATTGGCCGGCTGCGTGTCTCGCTCACACGCTGGTCCGGCACCGCACGTGGTGGGTGACGGGCCGCTAGCCCGCAGCCACCTCTTCCGTCCGGTATGCATACATCTGCCGAACCACCTCCTTTCCGAAGTACAGCCCACCCTAAGAACCGCTTCGGCGTCGCTCAACCCCTTTTTTCCCGCACGTTTTCCTTGGACGCCGCGACCGCCCCTCACCTAGCGTTCGACGCATGACGGAGCGAGGCGGGGCAGGGAGGGCGATCCTCGGCGGGGAGCCGCGGATCGTGCCGGTGGACGGCGAGACGGCGCTGGAGGAGTGGCGGCACGTCCACAACGTGATCGTGCCGCCCGCCGCCCTGAGCCTCGACGAGGTGCGCGAGCGCGCAGGGCGCAACCGCCTGTGCAACGCGTACGTCGGTGACGTCCTCGTCGGCTGCTCCACCGTGCGTCCGCCGCGGGGCGAGGACGGCGTCGCGACGGTCATCGCGCGCGTGCTCCCCGGCCACCGGGGCCACGGGTACGGCACGGCGCTCTACGAGGACGGGCTCGCCCACGCGCGGGCGCTCGGCGCCCGGGCCGTCGAGACCTGTGTGCTGGCGGTCAACGAGGACGGGCTGCGGTTCGCGTACGCGCGCGGGTTCGCCGAGACCGACCGCTATGTGCTGGACGGAGCCGCCGACGTATGGGTCGACCTGCGGCTGGAGCGACCGGACGGGGCAGGATGAGACCGGTACAACGATTCCTTCAATCTTGCGGGAACCTGGTGTGTGCTGAGTCACGTTCCAGTTAGATGAGGGTGAGTGAGCGAACCGGCGCGCCGTACCGACGTGCGCGGCTTGGCAGGGGGTCCAGGTGAGTGCTTCCCGGCGTAGTGGGACCACCGACGAGCTGGGACCGGACGAACCCGAGCGGGACGGTCCGGACGAGTCGTCGGCCGGTGCCGAGGGTTCGGCGGGCGGGTCCGATCTGCTGGCCGCCCTACTGGACGGGATGGACGCCGCCCTGTGCGCCTTCGACGCGGACGGCGTCCTCACGCACTGGAACCGCGAGGCGGAGCGCATCCTCGGCTGGACCGCCGCCGAGGCCGTCGGCCGGCACGGCTTCGCCGGCTGGGCGGTGCGCCCGGCGGACGCCGAGGAGGTCGAGGCGCGGCTGATGTCCGCCATGCGGGCCCCCGGCCGCCAGGTGCACGAGTTCGCGCTGCTGACCAAGGACGGCGGCCGGGTCCTGGTGCGCACCCAGTCGGCCGCCGTACGCGGCCCGGACGGCGAGCCCGCCGGGGTGTACTGCGCCTTCAGCGAGGTGCACACACAGATCGACCTGGAGCGCTCCATCGCGCTGAGCGAGGCGCTCTTCGAGGACGCGTCCTGGGGTGTGGTGCTCGTCGACGCCGACCTGCGCCCCGCCGTGGTGAACGCGCACGCCGCCCGGGCCCTCGGCATCGGCCGGACCTCCGTGCTCGGCCGGCCGCTCGGCGATGTGCTCGCCCAGGGCGTGGAGGAGCTGGAGAGCGCCCTCACCCATGTGCTGGCGGAGGGCGCGCCGCCCGCCCCGGCCGAGATCTGGGTGAGCGTACGCACTCCGGAGGGCGACCGGCGCCGCTGCTGGCGGTGCGGGTTCGTCCGGCTCGCCTCGCCGCTCGCGGAGGAGCCGGTGCCGCTCGGCGTCGGCTGGTTCTTCCAGGACGTCACCCCGGCCAAGCAGACCGAGCAGGAGGCGGCCCTCCTGCGGTTCCGCACCAACCAGCTGCACCGCGCGGCGCGGGCCGCGGCCGAGTGCGAGGACCCGGCCGAGGCGGCCACCGTCCATCTGGACTTCGCGCTCGCCGGCTTCGCCGACCACGCCCTGATCGACCGGGTCGCGGGAGGCGCTGTACGGGACTCGGAGACCGCGGACCCGGTCCGCCTCGTCCGGGTCGCGGTCACGCCGTCGGGAGCCCCGGGCCCCTCCCGGCTGGGCGGCGAGGCCGGCCTGCCCGTGCGCTACGGCGAGGGCCACCCGGCGCTCCAGTGCGTGGCACGCACAGGCTCGGTGCGGGCGGCGGCCGGCGATGTGCCGCCCGAGCGGGCGCGCGCCTGGGCCGTGAGCCGGCAGTGGCCCGCGGACGCGGTGTACGCCCTGTGCGCGGTGCTGCGCAGCCGGGGCCGCACGCTCGGCGTCGTGACGTTCCTGCGCGGCGCCGGCCGGACCGCGTTCGAGCGCGGCGACGCCCTGTACGCGGAGGACGTGGCGGTGCGCATCGCCTCCGCGCTGGACCTGGCGGAGGCGACGGACACCCCGTGACCCGTCAGTGCCGGTAGAAGATCCGGTCGCCGTACTCCTCGAAGATCCGGCGGTTCCACTCGTGGCCGCCGTCCACGTTGCCCGAGCGCAGCAGCGGGACCTCGACGCCTCGGGCCGCCAGTGAGGCCGCCGCGGTCGCCATGACGGCCTGCATCAGCGCCGAGGTGACGACCGTGGACGCCGGGGCGAAGGGCGCCGGGATGGTGTCGAGGGTGAGCTCGGCGTCACCGATCGCGATCTTCGAGTCGATGACGACGTCGCAGTGGTCCTTCAGGAAGGTGCCGGAGCTGTGCCGGGACGTCGTCTGCGCGGCGTACGCCACCGACGTCAGGCCGATGACCTTGACCCCGAGGGAGCGGGCGTGCCGGGCCATCTCCACCGGGAGCGCGTTGCGGCCGGACAGCGAGACGACGACGAGGGCGTCGCCCGCGCGCAGCGGCGAGCTGTCCAGGACGGCGGTCGCTAGCCCGTCCACGCGTTCCAGGGCGGAGCCCAGCGTGGCGGGCACGACGTCCACGCCCACGGCGCCCGGCACCGCGAGCAGGTTCATCAGCGCGAGGCCGCCCGCGCGGTAGACGACGTCCTGGGCGGCCAGGGAGGAGTGCCCGGCGCCGAACGCGAAGAGCCGCCCCCCGGCGGCGACCGTGTCCGCGAGCAGGGTGCCGGCCGCCTCGACGGCGTCCGCCTCCTCGGCGCGGGCCCGCTGGAGCAGGCCGATCGCGGCGTCGAAGAACTGCTCGGCCGGCGTGCTGTCGCTCATGCGGGGCCCTCCGGGGTGCCGGGTGAGGTGTCGGGGTGTGTCGCGGATCACCGTGCGGTCTGGACCACTGCGGTGTCAATACGGGGCGCCGGGCGGGCGGCCCGGTCCGCGGCGGGCCCGTCGCCCAGCGGGTTCGGGCGGCGCGGCACGGTTGTCGGTGCCATCCGGCAGAATTGAGTCAGGGCCAGCGCACGCGCCGCGGAGCTGTCTCGCTTCCGGCTGATCTCATCGCAGAGCTAATCGAGGGGCACGTATGTCCGGACTGATCGACACCACGGAGATGTATCTCCGCACCATCCTCGAGCTGGAGGAGGAAGGTGTGGTCCCCATGCGCGCCCGGATCGCCGAGCGGCTGGACCAGAGCGGGCCGACCGTGAGCCAGACCGTGGCGCGGATGGAGCGGGACGGCCTGGTGTCCGTCGCGACCGACCGCCACCTGGAGCTCACCGACGAGGGGCGCCGGCTGGCCACCCGCGTCATGCGCAAGCACCGCCTGGCCGAGTGTCTGCTCGTCGACGTGATCGGTCTGGAGTGGGAGCAGGTGCACGCCGAGGCCTGCCGCTGGGAGCACGTGATGAGCGAGGCCGTGGAGCGGCGCGTCCTCGAGCTGCTGCGCCACCCCACCGAGTCGCCGTACGGCAACCCCATCCCGGGCCTGGAGGAGCTGGGCGAGAAGGACGGCGCCGACCCCTTCCTCGACGAGGGCATGGTCTCGCTGGCCGACCTGGACCCCGGTGCCGACGGCAAGACGGTGGTCGTCCGCCGGATCGGCGAGCCGATCCAGACCGACGCGCAGCTGATGTACACGCTGCGCCGGGCGGGCGTGCAGCCCGGCTCGGTGGTCAGCGTGACCGAGTCGGCGGGCGGTGTCCTGGTCGGCAGCAGCGGCGAGGCGGCCGAGCTGGACTCCGACGTCGCCTCCCACGTCTTCGTGGCCAAGCGCTAGAAATCACGCTCCCGGTTCTCGCCGTTCGGCAAGGTCCAGTGCTCCGAATCGCAGCGCGGGGCCCGCGCGCGTGCGAGGCTGTCGCCTGAGGCATCCGATCTGAGAGCTCTTGGCCGTGACCCGGCGCCGCCGCGCGTCCGGCCGGGGAAGGGGCAGGAGGAGATGTGCCGTCGCCGTGGAGAGGGCCCCGGCGCCGTGTGGCGCCGGGGCCTGTCCTCCCCTGCTGACCCGGAGCCCCGAGCTCCCAGGGTCATCCCCTCGGACCGTTTTCCCCGAGCGGTCCGCCTCCCGATGAAGGTCTCCCCCCGGCGAACGCGATCAATCGTGACAAGGGGTCACCCAAAGGTGGGGTGTTGTCCGTGAGAACCGCATTTTCGAATACGAGTTCGATAGTCTGCGGTGACAGGTCGGGCGGACCGTGCGCTGCAGAGATGTGCGCATAAGATCACGTCGGACACACACGACAGACACATCGCCTCCGAGGGGGCCGTCGCCGCGGGGGACGCGGGGCGCCGGCGCGGTGCTCGGACGGGTGACGGCGGATACGGCAGGCACAGCAGACGGAGCAGGCGGACGCGGAGCACAGGACCGGCCGGGGCGAGCGGTCCGCGTGGAGCTAGGGGGGTGCCAGGACCAATGGCGCGGCGCATCGACGTGACCGGGACGGACGGCGTCCGTCTCGCGGCCTGGGAGTTCGGCGACCCACCCAAGTCCGACCCTCAACCCGGCCACGAGGACACCCCCGGCGTCCTGTTACTGCACGGCCTGATGGGCCGCGCCTCCCACTGGGCCTCCACCGCCCGCTGGCTCTCCGAGCGGCACCGCGCGATCGCCCTCGACCAGCGGGGCCACGGCCGCAGCGACAAACCCACCGGGGCCGCCTTCACGCGCGAGGCGTACGTCGACGACGCCGAGGCCGCCCTCGAACAGCTCGGCCTCACCCGGTCCGTCCTCATCGGCCACGCCATGGGCGCGCTGACCGCCTGGCAGCTCGCCGCCCGCCGCCCCGACCTGGTGAGCGGCGTCGTCATCTGCGACATGCGGGCCTCCGCGCTCGGCGCGGCCTCGCAGCGCGAGTGGGCGCAGTGGTTCAGCGCCTGGCCCGTCCCCTTCGCCACGCTCGCCGACGTCCGCAAGTGGTTCGGCGAGGACGACCCCTGGGTCGAGCGCCCCAACCCCGCCCGCGGCGAGTTCTACGCCGAGGTCATGCACGAGTGCGAGGACGGCTGGCGCCCGGTCTTCGACCCCGAGCAGATGCTGCGCACCCGCGAGACCTGGGTGTACGACGCGCACTGGGAGGAACTGGCGCAGGTCAGGTGCCCGGCGCTGGTCGTACGCGGACTCGACGGCGAGCTGGGGCGGGCCGAGGCCCAGGAGATGGTGCGCGTCCTGCCCCGCGGGCAGTACGCGGAGGTCGCCGACGCCGGCCATCTGGTCCACTACGACCAGCCGGAGGGCTGGCGCACGGCCGTCGAGCCGTTCCTGGACGCGGTGTGGGCCTGAACGCGGCTCAGCCCTTGCTCACCGCGGCCAGGATCTCCGGGAGCCGCGCCGCCGTCCGGGGCGCCGCGAGCCGCAGGCCCAGCACGGTGATCGCCGCCCCGTAGGCGGCCCCCGCGGGCAGCAGCAGCCAGGTCCAGTCCGCGCCGCCCTCGCTCAGCCGCAGCCAGATCACCGCGGCGATCACCGGGGCGCACAGCAGGGCCGCCGCGACCATGCCGCCGAAGATGGAGATCCACGCCAGGCCCGCCTGACCGGGGGCGACGTTCTTGTGGCCCTCCTGCGGGATCGAGTACGGGAAGCGGGCCGACGACCAGGCGCCGGTCGCCAGCATCGCGCCGAGCAGCGCGAAGGACAGCCCCAGCACCTCCGGCAGCCGGTGCCAGTCCCCGATCAGGGCCGTCGTCACCACCGTGACCAGCGTGGCGTACGGCAGGGTGATCAGCAGCAGGGCCAGCGCCCGGCCGCGCAGCTCCACATAGGCGTCCCGCGGCGAGGAGATCGTCATCGCGACCATCCAGAACGCGGACGTGTCCTGCCCGAACTGGTTGTACATCTGGATGCCGAGCATTCCGGCCGCGAAGCAGGCGAAGTAGATCGACCCGCTGCCCTGCACGGCGTTGAACACCGGCACGATCAGGCCGATCGCCAGCGACGTCACCCAGGCCGCCTTGGTCTTCGGGTCCCGCCAGACATAGCGCAGACTGCGCTCCATGACGGTGCCGGTGCGCCCCGCGGGCAGCAGCCGGGCCGGGCCGCGCCCGCCCTTCTCCCGGACGGCGCCGTCACCGGCCGCCTGGAGCGTCGAACCGTCCGGCGCCGTCATCAGCCGGGTCAGATGACGCGCCCAGACCACGATCAGCGCGGCCAACGCGAGCGCGGACAGCCCCAGTTGCAGCGCGGCCGCCCCGTACGAACCCTCGCTCACGGACCGCACCGCACCGATCGCGGACCCCGGCGGCACCCAGCGCAGCACGTCCGCCAGCGGATCGAGCCGCCCGAGCCCCGCCGAACCGAGGCGCTGCGCCGCGAAGTTCACGACCTGCGCCCCGATCGCGACGACCAGCCCGCTCAGCACGGCCAGATCGCGGCCCTTGCGGCTGGTCAGCAGCCGGATGTTGGCGGCGGCGACCGCGCGCGCCAGCGCCACGCACACCAGCAGGGCCAGCACCACCGCGACGACACCGACGGCATACGCCGCCGCGCCCCGCGCCACCGCGATCACCGACCCGGTGAGCAGGCACAGCGTGAACAGCGGCCCGATGCCCACCAGGGAGGCCACCAGCAGGGCCCGCACCAGGGGCCGGGGCCGCAGCGGCAGCATCACCAGCCGCGTCGGGTCGAGGGTCTCGTCACCGCCGGGGAAGAACAGCGGCATCACCGCCCAGCCCAGCGCGAGCACCGCGACCAGCAGCACCACCAGGGCGTCGGCGTGCGCGGTGCCCCGCAGCAGGATCAGGCCGAGGAGCTGGAGCGCGGCGAAGAGCAGCGCCACGACCGCCGAGGCGATCCAGGCGGCCCGCCGGCCCCCGGACTGGCGCAGCCCGTTGCGCAGCAGCGACAGCTTCAGCCGGACGAAGACCCCGGTCACATCCGTGCTCATCGGGCCCCGCCGCCCAGCCAGTCGAGGTCGGACCCGGCGTCCCGGCCGTGCGCGCCGACCAGTTCGAGGAACGCCTGCTGCAGCGAGGGCGCCTCGCCGCGCACCTCGGCCAGCGGACCGTGGGCGCGGATCCGCCCGGCCGCCATGACGGCGACCCAGTCGCACAGCGACTCGACCAGCTCCATCACATGGGAGGAGAAGACGACGGTCGCGCCGGAGGCGGTGAACCGTTCCAGCACCCCGCGGATCGTCTGCGCGGACACCGGGTCGACACCCTCGAACGGCTCGTCCAGGAACAGCACTTCCGGGTTGTGCAGCAGGGCCGCGGCCAGTCCGATCTTCTTGCGTATACCCGTCGAGTAGTCGACGACCAGCTTGTGCTGGGCCCCGGCGAGGTCGAGCACGTCGAGCAGCTGCGTGGCCCGCTTGTCGACCTCGGCGCCGGGGAGCCCGCGCAGCCGTCCCGTGTAGGCGAGCAACTCCCGTCCGGACAGCCGCTCGAACAGCCGCAGCCCCTCGGGCAGGACACCGATGCGCGCCTTGACCTCCGCGGGGTCCCGCCACACGTCGTGCCCGACGACCTCCACCGACCCCTGGTCGGGCCGCAGCAGCCCGGTCACCATGGAGAGCGTGGTGGTCTTGCCGGCGCCGTTGGGGCCGACGAGCCCGATGAACTTCCCTGCGGGGAGCTCCAGATCGATCCCGGCCACGGCCACCTGCTGACCGAACCGCTTCCAGAGCCCCTGTACGCGTACGGCTGCTGACGTCATGCCCGAAACCCTACGGGCCGGGTGTGAGCCGTGGGACTACCGGTCGCGTCCGCACGCGTACGCGAGCGGCGAGATCAGCTCCTCGGCGTCGGGCAGCCAGCGGTTCGCGGGCGTGGGCCGGCACGCCCACTGCACGGCGCCCCGGGACCCGAACCGGGTGGGCGGCGCCGCGACCCAGGCGCCCTCGCCGAGCGCGACCAGGTCCAGCGAGCCCACCGACCAGCCGAGGCGGCGCACCAGGTCCGGCAGCTTCACGGCGGCACCGGGCAGCACGAAGAAGTGCATCCGGCGGTCCGGCGTCAGCGTCACCGGACCCAGCGTCAGCTCCATCCGCTCCATACGGGCCAGCGCCAGGAACCCGGCGGTCTCCGGGACGGACAGCGCGTCGAAGGTCCGCCCGGTGGGCAGCAGGATCGACGCGGTCGGCTGCTTCTGCCACATCCGGCGGGCGACCGTGGCGCTGCCGGTCGCCTGCGTCGCCCAGTCCGGGCGCGCGGGGTGCGCGCCGGGCGCCGGGCACGCCGCGTCACCGCAGGAGCAGTACGGCACGCCGTCGACGGCCTCCAGCCAGGTCCCCGGAAACACGTCCCAGTGACGCTCCTCGGCGTAACGGACGGCGGTCTCCAGCAGCGAGTCCCCGCGCTGCTTCGGAATCTGTGCGGCTTCGGTCGCCGGGATCGTCTCTTCCACGCTCAGCACAACTCCCGCACCCACCGCGGGTTACGGCCCTCGCGCGCGCCGGGGAGGAGCACCCCGCCCGCCCCCGGGGCGCATGGGTGCACAGGTGGGGGCGCGCGCGAGGATCCCCGGCCGGCGCGGGGTAGCCCCCTGGGGGGCCGGCTCAGGCCGTAACCCCGGCAATCCTCACAAGCCTCGCATTTTCGGTACGCGGACGGGGCATTGATCTTCACGGCCGGGAACCACCGGGGGCGCAGCCGGCGCCCTGGGGCGGGACCCGGCGGTGACAGGGACGTCAACTCGGTGCGCGGGCAGGCACCGCAGTCACAGGGGGTACGCCAATGGCCGCAAGGCCTCTCGTCGCGCGACAGCCGAACGAACGGCTCCAGGCGCTCATCCAGGAAGCGGGGTGCTCGAACGCCGGGCTGGCCCGCCGGGTCAATATGTGCGGCGCCGAGCACGGTCTCGACCTGCGCTACGACAAGACGTCCGTGGCCCGCTGGCTGCGCGGACAGCAGCCGCGGGGCCGGGCGCCCGCCATCATCGCCGAAGCGCTCGGCCGCAAGCTGGGCCGCACCGTCACCATCGACGAGATCGGCATGGCCAACGGCAAGAACCTCGCCTCCGGCGTGGGGCTGCAGTTCTCGCCGACCGTGCTCGGGGCCATCGAGCAGGTGTGTGAGCTGTGGCGCAGCGACGTCGGCCGGCGGGACTTCCTGTCCGGCTCGTCCGTCGCCGCGTCCGCCCTGGTCGAGCCCAGCCGGGACTGGCTGATCTCGGCGCCCGACGCGCAGGTCGCGCGCTCGGCCGGGCCGCGGGTGGGCCCGTCCGACGTGGCGGCCGTGCGCGCGATGACCCAGGCCCTGGTGGACCTCGACCACCAGTACGGCAGCGGGCATGTGCGCCCCGTCGTCGTGCACTACCTCAACAGCGTCGTCTCCGGGCTG
The DNA here is from genome assembly GCF_018070255.1 of Streptomyces sp. RK62. NCBI lineage: Bacteria > Bacillati > Actinomycetota > Actinomycetes > Kitasatosporales > Streptomycetaceae > Streptomyces > Streptomyces sp. RK62. The sequence continues at coordinate 133,051 of NZ_JAGPYD010000010.1, read as the reverse complement.
CTCGCCGGGTCGTACCGGGAGGCCGTCGGACGTGAACTGTTCGCCGCCGTCGCGCGGTTGACCGAGCTCGCCGGCTACATGGCCGTGGACACCGGCCAGCCGGGCCTCGCCCAGCGCTACTACATCCAGGCGCTGCGCCTCGCGCAGGCGGCCGGGGACCGCGGATACGGCGGGTATGTGCTGGCCGCCTCGATGAGCCATCTCGCCGCCCAGCTCGGGAACCCGCGGGAGATCGCCCAGTTGGCGCGGGCGGCGCAGGAGGGCGCACGGGGGCGCGTGACCCCGCGGGCCGAGGCGATGTTCCACGCGGCCGAGGCGCGCGGGCACGCGCTGATGGGCGACGCGCGCTCGGCCCAGCTGTCGTCCGGGCGGGCCGTCGCCGCGCTGGAGTCGGCGGACCCGGCCTCCGGCGACGACCCGGCGTGGATCGGGCACTTCGACGAGGCGTATCTCGCCGACGAGTTGGCGCACTGCCACCGCGACCTCGGGCAGGCGGAGGCGGCGGCGCGGCGGGCGCAGGAGTCGCTGGCCGGGCTGCCGGAGACGAAGGCACGCCGCCGGGCGATCGGCTATGTGCTTCTCGCCACAGCTCAGGTCCAGCAGCGGGAGATCGAACAGGCCTGCCACACCGGTCTGAAGGCCGTGGAGCTTCTGGAGACCCTGCGCTCCAACCGGGGCGCCGAGTATCTGGAGGACTTCCAGCAGCGGCTGGAGCCGTACCGGGACGAGCCCGTGGTCAGGGACTTCGGGGAGCGGATCGATCTTCAGGCGGCCGCCTGACGGGACGGGCGGCCGGTCGTGAAGGCCAGGTGAAAGGAAGGGGGACGCGAAGCGCGGGTGGCGAATGGGGACTTGCCGGACGGATGAGGGGCCGGGACTGTAACGGCGGTCACAGGGGCGCCGGTCACGCACCGGGCTGCGTGGCACCGGCGTCGGCGGAGCCGGTAGCGTGAGCCGACGATTCACAAGGTCCCCCATTAGTAGGAGTCCCGGTGACGCAGAGTGGACAGGGCGAGGAGCCCTCGGCGCGGCCCGCGCGCGAAGGCATCGTGCTGCCCTCCGACGGTGGTGAGCCGCTGCTGCCGGGGATGACGGGCGGCCCCGTCGGCCGGCCGGCGACCCCGCCGACCGCGCCCCCGCCCTCGGCGCCGCCCGGCGGCCAGTCCTGGGGCACCCCGTGGGGACCGGAGCAGCAGCACCATCAGGCCCCGCCCGCCGCGCAGGGCCAGCCGTGGGGCGCGCCACAGGACCAGTCCTGGGGCGGCCAGGACCAGCAGCAGTACCAGGCCCCGCAGCAGCAGTCGTACGGACAGCAGCAGTATGGGCAGGACCCGAGCCAGGGCCAGCGGTCCTACGGCGGTCCCGGCGGGAGCGCGCCCATGCCGCCCGCGGGCGGCGGCTACGGCGCCCCGATGCCCCCGGCCGACGAGGGCGCCACCCAGTACATACCCCCGGTCGCGGCGAACCCGGACGAGCAGGCCACCCGCTTCATACCGCCCGTCCCGGCCGACGAGGGCGCGACCCAGGTCATCCCGCCGGTCGGCCCGGGCGCCCTGCCGCCCGAGACGCACGGGGAGAGCACCCAGGTGCTGGGCCGGGCCCGGCAGGGGGCAGGACCGATGCCCGCGGCCTCCGGCGCCGACCCCACCCAGTTCCTGCCGCCCGTGCCGGGCGGACCGGGCAACCCCGGCGAGCGTCAGCCGCACTCGGACTTCGACAACCTCTTCCGCAGCGAAAGCGCCGGGCACGCCCCGGCCACCCAGCACCTGCCGCCGTACCAGCAGCAGCCGCAGGGCCCGCACCAGGGCGGTTACCCGCCGCCCGGCCGGCCCGAACCGCACGACGGCGGCGGCCGCGGCCGCTCGCGTGTCCCGCTGATCGCCGCCGTGGGCGTCGGGATCGTCGCCCTCGGCATCGGCGCGGGCGCGCTGCTCGCCGGCGGGGGCGGCGACGACGACAAGACCGAGGCGAACCAGCCCGTCTCGGCGACGGCCCCCGCGAACGAGGAGTCCGCCTCGCCGTCCGCCGATCCGGCGGAGGAGCAGGCGATCGCCCTGGACAAGCTGCTCGCCGACAGCGGCAACAGCCGCACCGCGGTGATCAAGGCCGTGGCCTCCGTGAAGTCCTGCGGGAACCTCCAGCAGGCCGCGCAGGACCTGCGGGACGCCGCCGGGCAGCGCAACCGCCTGGTCGCCGACCTCGCCAAGCTGAAGGTGGACCGGCTCCCGGACCACGCCCGGCTGACGGCCGCCCTGAACAGGGCGTGGCAGGCGTCGGCGTCCGCCGACAACCACTACGCGGCCTGGGCCGACCAGGTCGCCGGCGACAAGAAGAAGCTGTGCAAGAAGGGCCAGGCCCGGGTCACCGACGAGACGCAGGCCGGCAACCGCGACAGCGGGACGGCGAGCCAGCAGAAGAAGACCGCCGCCGACCTGTGGAACGCGATCGCCCGCGAGTACGGCCTGACCCAGCGCCAGCCGGTGCAGCTCTGAGGAACGTGACGCTCGGTCGCGTGAAGGTCACGCCGAGGTGAAGAACGGGGGCCGGTGAGGCCGCCGGGATGGGGAACGTACGATCGATGACCGTGCAAGGTTCGGATAGCTCTTCCCGTCGCGGCCGTCGCTCCTCCACCATGGGCGGCATGCCACTCAACGACATGCCGTGGTGGCGCTGGCGCAGCAATGTGCGCTCCGCGCTGCACATGCTCTCCGATCCGGTGTTCCAGCGGGACGTCTGGCTGGCAGGCGTGGACGGCTACGGCGACGTCACCGACGCCGTGTACCGCCTCGTCGAGGACACCTGGCTGGACAACTGGTCCGCCGAGAAGTACGTCGGCACGATCTTCCGGGACTCCCAGGAGGCGGCCCTCGTCGACACCGCCGTGCTGCGCGTGCTGCGGATCATGCACCAAGTCGGCCCGGACGCCCCGGTCTCCGCGTACGTCGACCACCCGGGCTGGCCGGAGGCGGTGCGGGCGGCGCGGGACGCGCACGTACGGCTGGCGACGGCCGACGGCGAGGACCCGGACGCTCCGCCGCGCACCCTCGAGGTGCTGCGCATCATGACCCGGTCCGCGTAGCGGGACGACCGCCCGCGCGGCACCCGTCGTATGGGACCCTGTGCTGCATGAACGAGCAGTCCACCGGAGCCGCGGTCCCCGCCGACCAGTACGTCCTCACCCTGTCGTGCCCCGACAAAAAGGGCATCGTGCACGCCGTGTCGAGCTATCTCTTCATGACCGGCTGCAACATCGAGGACAGCCAGCAGTTCGGTGACCACGACACGGGACTGTTCTTCATGCGCGTCCACTTCTCGGCGGACGCCCCCGTCACGGTGGAGAAGCTGCGCGCGAGCTTCGCGGCGATCGGCGACTCCTTCCACATGGACTGGCAGATCCACCGGGCCGAGGACAAGATGCGGGTCCTGCTCATGGTCAGCCGGTTCGGGCACTGCCTGAACGACCTGCTCTTCCGCGCCTCCATCGGCGCGCTGCCGGTGGAGATCACCGCCGTGGTGTCCAACCACACCGACTTCGCCGAGCTGGTGGGGTCGTACAACGTGCCCTTCCACCACATCCCGGTGACCAAGGACACCAAGGCCGAGGCCGAGGCGCGGCTGCTGGAGGTCGTGCGCGAGGAGGACGTGGAGCTGGTCGTGCTGGCCCGCTACATGCAGGTCCTCTCGGACGACCTGTGCAAGGAGCTGAGCGGGCGGATCATCAACATCCACCACTCCTTCCTGCCGAGCTTCAAGGGCGCCAAGCCCTACCACCAGGCGCACGCCCGGGGCGTGAAGCTCATCGGGGCGACCGCGCACTACGTCACCGCCGACCTCGACGAGGGCCCGATCATCGAGCAGGAGGTCGAGCGCGTCGGTCACGACGTCACCCCGGACCAGCTCGTCGCGATCGGGCGCGACGTGGAGTGCCAGGCGCTGGCGCGGGCCGTGAAGTGGCACGCCGAGCGCCGGATCCTCCTCAACGGCCGCCGTACGGTCGTCTTCGCCTGACGGCCCGGGGGAGCCCGCGCCCTACATCCGGCTCAGACTCGCCGCCGCGAACAGCACGTCCCTGATCGCCTCGCGGTCGCCGACCTGCCCGGCCGCCGCCTCGGCGGGCGGCACATGGCCCGCCGCCAGCCGGCAGAACTCGGCGCCGTCCAGGGCGACATGGGCCACCTCGTGCTCGGCGGAGCCCACCGCGGCCGGGGAGTCGAGCGGGATCAGCCACTCGCCGCCGCCCGACCCCTCGATCTCCAGGCGCAGACTCCGGCCGGGCTCGCCGGCCGTCACCAGCCGCCGGCGGCCCGGAGGCGGCGGGGAGGCCAGGCCGGCCTGGCGCCGGGCCGACAGCACGCTCGGCAGCATCCGCGCCGCCAGGTCGACCATATGGTGCAGATCGCTGCCGGACGGCGGCTCGTACGGGTAGTCCACCGCCTCGGCGATGTCCTCGGCGTGCACCCAGCACTCGAACGCCCGGTCCAGCAGGGCGTCCCGCAGCGGCAGCTCGAAGTCGCCGTACGGCACGGAGAGCGCGCCGGTGCCGCCGCCCGTGAAGGAGACCGTGCGGACCAGGTCGTGGGTCTGCTCCCGCCAGGGCGCCCGCACCGCGCGGGTCGGCGGGAAGTGCGAGGCCCGCCAGTACGCCTCGGTCCGCGCGGACGGCGTCGGGCGGTCGGCGGACACCTCGCCCAGCGGATCGGGCAGGCCGAGCGCGACCGCCACCATCCCGTCGACGGTCAGCAGATGCGCGATCACCCCGGCGACGGTCGTCCGGCGGCTCGTCGGCTCGTCCTTGCGGAACCACCGCAGCCGTACGGGCGCGTGCCACTCGGCGTCCCCGAAGTCCTGCAGCAGGGCGTCCAGCCGGGCGGTCTCGGCGTCGTAGGGCGCGGCCCACTCGGGCACCGGGATGCGCGGCGGGCGCCGCTCCAGGCAGCCCTGCAGGACCCGGGCGCGCAGCGACGGATCGAGGTCCAGGCTCTCGGCGGGGTGCAGCAGGCCGACGGCCTCCCGCAGCCGCAGCGCCTCGTCGGCGCAGCCGCCGCAGTCCCCGAGGTGCTCCTCCACGGCGGCCGTCTCCTCCGGCGAGCAGGCGGCCAGCGCCCAAGCGCCGAGCAGCGACTTCAGTACCCGGTGCTCCAGGACCGGCACGGGTGCGTCCGGCAGGTCGGGCAGCGGGCGCCCGGTGTCCTCGACGGAGGCCCGGGGGACCGGTATGCGGGGCGGCCGTCCGGGGCCGGGCTCGGGGGTGGGGTGCTCGTGGTCGCCGTCGCCGCTGTTCATGCCGTCGGTTCCGCGGGCGCTGTCCGCGGGGCCGTTCTCCTCCTTGTGCCGATCTTGCCGGTCGTGCCGGTCGTGCCGTTCGTGGTCGCCGGGCTCGTACGGTTCGGCCCCGGTCATGCGGCACCCCCGTACTCCGGTGGTGCCCCCGGCCCGGTCCCGGCGTCGTGGGCCGTGGACAGCAGCTGCAGGCCAAGACGCAGCCGGCGGCGGGCCTCCTCCTCGGTGACGCCGAGGTCGGCGGCGGTCTGGCGGTAGTCGCGTCGCTGGAAGTAGGCCAGTTCCAGCGCGGCCCGCAGCGGGGCGGGCATGGACTGGACGATGTAGTCGGCGCGGGCGGCGACCGAGGCGTGGCGCACCTTGCGCTCCAGCTCCTCGGTGGAGCCCTGCCCGGCGCGCACCAGCGCGGCGGTCTCCGTGGCGCGCAGCCGCTGCACGGCCAGCCGGTGGGCCAGGGCCGCGACCCAGGAGCGCAGCGGGCCCTGCCGGGGGTCGTAGGCGTCGGGGTGCTCCCAGACGTGGACGAAGACCTCGCGGGTGACGCGGTCGGCGGCGCGTTCGTCGCCCAGCACGGTGTGCGCGAGTCCGTGCACGAGCGAGGCGAACCGGTCGTAGAGCTCGCCGAGGGCGGCCGCCTCGCCGCGTGCGAGCCGCTGCTGCATCTTGCGGTCCCAGCGGGGCGGTGCGTCCTTCTTCGCCATACGGCCCCCCTCCGGAGCCTGTGAACAGGCTCTCACCGGTCCGTCCCTGTCCAGCGTGCCTCCGCCGTCTCCACGAATGTAGTCGGCACGTCCGGCGGCACACGCCCCTTTGTGGCAATGTGCGCCCCTTGCAGCGTCATGGCTGGTGACACACCTCGCATCCGTGGTAGAGGGCTCCGCTCGCGGTCGGCTACCCGCTTCGTGCGACCAGACACGATCGAACAGGATCGAATGCGATGGAAACAAGCCTTATCTGATCGGTGACCGTTTTCGGCAGGGAGTTTCAGGGAACAGCCGCTGGGCAGCCGCGCTGCAAGGAAGCGTAGGAATGGCTTCCGTTTCGACGGCCGAGGGGCGTGGTGGTGACCTTGAAAGTGACCGGTGACGAGCGGGGCGACTGGTCCGTCCTCGAGGTGTCGGGCGAACTGGACCTGGTGACCTCGCCGGTGCTGCGCCAGCACGTCCACGACGTGGTGGCCGAGGGGCGCCACAGCCTCGTCCTGGACCTGTCCGACGTGCTGTTCTGCGACTCCTCCGGGGTCGGTGTGCTGATCGCGGCCCGCCGCCTCATCCGGTCCTGCCAGGGCAGTCTGCGGCTGATACTCCCCGCCCAGGGCGCGGTGGACGGCTCGCACGTCAACCGGGTGCTCGGGGCGCTGGGCGTGCGCCGGCTGTTCGAGGTCTACCCCGACGTGGCGGCGGCGGTCGCGGACGACGCCCGTCCCCTGTCGGCCTGAACGCGCCCCGCCCTCCCGGCGGGTCGGCCACATCCTCGTACCGGAAATTCCCCGGTTCCGATACAACCGCCGCTTCGAGGCGCCCCGGCGGCCCGCGGCGTCGTACGCTCCGTGCGAGAAGCACCCCACGTGACGTTAGGCGGCCCGAAACAACATGGTCAGCAGCGAGTACGAGCGCAGGATCGCGGCCCGGTTCGCCACCTTCGACCAGGACGGCAACGGGTACATCGACCGGGAGGACTTCAGCGCGGCGGCCAAGGCGCTGCTCGCCGAGTTCGGCACCCCGGCGCGGTCCGACAAGGGCCAGGCCCTCTACATCGGCGCCGAGGCGTTCTGGCAGGGCATGGCCGGGATCGCCGACCGCGACGGCGACCAGCGCATCACCCGTGAGGAGTTCGTCACCGGCGCGGTCAAGCGGCTGCGCGACAACCCCGACCGGTTCGCCGGCATCGCCCGGCCCTTCCTGCACGCGGCCCTCGCCGTGGCCGACACCGACGACGACGGCACGGTCACCGTCGACGACACCGCGCGGGTGCTCGGCCGCCTCGGCGTCCCCGCGGACACGGCCCGCACGGCGGCCGCCACCCTCGACACCGACGGGGACGGCACGGTCACCGAGGACGACGTCGTCACCGCCTTCGCCCGCTACTTCACCGTCCCGGAGTGAGCGCCCGGCTCTGACCCCGATGTGTCCGAGAACCGCTCCCGCAGCCGGTACTTGAGGACCTTGCGCAGGGTCTCGTTGCGGGGCAGGGCGTCCACCACCTCCAGCCGCTCCGGCAGCTTGTGGGGGGACAGCCCTTCCCCGCGCAGATACGACGTCAGCGCCTCGAGGGTCAGCTCGCTCGCGCCGGGCGGCTGTTCGACGACCGCGCAGACCCGTTCCCCGCGCTCGGCGTCCGGCAGCCCGATCACGGCCACGTCCCCGACGTCCGGGTGCCGGTGCAGCAGATCCTCGATCTCCTTCGCCGAGATGTTCTCGCCCTTGCGGATGATCACGTCCTTCAGGCGCCCGGTGAGTACCAGGTGCCCGCTGCCGGTGAGGTGTCCGAGGTCGCCGGTGCGCAGGAAGCCCTCGTCGTCGAAGGCCGCCGCGGTCTGCTCCGGGTCGAGATAGCCCCGGCACACGGCCTCCCCGCGCAGCCGTATCTCGCCGTCGACGATCCGCACCTCCATCTCCCGCGGCGGCCGCCCCTCGGTCGTCGCGAGGTTCTCCGGGGTGTCGTCGGGCGCGCCCATCGTGATCATCGGCACCTCGGTCATGCCGTACCCGTGGGTGAGCTGCACCCCCATCTCCCGGACCACCGCGTGGTACAGCTCGGGCGGCTTCGGCGCCCCGCCGCCCGCGAGCAGCCGCAGGGTGGGGACGACCCGGGTGCCGGGCGGCTGCCGGCGCTGCTCGGCCAGGAACATCGAGTAGAACGCCGTGGAGCCGCCGGCGATCGTCACGCCGTGCCGGCGGTAGCCGTCCAGCGCCTCCGGCAGCGCGAACTGCTCGAAGAGCACGGCCGGGAACCCGTACAGCAGCACCATCACCAGATAGTCGGGACCGCCGATGTGCGCGTACGGGAAGGCGATCGAGCCGACGTCGGACGCCGTCGGCCGCAGCGCGCGCCCGAGGCAGGAGCCGCCCGCGATCAGCGAACGGTCGGTGTGCAGCACGCCCTTGGGGTCGGAGGTCGTCCCCGAGGTCCAGTAGATCCAGCGCACCGAGGTGCCCTCGGCGGGGGGCGGCGGAAGGACGGCCGGATCGCCCTCGGGCAGGACGTCGTACGCAGTGAGGACGCCCTTCGCGTCGAGGCGGCGGGCCATCGCGGTGTGGTCGAAGCCCCGCCGGACGCCCGGCACCGCGAAGAACTCCGCCCGGGACTCCCGCAGCGCGAAGCCGACCTCGCGGTCCCGGTAGAAGGGGATGACCGGCGACTGCACGGCGCCGAGGCGGGCCAGCGCGAAGGACAGCACGACCGTCTCGATCCGGGTGGGCAGCTGCCAGGCGACGACCGTGCCGGGGCGCACCCCCAGGCCGTACAGCCCCGCCGCCACCCGCTCGGCGCGCTCGCGCAGCGCGCCGAAGTCCAGCGCGCGGTCGTCCTGGAGCAGGGCCGGGCGGTCCGGTGTGCGGCGGGCGCGGGCGGCGAGCAGATCCCACAGGGTCCGGGCGGAACCCAGGGTGTGCGCGGTGTCGTCCATGACGGCCCCCTGTCGTCGAGCGGACCGCCTGTTTGCTGACGGTCCGTCAGATCGTGCGGAGAGCGTAGGGCCGGACGCCTTGCCGGTCCAGGGGTGCGGGCCTAGCCTTCCCGTGCGGAGTATCTGACGGGCCATCAGATGGAGGCCGTATGGACCTCACCCACACGCCGGAGGAGGACGACTTCCGCGCCCGGCTGCGCGCGTGGCTGGCCGAGGTGCTTCCCACCCTGCCGCCCCCGCCGTCCCCGGACGACTGGCCCGGCCGGCGCGCCTACGACCTCGGCTGGCAGCGCCGGCTCCACGACGCCGGGTACGGCGACGTCCACTGGGGTACCTCCCCGACCGTACGGCTGATCTTCCTGGAGGAGACCGAGCGGGCCGGAGCGCCCTATGTGGGCGCCTCCTTCGTCGGACTGCTGCACGCGGGGCCGACCATCGCCGCCGAGGGCACCGACGAGCAGCGGGAACGCTGGCTGCCGCCGATCCTGCGCGGTGACGAGGTCTGGTGCCAGGGCTTCAGCGAACCCGGCGCCGGCAGCGACCTCGCGGCCCTGCGCACCCGCGCGCACCGGGACGGCGACCACTACGTGGTCAACGGCTCCAAGATCTGGACGTCCCACGCCGAAGTGGCCGACTGGTGCGAGCTGCTGGTGCGCACCGACCCCGGCGCCCCCCGCCACCGCGGGATCAGCTGGCTGGCGATGCGCATGGACGCCCCCGGCGTCACCGTACGGCCGCTGCGGACCCTGGCCGGCTCCACCGAGTTCGCCGAGGTGTTCCTGGACGACGTACGCGTCCCCGTCGCCCACCGGGTCGGCGCGGAGAACGACGGCTGGCGGGTGACCATGGTGACCCTGTCCTTCGAACGCGGCACGGCCTTCGTGGGCGAGGTCGTGGCCTGCCACCGGGTGCTGCGCGAACTGGCCGCCGAGGCACGGCGCAACGGCCGCTGGGACGACCCCGCGCTGCGCCGCGCCCTGGGCCGGCTGCACGCCGAGTTCCGCGCGCTGTGGCGGCTGACGCAGTGGAACGTGGGCGAGGCGGAACACGGCGGCGGGGTGCCCGGCGTCACCGGCTCGGTCCTCAAGCTGGCCTACTCGCACGCCCGTCAGCGGCTCTACGACACCGCCGCCGACGTGCTGGGTACGGAGGCGCTGGACCTGGACCGGCCGTGGGTGCTCGACCGGCTCTCCTCGCTGTCGTACACCATCGCCGCCGGCACCTCGCAGATCCAGCGGAACATCGTGGCCGAACGGATCCTCGGACTGCCGAAGGGGCGGTGAGCGGTGCGACTCCAACTCGACAAGGATCAGCGGGCGTTGCGGGACGGTGTACGGGAGCTGCTGGCGCGCCGGTTCGGGCCCGAGGCGCTGCGGGACGCCGTGGAGCGGCCCGGCCGGCTGGACCGGGAGCTGTGGCGGGAGCTGGGCGCCGCAGGCTTCTTCGCGCTGCGCCTGCCCGAGAGCGAGGGCGGTGTGGGGCTCGGACTGCCCGAGGCGGTGCCGGTCTTCGAGGAGGCGGGCCGGGCGCTGCTGCCGGGCCCGCTCGTGGCCACGCACCTGGCCGCCGGGCGGGTGCCGGGCGCCGCCGAGGGGGACACCGTGGTGGCCGCGGCCCTGGGCGGGCTGCTGGAGTGGGGCGAGGCGGCGGACGTGGTGCGCGGCGACACCGCCGGGGCCGTACCGCTGCGCTCGGTCGATCCGCTCACCCCGCTGCACCGGCTGCCCGGAGCCGCCCCCGTGGACCCCGTCGCCGTCCTGCTCACCGCGGCCGAACAACTGGGCGGTGCGGAGCGTACGTGCGAGCTGGCCGTGCAACACGCCCGGACCCGTGAGCAGTTCGGACGGCCCATCGGCGCCTTCCAGGCGGTGCAGCACCTGTGCGCCGACATGCTCGTACGGACCCGGACGGCACGGGCCGCCGTGCACGCGGCGGCCGTCACTGCCGACCTGGTGGACGTCCACGCCGCGCGGCTCCTCGCCGACGAGGCTGCCGTCCGCAACGCCCGCGACTGCCTCCAGGTGCACGGCGGCATGGGATTCACCTGGGAGTTCGAGGTCCATCTGCATCTGAAGCGGGCCTGGGTCCGCACCCGTCGTGCGGGGCCCGCTACGGAAAGTGAGGAACTGTTGGCGGCCGCATTACTGAAAGGGAAGACCTGAAACGCCGTGGTCTGCGCGGTCGTGGAAAGCGCTCACAAAGATGTCGCGGATTGTGGCATACCGGAATCACGGAGCGTTGATATCGCCTTGTGTCCGGAGTGTGACTCGTCACGGGGCGGAGTCGGGCGTTCGCTCCGGTACCTTGTGTGGGATGCGAGTGGTTCCGAGTACGAGCCATGCCGGAGCCGCCTTCGAGGCGGCTTCGTATCCGGCGGTGCTCGCCGCTGCTCGCCCGGCGTGCGGGCCGTTCGCCCCCGCCTGTTCGACTCTCCACGGCAAGCGTCGCACAGTATGCAGCAGGGGTAATCCTTCGCGCTGGAATATGCCCGAAGCGCTTGTTGGGGTGACTGTACGTCAACCATGCTGTCAGTCAAGGGATTCACGTTCCGTGACCCTGGCTTTGGCCATTGTTCTGGCCATGAAAAAAATGGCTAGGATCGTGGCCCTCGTGAGGCGCGGGGTCAAGTGTCCGCCGGTTCGGATGGTGTGAGCGGTGCAGGTGCTTCAAGTGCAGTTGGAGATCCGGCCCGATCCCGCTGAGGTGGGGCGAGCCAGGCGCTGGGCGCGGTCACGGCTCGCCGGTTCGGGGATAGGGGCCGACGAGCCGCTCGCGGAGACGCTGATCCTGCTCGTCTCCGAACTCGTCACCAACGCCGTGGTGCACACCGGCTGTCCGGCCGTGCTGCGGCTCTCCCTGCCCGAGGCGCCCGAGGAGTCCGCCACCGTACGGCTCGAGGTGGCCGACCGCAGCGGCAGGGCCCCCGTGCCCCGCTGTGCCGACGGCGACGCGACGGGCGGGCGCGGACTCGCCCTCGTCGACGGCCTCGCGGACCGCTGGGGCTGGGCCTCCGAGGGTGCCGGCAAGCGGATCTGGTGCGAACTCGACCGGGACGGCGAGCCCGGCGCCGCCGTCACCGCCTGCGGCGGCGTCTCCGCCTACGAGGGGTTCGCGTACGAGGCGGTGTGACCGGCGCGCACCTTCGGTCCCAGCCCTGGCATACGGGGCACGGATGCAGAAAGCGAGACCCTGTCCTGATCCATGGCCCCCGATGCGCCCGGTCATGCTCCCGTGCGCGGCGCCAACAAATGGGACGTAAGTAACAAATCACCGACAGGGTGTTGACGAGTCGTGTCCGTTTGATCACGCTTGTGGTCAGCGATTCGCCGCGAGGGGACGGCGAGGGCTTCGGTGACGGAGGCCCTTGCCGAGTGTGGGTCGTGTTTCGGCGTCGGTTCTCCAGGGCCAGGAGGGGCAGGCACGCCGGAGCCGGATGGCGGCGCGCGTGCCGTGCTCGGGGCGGTCGGGGCATCCCCGCCCGGGTGGAGCCGGGGGATGGGGAAGCCGCGCCGCCAGCCGGCGTCATCGAGCGCGTCGGGCGTCGTCGCTCGCGCAAGGCGTCAGCGCGCACGTCACAGGACCGCCACCGGAGCCACCGGGCTTCCGGTGCCGCCCACGAAGGGCTCGGGTGTCGCCGCCAGCAGAAACGTGGAGCGGCCCTCTTCTCCACAGGCTGTGGACAACTTTTCGAGATTCCAGTTCTGGCCCTGCGGCATCCCCATCTCCACCAGGTGGAGCGCGTGCACGGGCAGCCACAGATCCGCGTGCTCCGGCGGGAAGATCTCGAAGGTGAGGGTGTCGTTGGCGACCGCCGCCACATCGCGCGCGTGGAACCACTCCGGGGTGCGGATCGAGAGGCCGGGCGAGGGATGGCCGTAGCTGTGCCGGTCGCCCGCCAGGCACAGCTGCATCTGTCCCGTCCGCACCAGCACGATGTCACCGGCGCGCACCCGGGTGCCCGCCAGTTCCTCCGCCGCCTCCAGGTCCTCCGGGGTGACCGCGTGCCCGCCGTCGAGCCGCGCCACGCCGCGCGCCCGGGCCACGTCGAGCAGCACCCCGCGCGAGACGATGTGCCGCGCCTTGTCGATGCCGCCATGGTGGGCGCCGCCATGCGCGGTGACGCTGTCGGCGGGGCGGCCGTTGTAGAGCCGGCCGGAGTGCGACACATGGGCGAGGGCGTCCCAGTGGGTGGCGGCCTGCAGGCCCATGACCACCGTGTCGTCACTGCACGCGACGGTCCCCGGGCCGAAGACCTCCTGGTTGATCTGCACCATGGTGTGCAGCGGATTGACCCGGCCGGGGATCATCCCGGTCTGCACACCGTCCTGTTCGAGCGGCAGCGCGAGCGGGACACGGCGGCCGGAGCGGACGCACGCCGCGGCCGCGCGGACCACCTCGTCGGTGATCAGGTTCAGCGTGCCGAGTTCGTCCTCCGCCCCCCAGCGGCCCCAGTTGTTGACGCGCTGGGCGATCTCGTGGAACGCGTCCGGCAGCGACATGGGTCCTCCCCGGGTCTTGTCCCCGCGTATCCGACGGGCCGTAGAATCAGAAATCTAACGGACCGTCAGAAACGGCGGGAAGGGGTCGCGGCATGGGGAACTTCGTGGCAGGCAAGGTGGTCGCCGTGACGGGCGCCGGGCGCGGCATCGGACGCGCGGTGGCGCTGGCCGCCGCCGCCGAGGGCGCCCGCGTCGTCGTCAACGACCACGGGGTGTCCGTGGACGGCGCCTCACCGGCCGGCGAGGTCGCCGAGGCGGTCGTCAAGGAGATCGAGGCGGCCGGCGGCGAGGCCGTCGCCGTCGCCGACGACATCTCCACGATGGCGGGCGGCCGGCGGGTCGTGGACACGGCCCTGTCCGCCTTCGGACGGCTCGACGGGGCGGTGTGCGTCGCCGGGATCCTGCGGGAGCGGATGCTGTTCAACATGACCGAGGACGAGTGGGACCCGGTCCTCGCCACCCATCTCAAGGGGACGTTCACCGTGTTCCGCGCCGCGTCGGCCGTGATGCGCGCTCAGCGCTCGGGCACCCTGATCGGCTTCACCAGCGGCAACCACCAGGGGTCGGTGTCACAGGCCAACTACAGCGCGGCCAAGGGCGGTGTCATCTCGCTCGTACGCAGTGCCGCGCTCGGTCTGCACAAGTACGGCGTGACCGCGAACGCCGTGGCGCCCGTCGCCCGGACCCGGATGTCCGCGGGCGTGCCCATGGAGCTGGCCGACCTCGGCGAACCGGAGGACGTGGCGGCGTTCGTCGTCTACCTGCTGTCCGACGCGGCCCGCGAACAGGGCGTCACCGGGCAGGTGTACACGGTCGCCGGTCCGCGGATCGCGGTGTGGGCGCAGCCCGCCGAACTGCGTTCCGTGCACGCGGAGGGGCCCTGGACGCCCGAGCGGATCGCCCGGGTGCTGCCGGGGACCGTGGGGGTCGACCCCATGCCGATGCTCGCGCGGGTGGCGGCCTCGGAGGAGGCCGCACGGCGCGGCGACCGGCCCAACGCCCGCTGACCACCTGGTTCGAGACGAGGAGGCACCGTGGACTTCGCGTTCGGCGAGGAGGACGAGGCGTTCCGGACGGAGGCGCGGTCGTGGCTGGCCGGGCACGCCGGAAGCGGATGGGAACGGCGGGCCTGGGAGCGGGTCCTCGGCAAGGCCGGGTGGATCGGGCTCGGCTGGGGCGAGGGCGGGTACGGCAACCGCACGGCCACCCTGACCCAGCAGGTCGTGTGGGCCGAGGAGTACGCGCGCTCCGGCGCCCCGCCGCGCTCCGGGCACATCGGCGAGAAGCTGCTCGCCCCGACGCTGCTCGCGCACGGCAGCGCGGAGCAGAAGGCCCGCTTCCTGCCGCCGATCGCCTCCGGCGAGGAGCTGTGGTGCCAGGGGTACAGCGAGCCCGAGGCGGGTTCCGACCTCGCCGGTATCCGCACCCGCGCCGAGCGCGCCCCGGACGGGTCGTACCGGGTCACCGGGCAGAAGATCTGGACGTCCCTCGCGCACGAGGCCGACTGGTGCTTCGTGCTGGCCCGCACCGATCCCGACTCCCGCCGCCACCACGGCCTCGGTTTCCTGCTCGTGCCCATGGACCAGCCGGGGCGGGTGGAGGTCCGGCCGATCCGGCAGCTCACCGGGACCAGCGACTTCAACGAGGTCTTCTTCGACGGCGCCCACGCGCGCGCCGAGCATCTCGTCGGCGGCGAGGGCGCGGGCTGGACGGTCGCCATGAGCCTGCTCGGCTTCGAGCGGGGCGTGTCCACGCTCGCCCAGCAGATCGGGTTCGCCGCCGAGTTGGCGCGGGTCGTGCGGGAGGCCGTGGACCGCGGCGCGGTGGCCGACCCCGTCGTACGCGACCGGCTCGTACGGCAGTGGGCGGAGCTGCGCGTCATGCGCTGGCACGCCCTGCGGACCCTGGGCGGCACCGGGGACGCGGGGGCGCCCAGCGTGGCCAAGCTGCTGTGGGGCGGCTGGCACCAGCGGCTCGGCGAACTGGCCGTGCAGATAAGGGGCGCGGCGGGCGGTGCGGGACCGGAGGACTGGACGCCCTCGGTGCCGTACGCGCTCGACGAGACGCAGCGGATGTTCCTGTTCTCACGGGCCGACACCATCTACGGGGGGTCGGACCAGGTGCAGCGCACCATCATCGCCGAGCGGGTGCTCGGTCTGCCCAGGGAGCCCAAGGGGGGCGTCTGATGCGCGGAGTCCTGTTCGACGGAGAGCGGGCCGAGGTCGTCCACGACCTGGAGGTACGGGACCCGGGGCCCGGTGAGGTGCTGGTCGCCGTCGCGGCGGCCGGGCTGTGCCACAGCGATCTCTCCGTGGTGGACGGGACCATACCGTTCCCCGTGCCTGTGGTGCTCGGCCACGAGGGCGCGGGTGTGGTGGAGGCCGTCGGTGTGGGCGTCACCCATGTCGTGCCCGGGGACCATGTGGCGCTGTCCACGCTCGCGAACTGCGGGACGTGCGCCGAGTGCGACCGGGGACGGCCCACCATGTGCCGGCGGGCCATAGGGCGGCCGTCGCGGCCGTTCCGGCGGGGCGACCGGCCCGTGTTCCAGTTCGCCGCCAACTCGGCGTTCGCCGAACGGACCGTGGTGAAGGCCGTCCAGGCGGTGCCCGTCCCGAAGGACATCCCGTTGCCGAGCGCCGCGCTGATCGGCTGCGGGGTCCTCACCGGGGTCGGGGCGGTGCTGAACCGGGCCCGTGTCGACCGCGGGGACCGGGTCGTCGTGATCGGCACCGGAGGCGTCGGGCTCAACGTCGTGCAGGGCGCCCGGATCGCGGGCGCGCTGCGGATCGTGGCCGTCGACGCCAACCCGGAAAAGGAGGAGACGGCCCGGCGCTTCGGCGCCACGGACTTCCTGACCTCGGTGGACGAGGTGCGGGAGCTGCTGCCGGACGGCGCCGACCACGTCTTCGAGTGCGTGGGCCGCGTCGAGCTGATCCGGGCCGCCGTCGACCTGCTCGACCGCCATGGGCAGGCCGTCCTCCTCGGGGTGCCGCCGGCCACCGCCGAGGCGTCCTTCCTCGTCTCCTCGATGTACCTGGACAAGTCCATCCTCGGCTGCCGGTACGGCTCCTCGCGGCCCCAGCGGGACATCGCGCTCTACGCCGAGCTGTACCGCGAGGGCCGGCTGCTGCTGGACGAGCTGGTGACGGCGGCCTATCCGGTGGAGGAGTTCGCGCGGGCGGCGGCCGACGCGGAGGCGGGCAAGGTCGCGCGGGCCGTGCTGACGTTCTGAAGTGCCGTGGGAAGACGGGTGGTTCGTGCCGGTCCGGCCCTGCGCGGCGGAGTTTTCCACAGGCCCGGAAAACGGCTGCCGGGATGTCGGTGCCGGGACATACCGTCGACTGCATGACCTATCGAGACGTCGCCTCCAGGCAGGTCCTGGTGTGGGCCGGGACCGCCGTGGCCGCCCGGATGCCGGTCGCCATGACCCCGCTGGCGCTGGTGTTCCTGGTCCGCGAGCGGCCCGGCGGCTACAGCCTGGGCGCGGCACTCGCGGCGGCCTATGTGCTCGGCGAGATCGTCGCCGCCCCGATCCTCGGGACACGCCTCGATCCGGCGCGCGGCCGGCGCCAGCTGACCGCCGGACTCGCGGGCGGCACCCTCGGGTTCACGGGCCTCGGCGTCCTCGCCGGGTCGCACGCCCTGGTGCTCGGCGCGTTCGCGTTCCTGGCCGGGGCCGCCCCGTCCGCGGCCGCCGGAGGGCAGCGCGCCCTGCTGACCTTCCTGGTGCCGGAGCGGGCCGTGGCGCAGGCGCTGTCCACGGAGTCGATGCTGATGTCCGGCGTGTGGGCCGTCTCGCCGGTCGCGGTCGCCGGGCTGGCCCTCGCGGTGGACCCCCGGGTGCCGCTGCTCCTCGCGGCCGTCCTCATGGCGCTGTCCATGGCCGGGCACCGGCTGCTGCCCGCGGGCTGGGCCAAGGACGGCCAGGGCGGCCGGGCCAACCGGGTGCGGACCCGCGTCCTGCTGGGCGCCTGGCCGGTGTACGTCACGGGCGCCGCCAGCATCACCCTGCTCGGCCTGGTCGAACTGACCCTGCCCGCCCTGCTGGAGCAGCGCGGGATAGGCGTCGGCTGGTCGGGTCCGCTGCTGGCGGGCATGGCGGTGGCGGCGGGTGCCGGGGCGTTCGTGTACGGACTGCGGTCCTGGCCGGGCCGGTTGCGCTCACGCAGCGTCGTGCTGATGTGCGGCATGTCGGTGTTCGTGGCGCTGCTTGCGCTGATACCGGACGGCTCCGGCATGGCGGTCGCCCTCGTCCTCGCGGGCATCCTCCAGTCCGGCGCGCTCATCACCCGCAATCTGTCGCTGCGGGACGCGCTGCCGCCGGGCGCGCTGGCCGCCGGATACTCCGTGCTGTACGCGGCGGCGGGCGCCGGGTACGCGGCGACGGGGTCCCTGGCGGGCGCCCTGCTCCAGGTGGTGGCGCCGTCCACGGCCATGCTGGCCGGGGTCGGGCTGACGCTGCTGCTGACCGCGCTGGGCTGGTGGGGGGAGGCGAGGCGGGAGCGGTCACCGGCTCCCGGCGGTCTCCAGGCAGGCCCCGCCGCCCGCGCGGAAGGTGCGCCGATAGCTGGTGGGGGTGACCCCGAGCGCAGCCTGTAGGTGCTGCCGCATCGACTGGGCGGTGCCGAAGCCGGAGCGCGCGGCCACCTGGTCGACCGACAGATCGGTGGACTCGAGGAGATGCCGGGCGCGTTCGACCCGCTGCCGGGTCAGCCACTGGCCGGGGCTGACGCCGGCCTCCTCCCGGAAGCGCCGGGTGAAGGTGCGCACCGACATGGACTCCTGGTCGGCCATGTCGCGCAGCTGGATCGGTTCGTGGAGGTGCGCGAGGGCCCAGGCGCGGGCCGCCGTCGTGGAGGACTGCTGCGGGTCGGGGACCGGGCGCTCGATGTACTGGGCCTGCCCGCCGTCGCGGTGCGGCGGTACGACCATGTGGCGGGCCACGTCGTTGGCGACGGCCGTGCCGTGGTCGCGGCGGACCATGTGCAGACACAGGTCGATCCCGGCGGCCACCCCGGCCGACGTCAGCACGTCGCCGTCGTCGACGAAGAGCACGTCGGCGTCGACGTCGATCGTCGGGAACAGCTCCTGGAAGCGCCGGGCGTCGGCCCAGTGCGTGGTCGCCGGGCGGCCGTCCAGCAGGCCGGAGGCGGCCAGGACGTAGACGCCGGTACAGATGGAGGCGAAGCGGGTGCCGGGGCGCACCAGGGCGAAGGCGGCGGCCAGTTCGGCGGTCAGGACGCCCTGCTCGAAGACCGGCCCGAGCTCGTACGACGCCGGGACGATCACGGTGTCGGCGGTGGCCAGGGCCTCGGGGCCGTGCTCGACCTGGATGGCGAAGTCGGCGTCGGTCAGCACGGGGCCGGGCGGCCGGACGGAGCAGGTGACGACCTCGTACAGCGGCCGGCCACGCTCGTCCCGGGGGCGGCCGAAGACGCGGTGCGCGATGCCCAGCTCGAAGGGGATCGCCCCGTCGAGGGCGAGCACGGCGACCCGGTGAGGTCCCGGGTGTGTGGGTGGCTGGAGGCTCGGCTCAGGGGGCATGGCCCGATCCTAACGAACGCTGTCCTTCCGGCCAATGGAATCGAGGACGCGCAGGCCCGAAGCTCATGAGCGTGACGCAGACGACCCCCGCCCTCGACGACTCCGCCGCCGCGCCGGACGCCTCCGCCGCCGACGGCGCCGCACCGACACCGCGCCGGCCGCGGATCCACCGCGCCTGGTTCGTCGCCGCCGTGGCCTTCGTGACGATCCTCGGCGCGGCCGCCTTCCGCTCCCTGCCGGGCCTCCTCATCGACCCGCTCAACGACGACTTCGGCTGGTCGCGGGGCACGATCGGGGCGGCCGTCTCCATCAACCTCGCGCTCTACGGCCTGACCGCCCCGTTCGCCGCCGCGCTGATGGACCGGTTCGGCATCCGGCGGGTCGTCGCGGTGGCCCTGGTGCTGATCGCGGCGGGCTCGGGGCTGACGTACTGGATGACGGCGGCCTGGCAACTGCTGCTGTGCTGGGGGCTGCTGGTCGGCCTCGGCACCGGTTCGATGGCGCTGGCCTTCGCGGCCACGGTCACCAACCGCTGGTTCACCGAGCGCCGCGGCCTGGTCACCGGCATCCTCACCGCCGCCTCCGCCTCCGGCCAGCTGATCTTCCTGCCGCTGCTGTCCTGGATGGTCGAGGAGCACACCTGGAGGCCGGCCGTCGTGACCGTCGCCCTCGCGGCGCTCGCGGTCGTCCCCTTCGTCTGGCTGCTGCTGCGCGACCACCCGGCCGACGTGGGCCTCGCGCCCTACGGCGCCACGGAGTTCGTGCCCAAGCCGCCGCCCGCGCAGGGCGCCGCCCGCCGGGCCGTCACCGTCCTCCTCTCGGCGGCCCGCACGGGTCCCTTCTGGCTGCTGGCCGGCACCTTCGCGATCTGCGGCGCCTCCACCAACGGCCTCATCCAGACCCACTTCGTGCCCGCCGCCCTCGACCACCACATGCCCGTCCAGGCCGCCGCCTCCCTGCTCGCGGTCATCGGCGTCTTCGACGTCGTCGGCACGGTCTTCTCCGGCTGGCTCACCGACCGCTTCGAACCGCGCCGCCTGCTCGCGGTCTACTACGCCCTGCGCGGTGTCTCGCTGCTGTTCCTGCCGATGCTGCTCGCGCCGAGCGTCCACCCGCCGATGCTGTTCTTCATCGTCTTCTACGGCCTCGACTGGGTCGCCACCGTCCCGCCCACCGTCGCCCTGTGCCGGGAGCAGTACGGCGAGGACAGCGCGATCGTCTTCGGCTGGGTGCTCGCCTCGCACCAGGTCGGCGCGGCGCTGGTGGCGTTCCTCGGCGGGGTGGCGCGGGACGTGTTCGGCTCCTACGACATGGTCTGGTACGCGTCCGGCGCCCTGTGCGCGGCGGCGGCGCTGATGGCGCTGGTGATCCGGCGGCGCCCGCAGGCCGCCGTCCCGGCCCTCTGACGCGCGGTCACCGCAGCCGGCCCCGGTGGAAGAGCAGCGGCGGCTCGTCCCCCTCGCTGGCGCCCAGGTCGTCCACCCGGCCGACGACGATGAGGTGGTCGCCGCCCGGGTGCACCGCGTGGACCGTGCAGTCGATCCAGGCGAGCGTGCCCGCGAGACGCGGGGAGCCGGAGACGGGGGCCTGGTCGTAGCGCACCCCGGCGAACTTGTCGGCGCCGCTCACCGCGAAGGCCCGGCACAGCTCGCCCTGCCCGGCGCCGAGCACGTTCACGCAGAAGACGCCCGCGCGGGCGATGCGCGGCCAGGTCGTGGACGTACGGCCGACCATGAAGGCGACCAGCGGGGGGTCGAGGGAGAGGGACGCGAAGGACTGGCAGGCGAATCCGGCGGGGCGGTGCGGGTCCTCCGCGTCCGCCGGGGCCGTCACGACCACCACGCCGGTCGCGAAGCTGCCGAGCACCCGCCGGAACACGTCCTGCGGGACCGGCGCCCGCTCGTCCGCGCCGACACAGCGCAGCGGGGGGCGGGGCGGAGCCGGGGCGGGCGGCGCCCCGGCCGGGCGGAGGTGACGGACGGCGGCGGCCGCCATCCCAGCGTGTCCCATCACACCCGTCATTGAAACTGACGGACCGTCAGATGGGAAGACCTGCGAGGTGGGGAGATGTCAGCGCCCCCGGAACTCCGGGTTCCTGCGCTCCACGAAGGCCGCCAGGCCCTCCGCCGCGTCCTCGGTCGTCAGATTGATCTCCTGCGCGGCCGCCTCCGCCGCGAAGGCGCCGGCGCGGTCACTGTCCCAGGAGGCGTTGACGAGCTGCTTGGTGAGGGCCAGCGCACGGGTCGGGCCCACCGCCAGACGCACCGCCCAGCCGAGGGCCGCGTCCTCCAGCTCCGCGTCCGGGACGACCCGGTTGACCAGGCCCAGCCGCTCCGCGTCCGCCGCGCCCAGGGCGTCGCCGAGGAACATCAGCTCCTTGGCGCGGTGCGGGCCGACGAGCCGGGGCAGCAGATAGGCGCCGCCGCCGTCCGGGACGAGTCCGCGCCGCACGAAGACCTCGATGAACCGCGCCGACTCGGCGGCCAGGACGAGATCGCAGGCGAGCGCCAGATGGGCGCCGAGCCCGGCCGCCGTACCGTTCACCGCCGCGATCACCGGCTTCTCACAGTCCAGGACGGCCGCGATCAGCCGCTGGGCGCCGAGCCGGAGCGTGCGGGCGACGTCCCCGGTCCGCCGCTCCCCGCCCGCCGCCCCGCCCCGCAGGTCCGCCCCGGCGCAGAACGCGCGCCCGGTGCCGGTGAGGACGACGGCCCGTGTCTCCGGGTCCGCGGAGGCGGCGTCGAGCAGGGCGACGAGCCGGTCGCGCATGCCCGGGGTGAGCGCGTTCAGCGACTCGGGGCGGTCCAGGGTGATCCGGCAGACCCCGTCCTCGCGGGAGTGCCGTACGCACAGGTCGGACGTCGCCATGTCAGCGGCACACCACGAGCGCGTCCAGGGCCACCGCGCCCTGCCCGCGAGGCAGCACCATCAGCGGGTTGACGTCCAGCTCCGCGAGCTCGTCGCCCAGCTCCAGCGCCATCCGCTGCACCCGCAGCACGACCTCCACCAGCGCGTCGAGGTCGGCCGGGGGCCGCCCCCGGACCCCGTCGAGCAGCGCCCGCCCGCGCAGTTCGGCGCACATCCCACGGACCTGCTCCTCCCCGAAGGGCGGCACCCGGACGGCCGTGTCGCGCAGCACCTCCACCAGCACCCCGCCCAGCCCGACCGTCACCGTCGGTCCGAACAGCGGGTCGTGCGAGGCGCCCACCACCATCTCCACGCCCCGCTCCACCATCTGGCAGACCAGGACGCCGTCCAGCGCGATGTCCTCGTAGCGGGCGATGTCGGTCAGCTCGCGGTAGGCGTCCCGGACCTGGCTGGCCGACGTCAGCCCGATCTTGACGAGACCCAGCTCGGTCTTGTGGGCGATCCGGGCGCCGGACGCCTTCATCACCACCGGGTAGCCCACCAGCCCCGCCGCGCGCACGGCCGCCGCCGCGCTGGTCACCAGCTGCTCGCGCGGGACCCGGATGCCGTACGCCCGCAGCAGCTGCTTCGCCGCGTGCTCGCTCAGCTGCTGTCCCGGGCGCAGCAGGGCGCGCGCCTTGCGGCTGGACGGCGAGGGGGTGCGGGGCGCCTCGTCGAAGGGGGAGCGGTAGCCGTCGACGAACCGGTGGTGGTCGAGGTAGGCGCGGACGGCGGAGACGCAGTTGGCGACCGTGCGGAAGGTGACCACGCGCGAGGAGCCCAGCAGGACCTCCCGGTAGGCCCGCTCGGTGCCGACCGGCGACCCCCACACCACGCAGACCAGTTTGTCCGTGCGCTCGGCGGCGTCCACCAGGTCCTGGGCGAGCTTGTCGCTCAGGGGCGGGAACGGCCCGGTGACCGGGCAGATCAGCACGCCCACCGAGGGGTCGTCGAGGATCGCCCGGATGATCCGGGGCCCGCGCTCGTCGCCGACCGGGTGCCCGCCGTTGTCGACGGGGTTGGCGACGCTCAGGTACTCCGGTATCCACTGGTGCAGTTCGGCCTGCTTGGCCTCCGACAGGACCGGCAGCCGCAGCCCCGCCCCGGCCGCGAGGTCGGCCACATGGGCGCCCGTGCCGCCCGATATCGAGTAGACGGCGACGCCGTCGGCGCGCGGCGGGCGGGCCCGGGCCAGAAGGGTGGCGGTGTCCTGGAGTTCGTCCAGGCCGTCGACGCGGATCACCCCGTACTGGCGCAGGGCCGCGTCCACGACCGCGTCCGCGCCGGTGAGCTTGCCGGTGTGGGAGGCGGCCGTACGCGCGCCGGCCTCGGTGCGGCCGACCTTTACCGCGACGACGGGCACCTTGCGGCGGGCGCAGCGGTCGGCGGCGAGCAGGAAGGCGCGGCCGTCCTTGATGCCCTCGACATAGGCGGCGATGGCGCCGACCTCGGGCCGCTCGGCGAAGTAGGAGAGGAAGTCGGCCGTCTCCAGGTCGGCCTCGTTGCCGGTGGGCGCCCAGTGCGACAGGCGTACGCCCAGCTCCTGGAGGGCGAAGACGGGGCGGCCCTGGTGCCCGGACTGGGTGATGAGGGCGATCGCGGGCCCGTCCAGGTCGTCCCGGAACCGCTCGAAGGCGTTGAGGTTGGTGTTGGGGCCGAGCAGCCGCAGCCCGGAGCGCTCGACGGCGGCGGTGAGCCGGGCCTGCGCGGCGGCGCCCTCGTCGCCGGTCTCCGCGAACCCGGAGGCGAAGACGACGGCGAACTTCACCTTCGCCTGCGCCAGTTCCTCGATCACCGGCAGCGGGTCGGCGACCAGCAGGACGGCGAGGTCGACCTGTTCGGGCAGGTCGGCGACGGTCCGGGAGCAGGGCAGGCCGAAGACGGACGGGCGGGACGGGTGGACGGGATGGAGCCGGGCGCCGACCCGCCCGGCCCAGTCGACCAGCCGCCGGGTGATCCCGGTGTTCGGCCGCCCCTCGGCGTCGGAGGCGCCGATCACGGCGAGGGACTCCGGCCGGAAGAGGCGGTCCAGGTCGGGGACCTCGCAGTACAGGGGGCGGCCGCTGACGTCGAGGTCGTCGGGTTCGGCGGGCCGGCCGTGGACGGCGGGCGCGGGCTGTTCGCCGCAGGCGACGACCCGGGCCCGGCGGGAGTCGGTGGTGAGGGTGCCGTGGGTTGATCCAAGCATCGGTCCGCCCGTCCCTGGATGACAGCGATTAACTGACGCTGTGTCAGATTAAAGGAACTGACACGGCGTCAGGAACCGTCTTGCAGGGCAAAAGTCGGGCCCTTGCGCGATCCGACCCGCTCAGACCGGCAGCCGGGAGACATTGCGGCGCCGGTCGCCCGCCACGGCCCGGGCGATCTTCTGCGCGTCGATCGCCATCTCCCGCAGATTGCCGCTGATGGGGTTGGTGTAGCCGGTGAAGTACAGGCCCGGTGCCTCCGCCGGGGTCCGGGCGCCCCGCACACTCGGTCTGCCCCGCCCGTCGAGCACGCCGAGATGCCCGACCAGGCCCTCCAGGCCGCGCGCGTACCCGGTGGCCGCGACGACGACGTCCGGGGATATCCGGCTGCCGTCCGCGAGCAGCACCTTGTCCGAGTCGAACCCCTCGACGGCGGCGACGATCTCGACCCGGCCCTCGCGCACCGCGTCCACGAGCCCGACGTCCAGGACGGGGATCGCCCCCTCCCGGACCCTGCTGTACAGGCCGGTGTCGGGGCGCGGCAGCCCGTGCGCCGACAGGTCCGGGACGCTGATCCTGGCCACCGGCCGGGCGAGCCGGTCCACGAGCCGCACCGGCAGCCGCCGGACCGCGATGCTCGTGAACTGCGCGGGCCATCCGGCGGTCGAGCGGCGCACGATGTGCGGCACCGTCCGCACCGCGAGGCGCACCCGCTCCGCCCCGCCCTCCACGAGGTCCACGGCGATCTCCGAGCCGGTGTTGCCGGCGCCCACGACCAGGACGTCCCGGCCGGCGTACGGGGCGGGGGAGCGGTACTCGCCCGCGTGCAGCAGCTCCCCGCCGTACCCCTCGCGTCCGGGCCAGTCGGGGATGCGCGGCGTGTGGTTGTACCCGGTGGCGACGACGACGGCGGCGCCCGCCAGCTCCCGGCCGCCGGTGGCGTGCAGCAGCCAGCCGGAGCCGTCCGGCGCGGGATCGACGCGGGAGACCTCGACGCCGGTGACGATCTCCAGGTCGTGGTGCTCGGCGTACTTCTCCAGGTAGCGCACCATGTCGTCGCGGGACACCCAGCGCCCGAACCGGCGGGGCATCGGCAGGCCGGGCAGCGCCGACAGCCGCCGGGTGGTGTGCAGACGGAGCCGGTCGTAGTGCGCGCGCCACGAGGCGCCGACCGCGTCCGACCGCTCCAGGACGACGGCCCGTATGCCGCGGGCGCGCAGGGCGTACGCGACGGAGAGCCCGCCGGGGCCGCCCCCGACGACGTAGACGGGGCGTTCCGGGAGATGAGGGGTGTCGGCCATGATTCGGAGCGTAATCACGCGATGGGTTGATGGGTCTCGGTCAAGCCCGGAATTGGTTGCGGATCGATCACGACTGTAGGAGACCTGGGTGGGGCCTGTGACGTAGCTCTCCTGGTTGTGGGTCCGGGCCCCGGGATGCGGGGGCGCGGTGCGCCCGGGGCGCCACCGGGGGACCGTCTCCACCTGCCCTTGGCGGCCACGGGAGTTAGGATCCGAACCCATGGTCCTCACGGTGAACGACGTGGAACGGTTCGAGGCGGCCCGCCCCCGTCTGGAGGCCATCGCCTACCGGATGCTCGGCTCGGCGAGCGAGGCCGAGGACGCCGTCCAGGAGACGTTCCTGCGCTGGCAGGCCGCCGACGTGGAGCGCGTCGAGGTCCCCGAGGCATGGCTGACCAAGGTGCTCACCAATCTGTGCCTGAACCAGCTCACCTCGGCCCGCGCCCGCCGCGAGACCTATGTGGGCCAGTGGCTGCCCGAGCCGCTGCTCGCCGGGGACCCCATGCTGGGCCCGGCCGACACCGCCGAACAGCGCGAGTCGGTCTCGTACGCCGTGCTCGTCGTGCTGGAGCGGCTCTCGCCGAGCGAGCGGGCGGTGTACGTGCTGCGTGAGGCGTTCGACTACACGCATCGCGAGATCGCCGAGATCCTCGACATCAGCGAGGCCTCCAGCCAGCAGATCCTGCACCGCGCCCGCAAGCACGTCGCCCAGGGGCGGGCCCGTGCCGAGGTCGACGAGGCCGCGGCCCGGCGGATCATCGACGAGTTCCTGGCGGCGGCCACCAGTGGCCGCACCGAGCCCCTGGTCCGGCTGCTCACCGAGGACGCCGTCGTGGTCGGCGACGGCGGCGGCAAGGTCCCGGCGCGGGCCAAGGCGGTCGAGGGCGCCCTGGCGGCCGCGAAGTTCCTGCGCGGCCTGTTCAAGCCCAGCGAGGCCAAGCGGGCGCTGGTGGGCGGGTCGCCCGAGTACTACGCGGCCACCGCCAACGGCGGACCCGCCCTCGTGGTGGTCGTCGACGGCCGGGTCATCGGCGTCATGTGCGTGGAGGTCGCCGAGGACGGCCTCGCCGCGTTCCGCAGCCAGGTCAACCCCGACAAGCTGGAGCGCGCGACCCGGGTCTGGCAGGCCGCCGACCACGGGGAACCCCTGGTCCGCGAGGCCTTCTGACCCCCGTACGACGCTCCGCGCGCGATGTGACGTGGTTCACATCGCGATCCTGTCAGGAATCGGCGGGCCGCCCGGTTCAGGTGGCGAACCCGCTGAAGACAGGAGCAAGGACATGCAGCACCGCATCATCGTGCTCGGGGGCGGCTACACCGGAGCGTTCGCGGCCGGGCGGCTCGCCAGGCGACTGCACGGCGACGACGTCACCGTCACCCTCGTCAACGCGGAGCCCGACTTCGTCGAACGCGTCCGCATGCACCAGCTCGCCGTGGGACAGGAGCTCAGGCCCCGGCCGTTCGCCGACCTGTTCCGGGGCACCGGCGTCGACCTGAGGATCGCCCGGGTCACCGCCGTCGACGCCGACCGGAAGACCGTGGCCGTCAAGGACGCGGACGGCACCGAGGAGCTGGCGTACGACACCCTCGTCTACGCCCTCGGCAGCGGCTGGGACGACCAGGGCGTCCCCGGAGTCGCCGAGCACGCCTACGAACTCGCGAGCCGGCCCGGCGCGCTGCGGCTGCGCGAGCGCCTCGCCGCGCTGGACGCCGGAGCGCCCGTGATCGTGGTCGGCGGCGGCCTCACCGGCGTGGAGGCCGTCACCGAGATCGCCGAGGCCCGCCCGGACCTCGACGTCTCCCTGATCGTGCGCGGCGGACTCGGCGACTGGCTCTCCGCCAAGGGCCGCCGCCACCTGCGCAAGGTCGTCGGCCGGCTCGGCATCACCGTCCACGAGGACACCACCGCCACCGAGGTCGGACCCGACCGGGTCACCACCGCCGACGGGACCGTGCTCCCGGCCGCCGTCACCGTGTGGACCACCGGCTTCGCCGTCCACCCGATCGCGCTGGCCACCACCCTGGAGGTCGGCGACCGGGGGCAGATCGTGGTCGACGGGACCATGCGCTCGGTCTCCCACCCGGACGTCTACGCCATCGGCGACGCCGCCCTCGCCCGGGGCGTCGGCGGCAAGCCGCTGCGCATGTCGTGCGCCTCCGGCGGCTTCACCGCCTGGCAGGCCGCCGACGCCATCGTGGCCCGCCTGACCGGCGGCAAGCTGCCCAAGGTCCCGCTGCGCTACTTCAACCAGTGCGTCTCGCTGGGCCGCAGGCAGGGCCTGATCCAGTACGTCACCGGGGACGACCGCCCCGTCCGCGCGGTGCTGACCGGCCGGATCGCCGCCTTCTACAAGGAGCTGATCTGCAAGGGCGCCGCCTGGAACGTCGGCAACCCGGGGATGGGCATGCCGCTGCGCCGCCGCCGGACGGTGGCCCCGCAGGACGCCGCCCTCGCCGCGGCCGAGGCGGCCGCCTGAACCGGCAGGGGTCGTGCCCCGGCCGCGGGACGGCCGGGGCACCCGGACGATTGTCAGGCCCCATGGATCTGACGTACCGTCAGATCCATGGACGCGATCTGGCTCACAGGCGCTCAATGGCTGGCCGTGCTCCGGATAGGCCTCGGGCTGTGGTGGCTGGAGAGCTGGCGGCACAAGGACCGCCGGAGCTGGCTGGCCGGGTCCGGGATCGCCTGGGCCGCGGACATCGCGGCCGAACACCGCTGGCCCGCCGTCCGCACCGGCTTCCAGCGCGTGGTGGCACCCCGGCCGCGGGTCATGGCGTACGTCGTCCTCTACGCCGAACTGGCCCTGGGACTCGGCCTGGTGCTCGGGTTCCTCACCCCGGTCGCCCTCGCCGGCGGACTGCTGCTCAACGTGCTGTACCTCACCCTGATGATCCACGACTGGGCCGAGCAGGGGCAGAACGGCATGATGGCGCTGATCTCCGTCGTCGCCCTGTTCGGGATGTCCTGGCAGTCCTGGTCGGTGGACGCCGCGCTCGGACTGTTCGGATGAGCGCGCCCCGCTACGACGTCCCCGAACCGGACGCCTTCACCCGCCCCTACTGGGACGCGGCCGCCGCCGGCCGGCTGCTGCTGCGCCGGTGCCGGGCCTGCGGACGGGCCCACCACTACCCGCGCGAGGCCTGCCCGCAGTGCTGGAGCGAGGACGTCGTCTGGGAGACCGCGAGCGGCCGGGCCACCCTGTACACCTGGTCCGTCGTCCACCGCAACGACCTGCCGCCCTTCAGCGCGCGGACCCCGTACGTCGCCGCCGTCGTCGACCTCGCCGAGGGCCCCCGGATGACGACCGGCCTCGTGGACTGCCCGGACCCCGCCCTCCTGCGGGCCGGCCTGGCGCTGACCGCCGCCTTCCCGGACGGGGTGCCGATGTTCCGCCCGGCCGACTGATCCTCCGGGTTTCAATGGACCTCATGACCGACGCCGCCATACGCCCCGCACCCCGCCCCTTCCCCGACCTGCACGGCCACGGACTGCGGCTGCGCCCCTGGGACCCGGACTCCGAGGCCGACCTGGACGCCTGGTGCCGGGGCCGCGCCGACCCGGAGTACCGGCGCTGGAACACCCCGCTGTCGCTCGCCACGGACCGCGAGGGCGCCCTCGCCTCCCTGCGGACCGCCGTAGGCGCGGCGGACGGCTCGGCGGCGTACTGCGTGACCGACGCCTATACCGGCGCCCTCCTCGGCCATGTCGGGGTGACGGTCGTCAGCCGGCGCATGGACTACGGCCTGGTCGGCTACTGGGTGCTGCCCGAGGCCCGCGGCCGGCGCGTGGCGGTCCGCGCGCTCGCCCTCGCCGCCCGCTGGGCGCTGACCGCGCCGGACGGCCCCCGGCTGCACCGCCTCGAGCTCGGGCACGCCGCGGGCCACGACGCCTCCTGCCGGGTCGCCGAGCGCTGCGGTTTCCCCGCCGAGGGCACCCTGCGGGGCGCGATGTGGGAGGCCGGGCGGCAGGACGCGTACCGGGACGTGCATCTGCACGCACGGCTGGCGACCGACCCCGAGCCCGACGTCCTCCTTACCCCAACACCCGGCCCGGTGTGACGACTTGTGTCGTCTTGGTGTCCACGGCGGAAAAAAGTGCACAGCGCCGGGCCCGGCGCGGGATCATGAGGCATGCGCCCGGACGACTGGTACTGCACCCAGGACCTCAACGGCTTCCTGTCCCACGCCGGAGGCTTCCTGCGCTCACGCCCCGACCTGCACACCGTCGCCCTGACGGTCACCGAGACGCTGCGCGTCAACGGGCCGCGCGCGTACGGCGACGAGCCCCCCGTGTTCGGGGTGCTGGAACGCGACGGGCAGGTGCGGGCCGCCTACTTCCGCACCCCGCCCCACATGCTGAACGTCACCCCGCTCACCCCCGACGAGGCCGACGCCCTCGCCGCCCATCTGCTCGCGCTCGGGCAGACGGTCCCCGGGGTCGTCGCCGCCCGGGAGACCGCCGAGGCGTTCGTCGCCGCCTGGCAGCGGCACACCGGCGCCCACGGCACCGTCGCCCAGCGCCAGCGCCTGTACCGGCTGGGCAATCTGACCGTGCCGCGGCCGATCCCGCCCGGCCGCGCGCGCCTCGCCGGGCGACCGGACCGGGAGCTGCTGGCCCGCTGGTACGGCGAGTTCACGAAGGCCGCCGGGCACACCGCCGCGCGCGACCCGGGCGCCTGGGCCGACGCGCGGATCGCCTACGGCGGGATCACCCTGTGGGAGGCCGAGGACGGCACTCCCCGCGCCATGGTCGGGGTGACCCCGCTCATCGCCGGGCAGGTCCGCGTCGCCCCCGTCTACACCCCGGCGCCGCTGCGCGGGCGCGGCTACGGCGGCGCGGCCACCGCCGCGGTCACCCGGGCCGCACTCTCCTCCGGGGTACGCGAGGTGCTGCTCTTCACCGACCTGTCCAACGGCACGAGCAACGGCCTCTATCAGCGCATCGGCTACCGCCCGGTGGCCGACTTCACGGCGTACGACCTCCACCGCGCCCGCTGACGTCAGGGCCAGAGCAGCTGTTTGACCCACCCCGGTTCCGCGCGCCGGTAGACGAGCCGGACGTGCCGCCGCTCGGCGTCGCCCTGGAAGAACTCCACCTCGTCGGGGCGCACCCGGTACAGCGTCCACGTCGGCACCGGCGCGTCCGGCTCCCGCCGGGCCCGTTCCCAGGCGGCCCGCGACGCCCGCTCCAGCTCCTCGGGGGAGCCGAGCACCTCGCTCTGCCTGCCGGTCAGGGCCGCCGCGAGCGCCTTCGTCGAGCGGGCGTGCAGATCGGCCTGGGACTCGGCGGACGGGGCAGCCGTCACCGGGCCCCGCACCCGCACCTGGCGGCCCCGCGCCGGCCAGTAGAAGCCGAGGGCCGCGTACGGGCGGGCGGCGAGCTGGCGGCCCTTGCGGCTGTCCCGGTGCGTGGCGAAGGCCCAGCCGGACGCGTCGGCGCCGTGCAGCATCACCGTCCGTACGTCCGGCAGGCCCTCCTCGTCCGCGGTGGCGAGCGACATCGTGTGCGGCTCGGTCTGCCCGGCCGCGACCGCGTCGGCGAACCACTCGGTGAACAGGCCGAGCGGCTCGCCGGGCGCGTCCGACGGGTCGAAGGCGGGCAGCTCGACGTCCCACACCCGCAGCGACCTCAGCAGGTCGTGAAGATCCGTTCCCATGCCGCGATTGTCCCGCGCGGGGGACGGCCGGGCCTCAGAGCCGGCCGATGTCCGACGACAGCCAGTGCTCGGGCCGCATATGGACGACGACCTGCTCGCCGTGGTTCTTCCAGGCGAAGTCGACATAGCCGTCGACCTTCTCGGGCGGCAGATAGCGGGCCGAGATCTCCCGCAGGTCCTCCAGGGTGGCCGGCACGGTCCGCAGGACCGGGCCCTCCACCGACACGTACCGGATCGTCGGCTCCAGCCGGTCCACCAGCAGGGAGAACCGGCGTGCCTCCTGGATCAGCCGGTTCTTGCGGGAGTCGAGGCCGGTCAGGATCCACACGTCGCCGCCGGGGGCGTACTGGTACCAGATGGGCACGGTCAGCGGGCCCCGCCCGCCCCCCGCGTCGACCGCCAGCGCCGCGACATGCGGCTCGGCGAGGAACTGCTCACGCTCTTCACGGGTCAGCGCCATACCGTCTCCTCGGGTCGGTTCACTCCCTTCCCAGTACCAACGTCCCCGACGAGCAGAACCATCCCCCCGTCGCCGACACCACGCCCAGCCGAGGCGGCTCCCCCGTCCGGCCCCGCCGGGCCACCTGACGCTCCCCGGCCTCGCCCCGCAGCTGACGTACCGCCTCCACCAGCAGGAACAGCCCGCGCATCCCGGGATGCTGGGCCGACAGACCGCCCCCGTCCGTGTTCACCGGCAGCTCCCCGCCGCGCACCAGCAGCCGCCCCTTCCCGACGAACGCCCCGCCCTCGCCCTTGGCGCAGAAGCCCAGGTCCTCCAGGGTCACCAGCGTCATATAGGTGAAGGCGTCGTACAGCTCGGCGAAGTCCATCTCCTCGGGCCGCAGTCCGGCCCGGGCGAAGGCGAGCCGCCCGCTCACCGCCGCCGGGCCGGTCGTGAAGTCCGGCCACTCGGACATCGACGCGTGCGAGACGTGCTCCCCGGTGCCGAGCACCCACACCGGTGCCGTACGGCAGCCGGCGACGTACTCCTCGGCGGCCAGCAGCACCGCCGCGCCGCCGTCGGAGCGCAGACAGCAGTGCAGCCGGGTGAACGGGTCCGCGATCATCGGGCCGGACAGCACGTCGTCCACGGTGACGGGGTCGCGGTGCAGCGCCTCCGGGTTCAGGGCCGCGTTGGCCCGCGCCTGGACGGCCACCTCCGCCAACTGCTCGACGGTCGTGCCGTGTTCGACCATGTGGCGGCGGGCGGCCATGGCGTACTTGGCGATCAGCGTGTGCCCGTAGGGGACCTCGAACTGCGCGGGACCCCGGCCGCCGAAGGACAGATCGCCGGTCCGCCGGCCCGCCCTGATGTCCGCGCGGGCCGTCGAGCCGTACACCAGCAGCACGGCGTTCGCGTGACCACGGGCGATCGCGTCGACCGCGTGGGCGGCCATCACCTCCCAGGTGGCGCCGCCGACCGAGGTGGAGTCCACCCAGGTCGGGCGCAGGCCCAGATACTCGGCCACCTCGACGGGCGCGAGCACGCCGAGGCCCGCGGAGGCGAAGCCGTCCACCACCTCCCGGCCGAGCCCGGCGTCGGCCAGCGCCCGGCGCGCGGCCTGGGCGTGCAGGGTGTACGCGGTCGTGTCGTCCACCCGCCCGCAGTCGGACAGGGCCACACCCACCACGGCGACGCTCCGGCTCCCGGCAGTCATGCGCGGCCTCCCGCCTCTGGGCATCTCATGTCGGCGCTCCTAATATGACGGACCGTCAGATCCGAGGGGAAGAGCCGGAGGGAACCGCCCATGGACACCAGCCTCACCCCCGAGCAGGACGGCGTCCGCCGCGCCCTGCGCGACCTGCTCGAGAGCCGCTGCGGCCCCCACGAGCTGCGCGCCGCCCTCGACACCCCCTCCGGTCACGACCCCGCGCTGTGGACCGCCCTCGCCGAACGGCTCGGCCTGCCCGGCCTCGCCCTCCCCGAGACATACGGCGGTGTCGGCTGCTCGGTGACCGAACTCGCCCTCGCCTGCGAGGAGACCGGCCGGGCCCTGGCGCCCTCCCCGCTCCTGGCCACCACCGTCCTCGCCACCCCCCTGATCGCCGCGCTCGGCACCCCCGCCCAGCGGGAGGAACTGCTGCCCCGCCTCGCCTCCGGCGCCCTCACCGCCGCGCTCGCGGTCGACGGCACCGTCCTCGCCACCGCCCTCGCCCTGACCGGCGGCAACGGCGGCGACTGGGCCGGCGGCGGCCGGGCGGGCGGCGTACAGGCCCGGCGGACCACGGGCGGCTGGCGGCTGTACGGGCAGGCGGACCAGGTCCTCGACGGGCACAGCGCCGGCCTGCTCGTCGTCGCCGCGCACACCGGGGGCTACACCCGCCCGCGGACCCTGCTGTTCCTGGTGCCCGGCGACGCCGCCGGAGTGGCCCGCGCCCGGCGGACCACCGTCGACGCCACCCGCCCACAGGGCCGGGTGCACCTCAGGGACGTCGACGCGCGACTGCTGGGGGAGGAGGGGGCCGACGTGACCGGTGCCCTCGCGGAGACCGGCGACCGGGTTGCGGCGGTCCTCGCCTGCGAGGCCGTGGGCGCCGCGGGACGGGCCCTGGAGCGGACCGTGGAGCACGTCGGGCGGCGCGAGCAGTTCGGGCGGCCGATCGGGTCCTTCCAGGCCGTCAAGCACCGGCTCGCGGACGTGTACGTCGAGGTGCAGGCGGCCCGGTCCGCGGCGTACTACGCGGCCTGGGCGGCGGCCCACGGCGAACGGGCCGGCGGCCTCGCCCTCGCCCAGGCGCTGCGGGCGCAGCGGACCGCCTCCGCCGAGGCCATCCAGTTCCACGGCGGCCTCGGTTTCACCTGGGAGCACGAGGCGCACCTGTACTTCAAGCGGGCCGCCGGCGACGAACTGCTCCTCGGGCCGGTCCACCGGCTGCGCGCGCACGCCGCCGGGACGGCCCGGCTCTTCGAGGCGTCCGGGACACGGGAGGTACGGGTGTGACCATGCCGCGAGCCGTCGTACGGGCCGTGCAGAAGGTCTCCGCGACCCGGGCCTTCGCCCGCGCCGCCCCCCATGCCGTCCCCGCCCTCGACCGGGCCGTGCACCGGCTCACTCGGGGAAAGGTGCTGCTCAGCGCCCTGATGCTGCCCGGTGTCGTGCTGACCTCCACCGGTGCCCGCAGCGGACGGGCCCGCCGGACGCCGCTCGCCTGTGTGCCCGAGGGGGAGGGCCGCTCCTGGCTCCTCGTCGGCTCCAACTTCGGCCGGCCCGGGCACCCCGCCTGGACCCACAATCTGCTCGCCCACCCCGACGCCGCGATCGACGTCAAGGGCCGCACGATCCCCGTCACGGCCGCGCTCCTGGCGGGGGAGGAGCGGGAGGCGGCCTGGCGGGCGGCGGTGGCCCTCTGGACCCCGTACGCGGCGTACCAGGCCCGCGTGGACCGGGAGATCCGGGTCTTCCGGCTCACGCCCCAGGTCCGCTGACCCGAAAACGACGGCGGCATTTGCCCGGCACCCGGCCCTCCGGGGGAGGATCCGCCCATGGACGACGTGGACAGACGCATCCTCGCCGAGCTGCAGCAGGACGGCCGGCTCACCGTGACGGAGCTGGCCGCCCGGGTGGGGCTCAGTGTCTCGCCGTGCCATCGGCGGCTGCGCGAGCTGGAGCGGTCCGGCGCCATCGGCGGATACCGGGCCGTGGTGGACCCGGCCGCCGTCGGGCTGGCCTTCGAGGCGCTGGTCTTCGTCTCCATGCGGCAGGAGGACCGGGACACCGTCGCCGGGTTCGAGCGGGCGCTCGGCGAGGTGGAGGAGGTGCTGGAGGCGCAGCGGCTGTTCGGGGAGCCCGACTATCTGCTGCGGGTCGTCGCCGCCGATCTCGCCGCCTACCAGCGGCTGTACGACGAGCGGCTGGCCACGCTGCCGGGGGTGCAGCGGCTGACGTCGACGCTGGTGATGAAGCACGTGGTGAAGGACCGGCCGCTGCCGGGCCGGACCGGGCCGTGACGCACGGCAGGCGGTGGCCCACCCGGGTGGACCACCGCCTGCCAGACAGGACTTGGGGGGGCTATCCGGCGGAGGGCCGCCCCGCCGGACGCCCGGGCGTCACTTCGTCGGCTTCCTGCCGGTCACGCCCAGGTGCACCAACAGGGCCAGATTGGGCTTGAGTTCGGCCTGCTTGACGCCCCAGGTCTGGAAGCCCTTCTGGTGCGAGGCCACCGCGGCGAGCATCGCGACGAGCGATCCGGCGATGGCGGCGGGGTTGACGTCCTTGTCGACCTTGCCCTTCGCCTGGAGCTGGGTCACCGCGTCCGCGAGGGAGTTGTTGACCGAGTTCAGGATCTTCATGCGGATCTTGTAGAAGCGCTTGTCGCCCTCGGACGCGCCGAGGTCGACGACCCGCAGGATCGCGTCGTTGCGGCGCCAGAAGTCCAGGAAGCCGTCGACGAGTTCCTGCGCGGTCTGCCAGCCGGCCTTCCCCGTCCAGCTGCGGCCCTCGACCAGCTCGGTCAACTCCGCGCCCTCGGTGGCCATTTGCTCGGCGATCTCCAGGACGGCGCCCTCGACGTCCGGGAAGTACTGGTAGAAGGTGGCGGGAGAAGTGCCCGCCTTCCGGGCGACATCGATGACTTTGACGTCCCGGTACGGGGAAGAGCTGAGCATCTCGCTGAGGCAGTCGAGCAGCTTCTGCCGGGTCGCCTGCCCACGCCGGCCGGCCACGCGGCCGTCGACGGTACGCACTTGTCCTGTCATGTCGTCAGCTTACCGAGGCGGCATCGGGGCGCGATTCGGCCGACTGCAAATGGGGTGCACCGGGGTGCGAGGGGTGGTGTGCCTGGTCTGCGCGGTGCGCGCGGGGCCGTTACGTTGGCGGTATGGCCGAAAACAGGGCATCCGCAGACGGAACGGATCAGGTGGAGGGCGTTCCGTGCTGGGTGGACGCGCAGATCCCCGACGTGGAAGCGGGCAGGCGGTTCTACGGCGAGCTCTTCGGCTGGGCCTTCGAGGAGGCGTACGACTCCGCCGTATGGGCCCTGCTGGACGGTGACCGGGTGGCCGCGCTGACGCCGAAGACGGACGGGCGGATGCCCAGCGTGTGGACGGTGTACTTCGCGACCCCGGACGCCCGGGCGCTGGCCGGGCGGATCCGGCAGGCGGGCGGCCAGGTGGTCACCTCGCCCGTGGAGGTGGGGGAGGGGCTCGGCACGGCCGCGCTGGTCACCGACCCCGAGGGCGCCGTGTTCGGGCTGTGGGAGGCGGGCTCGCACCCCGGGTTCGGGCGCCGGCACGAGCCGGGGACGTTCGCGTGGGCGGAGCTGTACGCCCGGGACACCGAGGCCGCCAACACCTTCTACGGCGGGCTCTTCCACGACGCCCTGTTCGGCCCCGGCGCCGAGCCGGACTTCGGGCGGGCGGCGGTCGGGGAGGTCTTCGCGGAGATGATGCCGCCCCACTTCGTCGTGCACTTCCGCGTCGAGGACTGTGCGCGCGCCCTCTCGCGCGTGAGCGGCCTCGGCGGGCGGGTGCAGGTCCCGCCCTTCGAGACGTCGTACGGCACGGTCGCCGTCGTCACCGACAATCAGGGGGCGTCGTTCGGCCTTCTGGAGCGCTGAGCGGGGCGTCCCGGCAGGTGAGAGGGGCCAATCGCCCCTCTCGATGTACTGGTTTGTACCGAGACACCCCTTTTTGAACCCGGGTTCGCCACCGGGCGCTCGGACAGGAAGAATCGGGGTGCGTGCCGCCGCGGCGGTGCGGTGGTGAGACGCTGCACGGGGTCACGTACATATGTGGGTGCACGGGGCCCGTACGGGGAGGTGGCAGGCAGAGTGGTGGATCAGCTGACGCAGCACGATCCGCGCAGGATCGGGCCGTTCGAGGTGCTCGGGCGGCTGGGCGCCGGCGGCATGGGGCTGGTCTATCTCGCGCGGTCGGCCTCGGGCCGGCGGGTGGCGATCAAGACCGTCCGCACGGAGCTCGCCGAGGACCAGCTCTTCCGCGTCCGCTTCACGCGCGAGGTGGAGGCGGCCCGGGCGGTCTCCGGCTTCTACACGGCCGCGGTGGTCGACGCCGACCCGCGTGCCGCCGTGCCGTGGCTGGCCACCGCGTACGTCCCCGCGCCCTCCCTCGAGGAGATAGTGAACGAGTGCGGGCCGCTCCCGGCCCAGGCGGTGCGCTGGCTGGCGGCCGGTGTGGCGGAGGCCCTCCAGTCGATCCACGGCGCCGGACTCGTCCACCGCGACCTCAAGCCGTCCAACGTGCTCGTCGTCGAGGACGGGCCGCGCGTCATCGACTTCGGTATCGCGTCCGGCGTGTCGAACACACGTCTGACCATGACCAACGTCGCCGTCGGCACCCCCGCCTACATGTCCCCGGAGCAGGCGAAGGACTCCCGCAGCGTCACCGGCGCCAGCGACGTCTTCTCGCTGGGCTCGATGCTGGTGTTCGCCGCCACCGGGCACCCGCCCTTCCACGGCGCCAACCCGGTCGAGACCGTCTTCATGCTGCTGCGCGAGGGCCCGGACCTGGAGGGCCTGCCCGACGAGCTGCGCCCCCTCATCGAGTCCTGTATGCAGATGGACCCGACGGCCCGGCCCAACCCGGCCGACCTCCAGGCCCAGCTCGCCCCGCACCTCTTCGGCTCCGGCACCGACGACAGCGGCACCGCCTCCGCCTGGCTGCCCGAGCGGGCCGTCAGCCTGATCGAGACGCGCCGCGGCGGCCGCCCCGCCCCCAAGCCCGCGCCCGCCTCGGGCCGCAGCGCCGGACGCAACGTCCCCGCGCCCGTGCCGCCCCCGCCGCCGCACGACCCGGTCGTCCCGGCGCCCCAGCCGGTCCCGGTCGGCGCCCCCGACACCGGCCCGGTCCATCTGGCCGGCGCCGCCGTCCCGATCGGCCCCGGCCCCCGGGTCGCCGACGCCCGCGCCGCCGCGATGAAGGCGCCGCCCGCCGAGTCCGCCCTGGTCGCCTCCTGGTCCAAGCCCCGCCCCGGCGTCAACGGCGCCGACCCCGCCCTCCCGGCCGCGCCCGCGGCCCCCGCCGAGGGCCCGGGCGGCTGGCGCCCCTGGCGCTTCCGCATGTCGAACGACGTCTGGGGCACCCCCGCCGTCGCCGGCGACCTCGTCTACGTCACCTCCTTCGAGGTGCACGCCCTCGACGTGGCCACCGGCCGGCGCCGCTTCAAGACCCGGGACGTCGCCTGGTCCATGGCGGTCGCCGACGGACGCATCCACGCCTCGGACGGCCCCACCCTCTTCGCCCTGGACTGCAGGGAGGGTGCCGACCTGTGGCGGCTCCAGACGGACGCCTGGGTGTACTCCCTGAAGGCCGAGCGGGGCACGGTCCTCACCGGCACCCGCGGCGGCGGCGTCCAGGCCTGGGAGGCGTCGAACGGCCAGAAGCTCTGGGAGATCACCGGCGCGCAGACCGACTTCGAGACCCCGGAGGCGGGCCCCGCGCTGTTCGACGGCAGCGCGTACGTCTGGCAGGACGCCCGGCTGCGCGCCCTGGACGCCCGCACCGGCGACGAGCGCTGGTCGTACCCGATCGGCGACGCCGCCTCCTGCGGCGGGGTGCCGGTACGGGTGGCCCGCGCCCACGACGGCTTCGTGTACGTCTCGGCCGGCACCCGGGTGCTCGCCCTCGACGCGATCGGCGGGCACGTCCGCTGGCACTTCGAGGCCCCGGCGGTCTTCCTGTGCCCGCCGGCCTTCGTACCGGGTCCCGCGGTGACCGGCGGCGGTGTGTACCTCGCCGACTACCTCGGCACGGTGTACGCGCTGGACGCCACCGACGGCCGCGACCGCTGGCGCATCGCCACCGAGGCCCGCTCCTCGACCGAGCCGGTGCTGGTGGCCGCGGGCCATGTCCACGTCGGCAGCGGCAAGGGCCTGTACACCCTGGACGCCGTCACCGGGACGCCCAAGTGGCGCTTCCAGGCGGGCGGCGACATCGTGGGCGCGCCCGCGGTGGCGGAGGGCCGTATCCACTTCGGCTCCACCGACCATCTGCTCTACACGCTCAAGGCCGACGACGGCCGGCTGCGCTGGAAGCTCGCCACCGGCGGCGAGATCACCGGCTCCCCGGTGGTCCGCGACGGCGTGGTGTACGCGTGCAGCAAGGACCGCTGCGTCTACGCGCTGGACGCGGAGAAAGGCACTGGAACCGCCCGTACCGCATAGGGGTCTTCACGGGTCCTGCACGGGCCGTCACGCCGAGTGAGCGCTTTCTGGCGCTCACCGACTGCTACCGTGACGTGCTCACGCTCAAATTCAACGGGGGTTGACACCAGTGAAGCTTCGCCATGTCCGCGCGGTGGCCGTGTTCGTCGGAGTCGTCGTCGCACTGACCGGGGCCCGGCACTCCAGCGGCGGCGGCTGCAGCGGCTCGGACTCGTCCAGCAGCTCCTCGTCGAGCTCCGGCGGCAGCGGGGGCGGCAGCACCCACTACGACGACGATGACGACTACGACACCGGGTCCACCTCGGGCGGCGGTGCGCAGACCAGCGAGGGCCCGGACGCCGCGGAGACCGATGACGTCGACATCGTCCGCTGTGAGAACGACCCGGAGCGCGGGCTCGGCGCCCGGGTGAGCGCCACCAACAGCGACGCGCTGCGGACGTACTCGTACACGTTCACCGTCACGTTCAAGGACGCCGGGGGCGGGGAGCTGGACAAGCAGACCTCCGGCATCCTGACCGTCGAGCCGGGCGCCACCGAGTCGGTCGACGTCACGGCCCGCACGCAGGCCACCGGCAGCGGCACCTGCGTGCTGGGCGAGGCCCTGCGCATGGCCGACTCGTACTAAGGGCTGTCACCGGGTTCTGAACGCGCGGCTCCGGGTGCGGAACAGCTCCTCCTGCCGCTCGCCCGGCAGATTGCCGAGCGCGATGAGATGCGGGGCCTGCGCGAAGGCGCGGTCGAGGGCGGCCTCCCGGGCCGCCCACAGCGCCCGCACGGTGCCCTGCACACCCTCCGGCGGATACCCGGCGATCACCGCCGCGCGCTCGACGGCCACGGGCAACGCCTCACCGGGGGCGGTGAGTTCGGAGACCAGCCCGATCTCATGGGCCCGCCGCGCGCCCAGCCGTTCCGCGGAGCCCATCAGCGCCATCCGGGCAGCCTCCCCGTACGGCATGCGCAGCGCCATCAGTATGGACTCGTAGGCGCTGACCATGCCGTACGTGGTGTGCGGGTCGAAGAAGGCGGCGGTCGGGTCGGCGACGAGGAAGTCGCTCTCGCCGAGCAGATAGAAGGCACCCCCGCAGGCCATGCCCCGCACGGCGGCGATCACCGGCTTCCACAGGTCGTTGGACTTGGGTCCGGCCCGCAGCAGCGGATCGTCCGTCATATAGGGGGAGTCGGGCTGCGGCACCACGGTGTCCCGGTCCAGGCCGGTGCAGAACGCCCGCTCCCCGGCGCCGGTCAGGACGACGGCCCGGACGGTGTCGTCGAACCGCATCCGCCGCCAGGCGGCGACCAGTTCGTCCCGCGTCGCCAGGTCGAGCGCGTTGAGCCGCCCGGGCCGGTCCAGGGTGACCACGGCGACCCCGGTGTCCTTGTCGACGCGCACGTCCAGGCTCATGGCCGCTCCAGCGTCCAGCGCGGCAGCCCCGTCCCGTCGAACACCGCCCGGACCCGGGCGCCGATACGGATCAGCTCCGGCGGCACGGAGTTCAGGGCCGCGCCGGGACCGGCGACGACGTTGCCGACGAGCCGGATCCGGGGCGCGTCGGCGAGCGCGACGACCACCACGTTGTACGGCGCCAGCTCCGCGTAGTCC
Organism: Streptomyces sp. RK62; assembly: GCF_018070255.1. Classification (NCBI taxonomy): domain Bacteria; kingdom Bacillati; phylum Actinomycetota; class Actinomycetes; order Kitasatosporales; family Streptomycetaceae; genus Streptomyces; species Streptomyces sp. RK62. The sequence goes on along the minus strand of NZ_JAGPYD010000010.1, from coordinate 92,322 downwards.
GGCAGCAGGGGCGGGTGGGGGACGACGTACGACCAGATCCGCCCGTGTCCGCTCATGAGGCGCCACTCGCTCGCGAAGGACTGGCAGTGCGGGCAGCAGGGCCGGGGCGGGAAGCGGGGCTCGGCGCAGGCGCCGCAGGTCTGCACGCGCAGCTCGCCCCGGGCGGCGTACTCCCAGAAGGGGGCGCCGTCGGCGTCGGTGACGGGGGACAGCATCAGCGGTCAACTCCTCAGGAGCAGCGCGGAGGTGGGGACGCCCTCGCCCGCGGTGACGAGGCAGGTGGCGGCGCCGGGGACCTGCGCGGTGCTGGTGCCGCGCAACTGCTTGACGCCCTCGGTGATCAGGTTGAAGCCGTGGACGTACGCCTCGCTGAGGCCGCCGCCGCCCGTGTTCAGCGGCAGCCGTCCGCCGGTCTCCAGGGCGCCGCCCTCGGTGAACGCCCCGCCCTCGCCCCGCGCGCAGAACCCGTACCCCTCCAGGGAGAGCGGCACGAGCGCGGTGAACGCGTCGTAGATCTGGGCGACGTCCACGTCCTCGGGGGTGAGGTCGGCGTGCTTCCACAGATGCCGGGCGGCCGTCCAGGCGGGGCCGGTGAGCGGGTCGTCGTTCCAGTAGTTGACCATGCCGTGGTGCTGGGCGGGCAGGCCCTGCGCGGCCGCGTGCACGTACACGGGGGCCCGCCGGCAGTCGCGGGCGCGCTCACGGCCGACGATCACACAGGCGAGGGCGCCGTCGGTCTCCAGGCAGTTGTCGTACAGGCACAGGGGCTCGCTGATCCAGCGCGAGGTCATGTACATCTCGCGGGTCAGCGGGCGGTCGTACATGATCGCGGCCGGGTTCTGGTTGGCGCGGTTGCGGCAGGCGAGGGCCACGTTGAAGAGGTGGTCGCGGGTGGCGCCGTACTCGTGCATGTAGCGGCGGGCGAGCATGGCGATCTCGTCGACCGGGCGCAACAGGCCGTACGGCCGGGTCCACTGGGCCGGGGTGGGCAGCTGCGCGGTCGTGTTCCGCCAGGGCCGGGGGCCGCTGCCGCGTTTCCGGGACCGCCAGGCGACACCCACCGACGCCTGCCCGGTGGCGACGGCGGCGGCCAGATGCGCGACGGTGGCGCAGGAACCGCCGCCGCCGTAGCCGACCCTGCCGAAGTAGGTGAGGTCGCCGAGGCCGACGGCCTTCGCCAGCTCGACCTCGTCGGTCTCCTCCATCGTGTACGAGGCCAGCGCGTCGACCTCGCCGGGCGCGATCCCGGCGTCGTCGAGCGCGGCGAGCACGGCGCGGCAGGCGAGGGTCCGCTCGTCGTCCGCGAGGTGCCGGGCGAAGGGGGTCTGCCCGATGCCGACGATCGCCGTGGCGTCCTTGAGGCCGGTGCCTGACGTCATGCGGTGCGCACCTCCGCGTGCCGGAACGACTGCTGACAGTCCGTCAGATTACAGCTAATCTGACGGTCGGTCAGCTAGTGGTGCGGGAGGCCGTGGTGGACGGTGACGTGGAGTGGGGCAGCGTTCCGGAACTCGTACGGGCCGCCGCCGCCCGGTACGCGGACACCGAGGCCGTCGTGGAGGGCCGCACCCGGATCACCTACGCCGAGCTCGGCGCCCGTGTCGAGCGGGCGGCCGCCGCCTGCCTCGCCGCGGGCGTCCGGCCCGGCGACCGGGTCGCCCTGTGGGCCCCCAACTCGCCCGCCTGGATCGTGGCCGCGCTCGGCGCCGTCTCGGCGGGCGCGGTGCTGGTGCCGCTGAACACCCGCTTCAAGGGCGCCGAGGCGGCCGACGTGCTGCGCAGAAGCGGCGCCCGGCTGCTGTTCGTCACGGGCACCTTCCTCGGCACCTCGTACGTGGCCTCGCTGCGCCGCGCGCTCGCCGGGGGGCCGGGGTCGCCCGCGCTGGAGCAGGTCGTCGTGCTCGCGGAGGACGCCCCCGCGGACTACCGCACCTGGAAGGACTTCCTCGCGGGCGGCGACACCGTGAGCGCGGCACGGGTGCGGGCGTGCGCGGCGGCCGTCGAGGGCTCCTGGCCCTCGGACATCGTGTTCACGTCCGGGACGACCGGCCGCCCCAAGGGCGTGGTGATCACCCACGCGCAGACCCTGCGGGCCTACGCGGTCTGGAGCGACCTGGCGGGCCTGCGGCACGGCGACCGCTACCTGATCGTGAACCCCTTCTTCCACACCTTCGGCTACAAGGCCGGGGTGATCGCCTGCCTGATGCGGGGCGCCACGATGATCCCGCAGCCGGTGTTCGACGTGGAGACGGCCCTCGCCAACATCGCGTCCGAACGCGTCTCGGTGCTGCCGGGCCCGCCGACCCTGCACCAGTCGCTCCTCGACCACCCGGCCCGCGACAGCCACGACCTGTCCGCGCTGCGCCTGGTGGTGACCGGCGCGGCGGTCGTCCCGCTCCGGCTGGTGGAACGGCTGCGCGGCGAACTGGGCGTGGAGACGGTCCTCACCGCCTACGGGCTCTCCGAGGCCGGGGGCCTGGTCACGATGTGCCGGCGCGGCGACGACCCCTCGGTGATCGCGACGACGTCCGGCCGGGCGATCCCCGGCACCGAGGTCCGGGTGGAGGCCCCGCCCGGCGAGCCCGGCGAGGTCCTGGTGCGCGGCTTCAACGTGATGCGCGGCTACTACGAGGACACGGCGGCGACGGCCGAGGTGCTGACCGCCGACGGCTGGCTGCGGACCGGGGACGTCGGCGTGCTCGACGCGGCGGGCAATCTGCGGATCACCGACCGGCTGAAGGACATGTTCATCGTCGGCGGCTTCAACGCCTACCCGGCGGAGATCGAGCGGACCCTCGGGCTGCACCCGCAGGTGGCGGACGTCGCCGTGATCGGCGTCCCGGACGCGCGGCTCGGCGAGGTCGGCAAGGCGTTCGTGGTCCGCCGGCCGGGAGCCGTGCTCACCGGCGACGACCTCATCGCCTGGGCGCGGCGGGAGATGGCGAACTACAAGGTGCCGCGGCGGGTGGAGTTCGTGACGGGGCTGCCGCGGAACGCGAGCGGGAAGGTCGTCAAGGCGGCGCTGCGGGACGCGGACCCCGCGCCCGGCTGACGCCGACGACCGCGACGGCTCCCCCTCCGCACCGCCGCGGTCGCCCTCCGGGCCGGGTACCGGTCAGGCCTGCTCGGAACCGGCGTGGTTCTCGTCGGTCTTCAGGATGTCCTGGCCGATGCTGCCGGCGTGGTTCTCCAGGGGCTTGATGGTCTCGCCCTCGGCGACGCTGCCGGCGTGGTTCTCGGCAGGCTTGGCCGTGGAGCCGTCCCCCGGGCTGCCGGCGTGGTTCTCCAGCGTCCTGATCTTCTGCTTCTGCGCTTCGTCGCTCATCGTCCGAACTTTCTGTTGACTGACAGCGGATGGTCCGTCCGGCGACTCCCCCGCGGGTCGCCGGACGGACCATTTCAAGGCCGATCACCTTAGTGGTGCGACCGAGTGCCGAGCCGTCTGCCCCCCGACGCAACGGATCAGCACTCATGAGCATGGCGGCCCTCGATAAACAAACGATGAACGCGACTCGTGACGCCCCTAGGCCACGGCCGCGGGCGTGAGCAGAGCGCGGACCTGTTCGGCCTCCGCGGCGCCCGCCTCCTCGTGGATGCTCAGGGCCTCGCGCCAGCAGGCCCTCGCGCGGTCCGTCTGCCCGATCTGCTGCAGGGCCCGCCCCAACGTGGTCAGCACGTTCGCACGCATCCAGTCACCGCCGATCACCCGGAGCGCGAGAGCCCGTTCCGCGTGCTGCGCGGCCATGGCGGGGCGTCCGCCCGCCATGTACGCCTCGGCCATACGGAAGTTGGCGGTTCCCTCCCACAGCCGCTGGCGGTTCTCCTGGAAGAGCCGCAGTGCCTCCTCGAGCTCCTTGAGCGCCTCGGCGTGGCGGCCCGCCGCCGTGAGGGCGATGCCGAGGGCCAGCCGGCCGTTGGCCAGACGCACGGTCAGTCCCAGCTGGTCGTAGATGGACACGCCGCGCCGGGCGAGCTCCACCGCGCTGGTGGTCCGGCCGAGGCTCACCTGGATACGCGAGAGGTTGCACAGAGCGCTCGCCTCCCCCGGGAGGTTCCCGTCCGTGCGGTAGTTGGCGATGGCCTCCTGGAGGTGCCGTTCGCCGTCGTCGTGACGCCCCTGGTAGAAGGCGATGATGCCCCGGTCGTTGGGGGCCCAGGAGCAGGGCGCGAGATCACCGGCCGCCTGCGCGAGGAGCGTGGCCTGCCGGGCCTCCTCGTCGGCCTGCGCGAACCGGTCCGACACCATCAGGGCGTTGGTCAGCGCGGTACGCGCCCGCCCCTCGGCGTGCCCGTCGCCCGCGGTCCGGGCGAGATCACGTGCGGCCACCGCGGTCGCCTCGTACTGGTGCGAGTTCGCTCCGGACTCGGCCAGGTCCTTGGCGACCCACAGCAGATCGACGGCCCGCCGGAGCCTCCCGCCCCCGGCACCCTGCCGTACGCAGGCCAGAAGGCACTCCGACTCGGTGTACAGCCAGTCGACCGCCGACTTGGCGTCGGTGAAGGTCAGCCCGGGATACTCGGTTGCCTCCAGGTGATCGACCAGACGGTCACCGGGGCGTTCGATGGCGTAGACCCGGGCGGCGGTCGCCAGATAGAAGTCCAGCAGCCGCGACAGCGCCGCCTCCCGTTCCCCCGGCGGGTGCTCGTCGCGTTCCGCGCAGGAGCGGGCGTAGAGGCGGACCAGGTCGTGGAAGCGGTAGCGGCCCGGCGCCGCCGACTCCAGCAGGGACATGTCGACCAGCGGCTCCAGCAGGTCCTCGGCGTCCTCCACCGGTAGGTCCAGCACCGCCGCGGCCGCCGCCAGCGAGATGTCGGGGCCGTCCGCGAGGCCCAGCAGCCGGAACGCGCGGGCCTGCGCGGGCTCCAGCGCGCCGTACCCCAGCTCGAACGTCGCCTTCACCGCGAGGTCCCCGGCCTGCAGCTCGTCCAGCCGGCGCCGCTCGTCGGCGAGCTTCGCGGCGAGCGAGGACACCGTCCAGGTGCGCCGCGCCGCCAGCCGGGACGCCGCGATCCGGATGGCCAGCGGCAGGAAGCCGCACGCCGCGACCACGTCCAGCGCGGCCTCCCGCTCGGCCGCCACCCGCTCCTGGCCGACGATCTTCGTGAAGAGGGCCAGCGCCTCCTCCGGCGACATCACGTCCAGGTCGACGAGGTGGGCGCCCGCGAGGTCCACCATGCGCACCCGGGACGTCACCAGCGCCGCGCACCCGTCCGTGCCCGGCAGCAGCGGCCGTACCTGGGCGGCGTCCCGCGCGTTGTCCAGCAGCACCAGGACCCGCCGGCCGTCCAGCACCGACCGGTACAGCGCCGCGCGCTCCTCCAGCGAGTCGGGGATCGCGGTGTCCGCGGTGCCGAGCGCCCGCAGGAAGGAGCCCAGCACGGTCTCCGGCTCGGCGGCGCGCGGACCGGCGCCCTGGAGGTCGACGTAGAGCTGCCCGTCGGGGAAGGCGGCCCGCGCCTGATGGGCGACGTGCACCGCCAGCGTCGTCTTGCCCACCCCGCCGATGCCGGCCAGCGCCGACACCGCCATCACCCGGCCCTCGGCCGAGGACAGCACCTCGCTCAGCTCGGAGACGAACGCCGACCGGCCGGTGAAGTCCGGCACGGTGGCCGGGAGCTGGGCCGGGCGCACCGGCGCCGCCGCCGGTTCGGCCGCCGGGGACGACGGCTCGGCGAGCGCCGGGTCCGCCCGGAGGATGCGCTGCTGCAGCTCCTTCAGACCGGGCCGCGGGTCCACGCCCAGCTCGTCCGCGAGCAGCCGCCGGGTGTCGGCGTACACCGCGAGGGCCTCCGCCTGCCGGCCGCTGCGGTACAGCGCGAGCATCAGCAGCTCCCGCAGCCGCTCGCGCAGCGGGTGCGCGGCGGTCAGCGCGGTCAGCTCGGAGACGGCCTCCGCGTGGCAGCCCTGCTCCAGGTCCATGTCGAGCCGCGCCTCCAGGAGCTGCAGCCGCCACTCCTCGAGCCGGACCCGCTGGGCCTCCGCGTACGGGCCGGGCACCCCGGCCAGCGCCTCGCCGTCCCACAGCGCCAGCGCCCGCCCCAGCAGCTCCCGCGCCCGGCACAGATCCCCGGCGGCCCGCGCCTTCTCGCCGTCGGCGGCGAGCTCCTGCGCCCGCGCCAGGTCCAGCGCGCCCTCGCCGAGCCCGCGGATCGCGTAGCCGCCGGACTCGCTGACCAGGACCTCGGCGCCCAGCGCCTTGCGCAGCCGCGAGGCGTAGGTGCGGACCGCGGCGAGCGCCTGCGAGGGCGGTTCCTCGCCCCACAGGGCGTCGATCAGCTCCGCCGCGGTCGCCGTGCGCCCCTCGCGCAGCAACAGGGCCGCCAGCAGCGCGCGTTGCTGTGGCGAGCCGGTGGGGAGGGGCTCCTCGCCGCGCCAGGCGCGCACCGGGCCGAGCACGCCGAAGCGCAGGGCCGTCACCGGCGCCGCCGCATCCGCCGAGGAGCCGGGACGCCTCTGCTCCGGCACTCGCGGTTCCCCGTCCATCGCCGTCTCCCTCAGACCGTTTACAACTCCGTCAGTTTGCCTTGTTCCGGCCGATGCGTCAGCCGTGGAGCGGGTGTTGGCGGCCGGGCGCGCGGGATGTCACACGGTCCACACGCACCCTTCGCACGGCCGACCCCCACCGGCGTAGCTGACGGGTCGTCAGATCGGCGCTACGGTGGCCGACATGGACACCGAGACGACGTTCCCGCCGATCATCTCCGTGGACGACCACACGGTCGAACCCCCCACCGTCTGGCAGGACCGGCTCCCGAAGAAGCACCGGGACACCGGCCCGCGCATCGTGCGCGCCCCGCTGAAGGACATGACCTTCCTGGGCGGCCGGTTCAAACCCGTCATGGGCCGCCCCGGCGACGACGGCCCCGTCGGCGACTGGTGGGTGTACGAGGACCTGCACCGCCCCCTCACCCGCCTCGACACCGCCGTCGGCTACGACCGCGACGAGATCAGACTCGAGGTCATCACCTACGAGCAGATGCGCCCGGGCTCCTACGACGTCCCCGCCCGCCTCGCCGACATGGACGTCAACCATGTCCAGTCCGCGCTCTGCTTCCCGACTTTCCCGCGCTTCTGCGGCCAGACCTTCACCGAGGCCGCCGACCGCGCACTGGCCCTGCTGTGCGTGCGGGCCTACAACGACTGGATGGTGGGGGAGTGGTGCGGCCCCGAGGCGCGGGGCCGGCTGATCCCCCTCACCCTCATCCCGCTCTGGGACGCCGAACTCGCCGCCGCCGAGGTCCGCCGCAACGCCGCCCGGGGCGTCCGCGCCGTCGCCTTCTCCGAGATACCCCCGCACCTCGGCCTGCCCTCCGTGCACACCGACGACTGGGACCCCTTCCTCGCCGCCTGCGACGAGACCGGCACGGTCGTCGCCATGCACATCGGCTCCAGCAGCCGGATGCCCTCCACCTCCGCCGACGCCCCGCCCGCCGTCGGCTCCACCATCACCTTCGCCAACTGCTGCTTCTCGATGGTCGACTGGCTGATGAGCGGCAAGTTCGAGCGCTTCCCGAACCTCAGGGTGATGTACGCCGAGGGCCAGATCGGCTGGATCCCCTACATCCTGGAGCGCGCCGACGTCGTCTGGGAGGAGAACCGCGCCTGGGGCGGCGTCGCCGACAAGGTGCACCGCCCGCCGTCCGAGCTGTTCGCCGAGCACGTCTACGGCTGCTTCTTCGACGACGCCTTCGGCCTGCGCAACCTCGACGCCATCGGCGTCGGCAACGTCCTGTACGAGACGGACTACCCGCACTCCGACTCCACCTGGCCGAAGTCCCGCGAGGTCGGCGAGGCCCAGATGGGGCACCTGGACGCCGAGGTCGTCGAGCGGATCGTCCGGGGCAACGCCATCGAGCTGCTCGGCCTGACCGGCGACGGGCTGTGGCCGGGGCCGGGCGGCGGTGCCCGGTGAGCGGCCTGCGCTACGGCCTCCAGCTCCCCGTCCAGTCGCAGAGCACGCTCTACGCGGAGCCCTGGGAGGCCGCCGCCGGACCGGACGACCTGGTCGCCGTCGCCCGCGCGGCCGACCGCGCCGGATTCGCGTACATCGCGAGCTGCGACCACGTCGGCGTCCCGCGCCGCCTCGCCGCCGCGATGAGCACCATCTGGTACGACCCGGTCGCCACCCTCGCCTTCCTCGCCGCCGCGACGGAGCGGACCCTGCTGCTCAGCCATGTCGCCGTCGTCGGACTGCGGCACCCCCTGCTGTCCGCCAAGCAGTACGCCACCCTCGACCACCTCAGCGGCGGCCGGCTGATCCTCGGCGTCGGCGCCGGGCATGTGCGCGAGGAGTTCGACGTGCTGGGCGTGGACTTCGCGCGCCGGGGCGCCGTCCTCGACGAGTCGATCGACGCCCTGCGCGCGGCGCTCGGGCCGGACGAGTTCCCCGAACACCACGGCAAGCGGTACGACTTCGCCGGACTCGGGCAGCGTCCGCGGCCCGCGCAGGAGCACGTCCCGGTGTGGGTGGGCGGGTCCTCGCCCGCCGCCGTGCGCAGGGCCGCGCTCAAGGGCGACGGCTGGCTGCCGCAGGGCGATCCGCGCGACCGGCTCCCCGCGCAGATCGCCCGCATCCACCGGCTGAGGGAGGAGGCGGGCGTCGAGGGCCCCTTCACCGTGGGCGCCATCGCCGAGCCGCTGTACGTGGGCACGCCCGCCTGGGACGTCGGCCGCCGCACGCTGAGCGGGCCGCCGCAGGCGCTCGCCGAGTCGCTGCGGGCCTACCGGGCGATGGGCGTGCACCAGGTCCAGGTGCGGCTGCGCAGCCGCGGCCGGGCCGAGCTGGAGGACCAGATCGCCGCCTTCGGGGCCGAGGTCGCCCCGTGTCTCGACTGAGGGGGAGCGCCATGGGCAGGCTGGACGGCCGGGTCGTGATCGTCACCGGCGCGGCACGCGGCCAGGGGGAGCAGGAGGCGCGGCTCTTCCGGGCCGAGGGCGCCGAGGTGCTCCTCGCCGATGTGCTGGACGACCGGGGGGAGGCGCTGGCGAAGGAACTGGGCGCCCGCTACACCCACCTGGACGTCGGCGAGGAGGAGGACTGGCAGGCGGCGGTGGCAACCGCGAAGGCCGCGTACGGGCATGTCGACGGCCTGGTCAACAACGCCGGCATCCTGCGCTTCAACGCCCTCGTGGACACCCCGCTGGAGGAGTTCATGGAGGTCGTGCGGGTCAACCAGACCGGCTGCTTCCTGGGCGTGCGGACCGTGGCGCCCGAGCTGGCGGACGGCGGCACGATCGTGAACACCGCCTCCTACACGGGCCTGACCGGCATGGTGGGTGTGGGCGCCTACGCGGCCAGCAAGCACGCCGTCCTCGGCCTCACCCGGGTCGCCGCGCTGGAGCTGGCGTCCCGCGGCATCCGCGTCAACGCGATCTGCCCGGGGGCCGTCGACACCGCGATGGCGAACCCCGCCCGGCTGGACCCGGACGCCGACCCGGAGCGGTCCGCCCGCGCGCTCGACGGCTTCTACCGGAAGCTGGTGCCGCTGGGCCGGATCGGGCGGCCCGAGGAGGTCGCGCGGCTCGCGCTGTTCCTGACGTCGGCGGACTCCTCGTACATCACCGGGCAGCCCTTCGTGATCGACGGCGGCTGGCTGGCCGGAGTGAGCGTGATCTGACGCGCCGTCATGTCTTGACGGTCCACGCGGGCGGTGCCACAGTCGGCCGCACAAGAATCTGACGGATCGTCAGATAAAACCAGGTCGTCGGATGAGACCAGGGGACGGTGAACCGCCTTGGAATTCGGGCTCTTCGTACAGGGATACGTCGGCAGGCGCGCCGAGACCGACCCGCTCGCCGAGCACAAGGCGCTCATGGAGGAGACCGAGTACGTCATCCAGGCGGACCGGTCCGGGTTCAAGTACGCCTGGGCCTCCGAGCACCACTTCCTGGAGGAGTACTCGCATCTGTCCGCCAACGACGTGTTCCTGGGCTACCTGGCGCACGCCACCGAGCGCATCCACCTCGGGTCGGGCATCTTCAACCCGCTCGCCCAGGTCAACCACCCCGTGAAGGTCGCCGAGAAGGTCGCCATGCTCGACCATCTCACCGGGAACCGCTTCGAGTTCGGCAGCGGGCGCGGCGCCGGCTCGCACGAGATCCTCGGATTCATTCCCGGCGTGACCGACATGAACCACACGAAGGAGATCTGGGAGGAGACCATCGCGGAGTTCCCCAAGATGTGGCTCCAGGACGAGTACGCCGGCTTCCAGGGCAAGCACTGGTCCCTCCCGCCGCGCAAGATCCTGCCCAAGCCGTACGGGAAGTCGCACCCCGCGATGTGGTACGCGGCCGGGTCGCCGCCGTCGTACGCCATGGCCGCCCGCAAGGGGCTGGGGGTGCTCGGCTTCAGCGTGCAGAAGGTCTCCGACATGGAGTGGGTGCTCGAGCAGTACAAGCGCGCGATCGTGGACGCCGAGCCGATCGGGGACTTCGTCAACGACAACGTGATGGTGACGACCACCGCCATCTGCGCGCCCACGCACGAGGAGGCGGTGCGCGTCGCGGTCGACGGCGGGCTGCACTATCTGCCCTCGCTGGTCTTCCGGTACCACGACACCTTCCCGCGCCCCGAGGGCTTCCCCGAGTGGCCCGAGACACTGCCGCCGTACACCGCCGAGTTCGTGGAGCTGCTCATCGAGGAGGAGCTGCTGATCTGCGGCGACCCGGACGAGGTGCTCACCCAGTGCAAGCGGTGGGAGCAGGCCGGGGCGGACCAGCTGAGCTTCGGGCTGCCGGTGGGGGTGCCCAAGGAGGAGACCTTGCGGACGATCCGGCTGATCGGGGAGCACGTGATTCCGAAGATCGACACGGATCCCGTGCATCGGACGACGCGGTTCCGGAGGGGTGCCTGATCGCGGTGGGCGGCCGCGGGTGCGTGGGGGGCGCCCGCGCCTCTTGACGGCACTGTCCGCATCCCCGACCCGAGGAGGAACCGGCATGCTCGATCACGTCATCAAAGGCGCCACCGTCGTCGACGGCACCGGCGCCCCCGCCCGCACCGCCGATGTGGGGATGCGGGACGGCCGTATCGCCGTCGTCGCCCCCGGCATCACCGAACCGTCCCTGAGCAGCGAGGACGCGACCGGGCTCGTGCTCGCGCCCGGGTTCGTCGACCCGCACACCCACTACGACGCCCAGCTGTTCTGGGACCCGTACGCCACCCCGTCCCTGAACCACGGGGTGACCACGGTCGTCGGCGGGAACTGCGGCTTCACCCTCGCCCCGCTCCACCCGGACCGGCCCGGGGACGCCGACTACACACGCCGCATGATGTCCAAGGTCGAGGGCATGTCCCTGGTCGCCCTGGAGGAGGGCGCCCCCTGGAACTGGCACGGCTTCGGGGAGTACCTGGACGCGCTCGAAGGGCGTATCGCGGTCAACGCGGGCTTCATGGTGGGGCACTGCGCGCTGCGGCGGTACGTCATGGGGGAGGACGCCGTCGGCGGCCGGCCCAGCGGCGAACAGCTCGACGCGATGCTGGGGCTGCTGCACGACGCCATGGACGCCGGCGCCTGGGGCCTGTCCACCACCCAGTCCTCCACCCACTCCGACGGCGACGGCCGCCCCGTCGCGTCCCGGCACGCGGAGCCCGCCGAGCTGCTCGCGCTGTCCAAGGCCGTCGGCGAGCACGAGGGCACCCAGATCGAGGCGATCGTCGCCGGGTGCCTGGACCAGTTCAGCGACGCCGAGATCGATCTGCTCGTGGAGATGAGCGCGGCCGCCGGGCGCCCCCTGAACTGGAACGTGCTCACCGTCGACGCCGCCGTGCCCGAACGCGTCCCCCGGCAGCTGCTGGCGAGCGAACGGGCCCGCAAGGCGGGCGGCCGGATCGTCGCTCTCACCATGCCCATCCTCACGCCCATGAACATGTCGCTGGGCACCTTCTGCGCGCTGAACCTGATCCCGGGCTGGGGACCGATCCTCGGCCTGCCGGTCCCGGAGCGGATCGCGAAGCTCCGCGACCCGGACGTCCGCGCGGAGATGCTGCGCCGGGCCGCCTCCAAGGAGGCCGGTGTCTTCCGGCGGCTCGCGGACTTCGGGCGGTACGTCATCGGCGACACCTACAGCGAGGCGAACCGCGGGCTGACGGGCCGCGTGGTGCGGGACATCGCGGCCGAGCGCGGCCAGGACCCGTTCGCCTGCCTGGTCGAGATCTGCGCCGACGACGAACTGCGCACGGTGCTCTGGCCGATGCCCCCCGACAACGACCCCGCCTCCTGGGCGCTGCGGGCCCAGACCTGGCAGCACGAGGACGTGCTGCTCGGCGGCTCGGACGCCGGGGCGCACCTGGACCGTATGTGCGGGGCGCCGTACACGACACGCTTCCTCGGTGACTGTCTGCGCGGCCGGAAACTGGTGCCGCTGGAGCAGGCGGTGCGGATGCTGACCGACGATCCGGCACGGCTGTTCGGGCTGCGCGAGCGGGGACGCGTGCAGGAGGGGTTCCATGGTGACCTGGTCCTCTTCGACCCGGAACGCATCGCCGCCGGTACGGCCACCCTGGTGCACGACCTGCCGGGCGACAGCCCGCGCCTGGACTCCAAGGCGCTCGGCGTGCACGCCGTCTGGGTCAACGGCGTCGAGGCGATCCGGGACGACGTGGTGACCGGGGCGGTGCCGGGCAGGGTGCTGCGCTCCGGCCGCGACACCCGGACGGTGAGCACCCGGTGAACCAGCGCCTCTTCATCGGCGGCACCTGGACCGAGCCCGAGGGCGGCCACTACGAGGTCGTCGACCCGGCGACCGAGGCCACCGTCGGCGCGGCCCCCGAGGCCACACGGGCCCAGGTGGCGGACGCCTGCACGGCGGCCCGGGAGGCCTTCGGCCCGTGGTCGCGCACGGCGCCGGAGGAGCGGGCGGCGATCCTGGCCCGGGCCGCCGACCTGATCCGGGAACGCCTGGTCCCCTACGCCGAACTCGCCCAGGCGGAGACCGGCGCCACGACCGGCACCGCGCGCGCGATGCAGGTCGGCGTGGCTGCGGCCCGCTTCCGCCGGTACGCACGCGTGGAACCGGCCGAGTGGCCGATCGCCCCCCAGATCAACGAGGCCGGCCCGATGGGCAAGGCCGGGGTGGTAGGGGCCCTGGCGATACGCCAGCCCGTCGGCGTGATCGCCTGCATCTCCTCCTACAACAACCCCTGGGCCAACGCGGCCGGAAAGATCGCCCCGGCCCTCGCGATGGGCAACACGGTCGTCGTGAAGCCCGCCCCACAGGACCCCCTGTCGGTCTACCGCATGGCGGAAGTCCTGGAGGCGGCTGGGGCCCCACCCGGCGTGGTGAACGTAGTGTCCGGCTCCTCGGTGGAGGTGGGGGAGGCCCTGGTCGCCTCCCCGGACGTCGACATGGTGAGCTTCACGGGCTCCACCGCGGTCGGACAGCGCATCGCCGAGGTCTGCGGCCGGGACATGCGCCGCCAGTTGATGGAGCTGGGCGGCAAGGGCGCGGCGCTCGTCCTCGACGACGCCGATGTGGACTCCGCGGTGTCCGGCATCGGCACGACGTTCTCCTTCTACAGCGGCCAGATCTGCACGGCCCCGACCCGGGTACTGGCCCAACGCCCGGTCTACGACCGCCTGGTGGAGCGGCTGGCGGCCTACGCGCGCCGCCTGAAGGTCGGCGACCCGCGCGAGCCGGACACGGTGGTCGGCCCGGTGATCTCCCGGGCACACCGGGACCGGGTGGAGTCGTACATCGAACTCGGCCGCAAGGAAGGCGCGGTGGTGGTGGCAGGCGGCGAACGCCCGCCCGTGGACCGGGGTTTCTACGTGCCCCCGACTCTCCTCTCTGACTGCACGAACGACATGCGGGTGGCCCGAGAGGAGATCTTCGGCCCGGTGGTGACGGTGACGCCCTTCGACGACGAGGAGGAGGGCATCGCCCTCGCCAACGACAGCGACTACGGCCTCATCGACTACGTCTGGTCGGCCGACGTGGCCCGCGCCTTCCGTGTGGCACGGCGGCTGCGGGCCGGCGGGGTCGGCGTCAACACGGTCGCCCGCAACATGGAGGCGCCGTTCGGAGGCTTCAAGAAGAGCGGCGTCGGCCGGGACGTCGGCTCGTACGCCCTGCACGCCTACAGCGAGGTCCAGGCGATCGTCTGGCCGGGGTGAGGCAGGGGCCGGGTACCCGGCTCACCGCTGACGGGCGGGCCCGCGTGCCTCCTCCTGGGCGCGGGTGTACCGCTCCTCCCAGCCGCGGGCTGTCGTACGGCCCGCGTGCAGGCCGAGCCACACGCAGGCGGCCGCGGCGAGCACCGCCAGCAGGCCCGTCAGGATGTCGGTGAACGAGGCTCTGGCCCCGTCCTGCCCCACATAGGTGAGGAAATCGCCCAGGCCGACCTCACGGAGGTAGTCGGAGTCGGCCTTGATCTCGCTCGCCCGTGAGCTGGAGTCGCCGCCGATCAGGCCGTAGACCAGCAGCACCGCGCCGGTTCCCAGGGCCGTGCGCGCCGGCGGCAGCCAGGTGGCGGGTGTGCGCAACCGGGGCTTGAAAGCGGCGCCGAGCCGGTAGGCGCAGGGGGCCAGCCGGTACAGCGCGGCGGCGCTCACCACGCAGGCCAGCCAGGAGAGGAGCTGCGCGGCGTCGAACTCGTAACTGGAGAACCACCAGGTGAGCCAGACGGCCACGATGGGGAACAGCGCCCATACGGCGCCGAGCGTGAACGCGCGGACCACGGCCCCGGCCCGGGCGGCCGGACGCAGCCGTACCGCCTCCGCGGCCCGCCACTGCCCGAGCCTGCGTTGACGCTCCTGCTCCTCGGCCTCGGCCTGCCTGGCCCGTCGCTGCCGTTCTTCCTCGGCGCGCCGCCGCTCCTCCCGCAACCGCGGTTCCTCGGCCAGCCGCTGCTTCTCCCGCTCCCGCTTCCGCTGAAGCCGCAGTTCCTCTGCTTTCCGGGCCTCCTCCTGGGCCCTGCGCTCCTCCTCCTGCTGCCGCTTGCGTGCTTCTTCCGCCGCCCGGCGCCGCCGTTCGCCCTCCCGGGCCTTGGCCAGTCCCTCTTGCCGGGCCCGCTGGGACCACTCGGCCTCGACCAGCCCGCCCAGCAGGGTCTCCCGGCCCCCGGCGGCCCGGAGCAATTGGGAGTACCAGTCGATCGACGGGGCCGGAGGCCGGCCCTTGGCCGGGAGCCGACGCCGGGCCTCCACCAGATGTTCCTGCGGCAGCAGGCCGGCCAGCAGCGCCCCCGGGCCGACGTCGGCGGCCCATTGCCGCACCTCCGTCGGCCATGACGTGCTGTCCGCGGCCTGCCACGCCTTCAGGGCCTTCTCCCACTTGCGCTGTACGCCCCGCAGCCGGCCGAGCGCGGCGAATCCGGACAGGGCGTCGAGCAGGCGGTGCGGGCCGGACAGGTCCTCGAGCAGCTCCGCGTCGCGTCTGCCCCCGCCGACGTACCGGCGCAGGCAGGCGTTGGCCAGCGCGGCGTAGGTGATCGGGCGGCCGCGATAGACGGCCGGGCCCTGCGGGTCCAGCCAGTGCAGCAGCTGAAGCACCTTGTGGTCGTGAGGGACACCGGGATCGCTCAGATAGCGGTCGATGAGAACGATCCGGCCCTCGACGTCATCGATCAGGGGATCGTTGAACTGCCTGAGCCAGGAACGGAGTTCGCCCCAGCTCTCGCTGGGATGCGACGGGGTTCCCATACGCCGGAAGAACCGGTCGGCAGCCACCCCCCAGTGCCCGCGGATCGTCTCCGCCAGTTGCTCCTTGGTGGCGTGCGAGGTCCCGGCGAAGGGGAGCGGCCGCGACACGTAGGCGTGACGGGCCGTGGGCCGGGGCGGGGGTGGCACCGTCGGCGGGGGCGCGGCGGCATCGGCGGAAGGCGCGGCGGCGTTGCGGGCGAGCGCGATGTGCTGCGCGGTGCCGTGGAACTGCTGTCCCGGGATCGGTATGCCGTTCTGCCGGAGAGCGTTGCTGCGCAGTTCGTCGCTGATGATGCCGAAAGAGAGAAGCGGTCCGGCCTCCGGTGTGCCGTATCGCAGGAGGTGGATGAGCGCGCCGCTGAAGGTCGTGTGCCGCTCTCCCGGCGGAGCCAGGGCCTTGCTGTTCCCGGTGGCCGACGTCAGCAGACAGCTGCCCTCGATGTCCAGGTCCGGTGCGGCACCGCTCATGCTCTGGATGGCCCGCCCGCTGTAGCAGCTGTCCACGATCACGATCTTGTTCTTGGCCCGGGACGAGTGCACGACCTCGCGCAGCCGGTCGTAGTCGAAGCCGCTGACCGACTGGTTGACGGACCGGGTGTGCGGAAGGGCGAGATGCAGACCGTCGCCGAAGAGCTTGCGCAGGCCGTGGCCCGAGAAGTAGATCAGCAGGGTGTCCGTGGCCTCGGTGGCCTGGTGGTGCAGCGCGTCGTAGAGAGGGATCGCGTCGGGCGGATCGAGGAGTACGGTGCAGTGTTCGGCGGCGAAGGCGCCGTCCGGAGAGGTCAGGACGGCGTGCAGGTCCTCCAGGTTGTTGGCGACTGCCGGGAGATCGGGAAACTCGTCCGACTCGTAGGAGGCGGTGCCGAACAGGAACGCACGGGATCGCTCGCGGTCAGGCAGCCGGATCATCAGTGCCGTGGAGACGCTGGGTGAGGGCCAGGGTTGTGCGCTCCAGCGCCGCGGGATCCTCGTTCTCGATCTTGTAGCGTGTGCCGTCGGCCGCGGTGATGGTGACGCTCCCGACGGGCCGGGACGCCTGCGTCGAGCGGTACGTCAGCCACGCCCCGATCGCCGCCACCAGCGTGTTGACGCCCGCGAGCCCCAGCTCCATCGCCTGTACGGCGATCTCCACTCCGGAACCCATGGTGCCTTCGGCGGCGGGCGGGCTCTCCCACCCCATCCGGCCGCGCAGCTCACGCTCGGCGTCCAGCCACTCCCACAGGTCCTCTAACGCGTCTTCGTCCCCTGCGACGTCGATCCGGACGGACATGCGGCCCCCGTGAGTGGTGCGGTGGTGTCAGGTGTTGTTCATTCCAGTGAACGGGTGATGGTGTGTCAAGAGACCGTACGACACGGGCGGTTGTGCCATCCCGCGTCTCCAGCGCCCCCTCACCCGTCCAGATCCACCCGCACCGTCAGCTGCCCCACCCCGATCCTCCGGACCGCGGCGCTGTTGAGGCGTGGCAGGGCGCGCAGCCGGGCGGTGGTGTCGTCGTCCGGCAGGAGATGGGCCGTGCCGGTGTGCCAGCGGCCTTTCACACGCACCCGCACCCGGGGGTCGGCCTTGATGTTGCGGATGTACTGGGACCGGTCGCCGAACTCCGACACCAGCCAGAACTCGTTCCCGACCCGGCGTCCGCCCACCGGTGTCCGCCGGGGCAGGCCGGAGACCCGGCCCGTGGTTTCCAGCAGCGTCTGGAAGGGCAAGCGGCGCATGACCGGATTCCCCACATGGCGCTGGAAAGCGGTGGCGGCACGGAACCTGGCGTCGTCGAGGCGTGACATGAAGGGCTAGTCTCCTGGGTCCCTCGGGGGCGCCGGGTCTCGACGGCCGAAGTGTTGCCGGACCGTTGCCTCCATGATCCCCTGTGCGCCAGGACGAGAGCGGGTGGCTGCCGATGCGGGTCGTGACGTGGAACCTGTGGTGGCGGTTCGGCCCCTGGCAGGACCGGCGCAAGGCCATCCTCGCCGCGCTGCGCGACCTGCGCCCCGACGTCGTAGGCCTTCAGGAGGTCTGGGCCGCCGACGGGGAGAACCAGGCCGAGTGGCTGGCCGGTGAGCTGGGCCTGCACTGGGCGTGGGCGCCCTCACCGGCCCCGGAGCGCTGGCGCGCGCGGATCGGGGACCCCACGGCCGACATCGGCACCGCCGTCCTCAGCCGCTGGCCGGTCGTCGACCGGCACACCCTGCGCCTGCCCGTGCCCGCCGACCTCGACGACGGCCGCCTCGCCCTGCACACCCGGCTGGCCACGCCCGAGTACGACATCCCGTTCTTCACCACCCATCTGACCTCCGCCTCGCACGCGTCGGCCGTCCGCGTCGAACAGGTCACCGCGCTCGCCCGGTTCGTCGCCGAGCACCGCGGCCGGACGCCCTTCCCGGCCGTCGTCACCGGCGACTTCAACGCCTTCCCCGACTCCGACGAGGTGCGCCTCTTCGGCGGTCTGCGCACCGCGCCGCCCGTCCCCGGCCAGGTCTTCCTCGACGCCTGGGAGTACGCCGACCCGGGCGCCCCCGCGCTCACCTGGGACCCGCGGAACCCCTACGCCGCGGCCACCCTGGAGCCGGGCGCCCGTATCGACTACATCCACGTCGGCCCCCCGGGCGAACGCGGCCTCGGCCACGTCCGCTCGGTCCACCGCGCCTGCGACACCCCGATCGCCGGCATCTGGCCCTCCGACCACGCGGCGGTCACGGCGGACCTGGCCGACTGACGACCCGGCCCGCCGCTCAGTCGCGGCGGATGAGTTCCGGGTCGACGCGCCGCCCCACCAGCGGCAGGGTCCCGGCCACGGACACGGCCACCACGCCCGCCGCGGCCAGCGCGAGCACCGGGACACCGGCGAGGTCCCAGCGGGTCTCACCGCCCCCGGTGATCAGGTAGGCCGACTCGGCGAGCTTGCCCGCCACGAGCGCGAGCACCAGCCCGATGCCCAGCGGCACCACCACCTGGACGCACTGCACGGCCCGCAGGGTCCGCGCCCGGGCACCGATCAGGGTGACGGCGGTGACCTGGGCGCGGCGCTCCACCGCCCGGTCGGTGGCCGACACCACGAAGGCGGCGGTCCCGATGACCAGGCCCATCACCATGCCGACGGCGAGGAGCGTCTCCAGCACCGCGATCTGCCGCAGCCCCTCGACGTTGACGCCGATGGGCTCGACCTCGGCGGTCGGGACGACGCCTGCGATGCCGTCGAGGACCCTGCGGACCTCGGCGTGGTCGGAGCCGCTGGTGAGGACGTACCGGGCACCGTCCAGACGGGCCCCGTCGGGCAGCGCGGACGGCGGGACGAGCAGGTCCGCTCCTTGGACTCCCGACGGATCGTGGGTGTCGTACGCGATCGTCTCCCGTGGGACCCGGAGGGTCAGGGTCGTGTCCTTGCCGCCCTCCCGCACCCGGAACCGGAGCGGGTCGCCGGGCCGCGCGCCCTGCCCGGTCCCGGCGTCCGGGTCGCTGAGCCGCATGACCTTGCCGTCCACACAGCCGGTGGACTCCTTCACCATGCGCGCGAGTTGGCCGCAGGTGGCGACGACGGCGCTGGCCCAGGGCTGGGCGGTGTCGGACTCGGGGTCCATCCAGGACTCCGCGGTCACCGCGTGCCCGCGGACCCCCGGCAGCTCGGCGAGTTCGCGGCGCTGTTCATCCGTCAGGGCGGACAGGGCGAGGGCGTAGTCCCGCACGGGAGCGGACGGCCGGGTGACCTGCTCCAGCTGGATGAGGACGCCCTGGGCGAGGGAGGCGGAGAAGACGAGCAGCACCAGACCGGTGACGACCCGCATGGTGCTGCCCGGCTCCACCTCGTTGCGCCGCATCGCCAGGCTCAGGGTGAGCGAGCCGGTGCGGCGCGCCACGCGGCGGGCGAGGGCGTAGGAGAGCAGCGGCAGGGTCAGGACGAGCCCCAGCCCCGTGAGCAGGATGCCCGCCGGCATCACGACCGCGTTCAGGCCGATGCTGTCGGCGGGGTGGTCGGTGAAGCCCGTGGCGCAGTACCCGGCGACGATGCCGAGCCCGGTCACCAGCAGCAGGCCGCCCCGTCGGGCCGGCCGCGCGGGGGCCGCCGAGCGGCGCACGGCCAGCGGACGGGCGGCGGCCTCGCGGGCGCTCATCCGGCCGACGAACCAGGCGAGCAGGGGACAGCCGATCAGGCAGACCGCGACCGTCGACGCGGACAGCGCGCCGTCGTCCGGGTACCACCGCAGACTCGGCAGGCCGGTGCGGGTCATCACCTGGTTGAGGACCACGTACTCGCCGAGGCCGAGCAGCGCCCCGAGGAGCGCCGCGACGACCGTCTCGGCGGCGTTGACCCGCTGGGTGCCCCGGATGCTGAGGCCGAGCAGACGCAGCGACGCGAGACGGCGGTTCCGGCTCGCGGCCGAGAGCCGGGCGCAGACGGAGAGGAAGATGCCGAGGGGGAGGAGGACGAGCGAGCCGAGCGCGAACCGGAGGTAGGTGAGCGTGGACGGTTCGACGGCCGGGAAGGGGGCGTAGCTGTATCCCCAGCCCTTCAGGGCGCGGCCCTCGTCGGCGATCTCGCCGCGTTCCGTGCCGACGTAGGCGAACAGCTCGTCGGGGTGGGCGAGCCCCGCCGGGCCGATCAGCCCCTCCTCGCGGCCCGGCAGCAGACCCTTGACGGCGGGCCGGTCGCGCAGCAGGTCGTGGGCGCGGGGCGAGAGGAACACCTCGCCCGGCCCCGGCAGCCGCTCCAGCCCGGGCGGCACCGCGTCGCCCTGCCGGATCCCCCGGGCGACGAAGACCCGGGTGAACGCCTGGGAGCCGTAGGGGTCGGTGCGCTGGAGGACCAGGGTGGCACCGGCGGGCCGCGCCGAGGCGGACTGCGGCTGCCGTGCGGCCACCCGGCCGTCATGCGCGTCGAGGATCTGCGGAATGGTCAGCACGAGAGCCAGACAGCAGACCCCGAGCGACCCCCCGGCCGCCATGAGCAGAAACCGCACCCGGCTCCCCCGCCCGGCCCCGAACAACAGCCGCAACCCCAGCAGAAACTCCCTCACGCCGGCTCCCGGGACGTCTGACGTTCTGATGGCTTCCCCCAAAGTGACGCCCGGGCCCAGGAGGTCGGCCTGGGCCCGGGCTGGTGCGCGTCTTCACGCGTGGCGCAGGGGAGGACGGGTCAGACGCTTCCCGGGATGTTCGTCCGTTCGTCCCGGGAGCTCATTTGGCTGTCGGACGCCCCGGCTTGACTTGATCGTGATGCCGGGGATTCGTCAATGCCCGAGGAAAATGGGGTTGGTGAACGCCGCCAGAGCCCCCGGCAAGGGTCCCGCCGCCGTCTCGTGGCGGAGTTCCGCTCGGACGTAGGCCGCGTTGGCCGGGGTGGTGTGCCATTCGGCCGTGCCGGTGCCCGAGACCGGGAGGGGGTCCGTGGTGAGGAGGACGCCCTGGTCGGTGACGAAGCGGATCGTGCAGCGGGGGGCGCCCTTCGCCTCCAGGCGGACCGTCACGGGGGTGTCGGGGTCCACCTCCAGGCGTTCGCCGATGCCCGCGTGCCGGGCGCGGCCGCCGGAGACGCCGAAGGTCAGGGAGACGTTCTTCGACTCGGCGACATAGGAGCGGCCCGCGCGCAGGCCCTCCTGGATGGCGGCGCGGGTCAGGTCGTCGGCGAGGACGACCGTCTGCGGGCCGCCGACCGGGTCGGGGTCGCGGTGGGCGTCGCTGTTGCCCATCGCCGGGATCCAGGAGCGCGACCCGGAGCGCGCCGACGCCACCAGCGTGCTGTCCCAGTCCGCCAGGGCCACTTCATCGTCCGGGGTGTACGGGCCGTTCCACACCTCGATCACGTCGGCCTCGCCGAAGCCGAACTTCCAGTTGCAGCCGACGCAGGTGGCGTGCGGATGCGCGGGCACGACGAGGCCGCCCGCCTCCCGGATCCGCCGGGCGAAGCGGCCGAAGCGGTTGTCCCGGGCGCGGTAGCGCCAGTCGACGAAGGTGCCGGGGTCGGTGCCCAGCGCCACCACATGCCCGTTGCGGGTCGTCACCTCCTCGCCCAGCATGATCAGCAGGTCGTCCCCGGCCGCCCCGGCCCAGTGCGGATGCGAGGTGTGCGTGTTGTGGTCGGAGGAGTTGATGAAGTCCAGGCCCGCCGCCCGCGCCAGCGCCGCGATCTCGGCGGGGGTGCGGCGGCCGTCGGAGTGCCAGGAGTGCAGATGGCAGTCGCCCCGGTACCAGGCGCGGCCCCGCCCCTTGGCCCGCTCCGGCGGGTACACCGGCCGGACCGCCTCGCCGGGCTCGCCGTACGTGAGCGTGATGGTGAGTTCGTACGGCAGGCCCTGCGGGGCCACCGTGTACGGCCCGAGGACGATGTGCCAGGTGCCCGCGCGGACCGGCCCGGGGACATAGCCCGGCGTGGCCTCGTCCGTCCGGATGAAGAACTCCGTGCGCGCCCCGCCCGACCAGCCGCGGAAGCCGCGCCCACCGAGGTCGGTGCCCCGCTCGTCGAAGATGCCGATGTCGAGGGCGTTGCCCGGGGTGCCGGCCGGGACGGACGGCTTCTCGTAGGTATAGGAGACCTTGATCTCCCGTACCCCGGGCGGGACTTCGACGGGTACGTACACAAAGTCGGGGGACCCGGGCGGCAGGGTGCCCCGCACGGTGCGGGTCTGCGTGCCCCGGTGGTCGTCGGCTCCTGACGCGAAGGTCACGCTTCCCAACGTAAGCGCGGCGGCGGCGCCCGTCACGAAGAGCGCGCGGCGGCCCAGGCCCGCGTGGTCGTCCTCGCACATGCTGATGCTCCCGGATCGTCGTGAGTGCCATGGCGTGGGTGGTGCGGGGGTGGTGCGTGCAGCCCTTGTATTCAGCCGTGAACTCCGGTGCGGGGGAAGGGGATCGGCGGACAATCACGCGGTGCGGGCAGCGTCCGAAATGTGCCGACCAGTCGGTATGGACATCGTGGCCCGCCGGGGGTACAGATGCAGGCATGCGCATCTCCGCCACGATCTTCCTCACCGACGAGACGATCACCCCGACCCGGCTGGCCCGTGAGCTGGAGCAGCGGGGATTCGCCGGGCTGTATCTGCCCGAGCACACCCACATCCCCGTCGAGCGGGCCACGCCGTACCCGGCCGGCGGCGACCTGCCGCCCGAGTACGGCCGCACCCTCGACCCCTTCGTCGCCCTCGGCCAGGCCGCCGCCGTCACCGAGCGGCTCGGCCTCGGCACCGGCATCACCCTGGTCGCCCAGCACGACCCCATCGACCTGGCCAAGCAGATCGCCACCCTGGACCATCTCTCCGGCGGCCGTTTCACCCTCGGCCTCGGCTTCGGCTGGAACGTCGAGGAGGCCGCCGACCACGGCGTCGACTGGTCCACGCGCCGCGCCCTCGTCCGCGACCGGATGGCCCTGATGCGGGCCCTGTGGGCCGACGAACCCACGGCGTACGAGGGTGAGTTCGGGTCCGTCCGGGCCAGCTTCGCCCACCCCAAGCCCGTGCAGAAACCGCGCGGCCCGCGCCTCAACGGCCCGCGCACCCTCATCGGCGGCGCGGCGGGGCCGAAACTGTTCGACCACATCAGCGAATACGGCGACGGCTGGCTGCCGATCGGCGGGCGCGGGCTGTCCGAGAGCCTGCCCCGGCTGCGGTCCGTCTGGGCCGGCGCCGGACGCGACCCGGACGCCCTCCAGGTCGTGCCGTACGCCGTCTTCCCCACCCCCGGCAAGCTCGCCCACTACGCCGAGCTCGGCATCGAGGAGGTCGTCGTCCAACTGCCCCCGGGCGGCGAGGACGAGGTGCTGCGCGCCCTGGACGGCTACGCGGCCTTCGTCGCCTGACGTCCACGGGCGGGCGAGGTGCACCTCGCCCTGGGCGGTTGCGCGGCGTTCGTCGCCTGACCGCCACCGCTGATCAGCCCGCTCGTATGCTCGAAGGATGACGACTCCCGCGACCCCCGGAACCGGCCCGACCGAGAACTCCATGCGTCGCGCCCTGAAACGCGCCCGGGACGGCGTCGCCCTCGACGTGTCCGAGGCGGCCGTGCTGCTCCAGGCCCGCGGCGCGGCCCTCGACGACCTCGCCGCGTCCGCCGCCCGGGTCCGGGACGCGGGCCTGGAGGCCGCCGGCCGGCCCGGGGTCATCACCTACTCCAAGAGCGTCTTCATCCCCCTCACCCGGCTGTGCCGGGACAAGTGCCACTACTGCACCTTCGTCACCGTCCCCGGCAAGCTGCGCCGGGCCGGCCACGGGATGTTCATGTCCCCGGACGAGGTGCTGGACATCGCCCGCAAGGGCGCGGCCCTCGGCTGCAAGGAAGCCCTCATCACCCTCGGCGACAAGCCCGAGGACCGCTGGCCCGAGGCCCGCGAGTGGCTCGACGCGCACGGCTACGACGACACGATCGCCTACGTCCGCGCCATCTCCATCCGCATCCTGGAGGAGACGGGCCTGCTGCCCCACCTCAACCCGGGCGTCCTGACCTGGACCGACTTCCAGCGCCTCAAGCCTGTCGCCCCGTCGATGGGCATGATGCTGGAGACGACCGCGACCCGTCTGTGGTCCGAGCCCGGCGGCCCGCACCACGGCTCCCCGGACAAGGAGCCCGCCGTCCGGCTGCGCGTCCTGGAGGACGCGGGCCGTTCCTCCGTGCCGTTCACCTCCGGCATCCTCCTCGGCATCGGCGAGACCCACGAGGAGCGCGCCGAGTCCCTGTTCGCGCTCCGCCGCGTCTCCCGCGCCTACCACGGCGTCCAGGAGCTGATCATCCAGAACTTCCGCGCCAAGCCGGACACCGCGATGCGCGCCATGCCCGACGCGGAACTGGACGACCTCGTCGCGGCGGTCGCCGTGGCCCGCCTCATCATGGGCCCGGCCGGCAACATCCAGGCCCCGCCCAACCTCGTCGACCACGAGTACGCCCGGCTGATCGCGGCCGGCATCGACGACTGGGGCGGTGTCTCCCCGCTCACCATCGACCACGTCAACCCCGAGCGCCCCTGGCCGCGTATCGAGGAACTGGCCCGGCGCTCCGCCGACGCCGGGTTCGAGCTGCGTGAACGGCTGTGCGTCTACCCGGAGTTCGTGACGCGCGGCGAGCCCTGGCTGGACCCCCGGCTGCTGCCGCACGTCCGCGCGCTCGCCGACCCGGAGACGGGCCTCGCCCGGCCGGACGCCGTGGTAGAGGGCCACCCGTGGCAGGAGCCCGACGAGGCGTTCGTCTCCTCCGGCCGCACCGACCTGCACACCACCATCGACACCGAGGGCCGTACGTCCGACCGGCGCGACGACTTCGACGAGGTGTACGGCGACTGGGGCGCCCTGCGCGAGGCCGCCGCGCCCGGCATGGCCCCCGAGCGCATCGACACCGACGTCCGCCAGGCGCTCCGCGTCGCCGCCGACGACCCGACCCGGCTCACCGACGACGAGGCGCTCGCCCTGCTCCACGCGGACGGGGCCGCCCTGGACGCGCTGTGCCGTGTCGCCGACGACGTCCGGAAAACGGCGGTCGGCGACGACGTGACGTACATCGTCACCCGGAACATCAACTTCACGAACGTCTGCTACACCGGCTGCCGCTTCTGCGCGTTCGCCCAGCGCCGCACCGACGCCGACGCCTACACGCTCTCCCTGGACCAGGTCGCCGACCGCGCCCAGCAGGCGTGGGACGTCGGCGCGGTGGAGGTCTGCATGCAGGGCGGCATCCACCCCGACCTGCCCGGCACGGCGTACTTCGACATCGCGCGGGCGGTGAAGGAGCGCGTCCCCGGTATGCATGTGCACGCCTTCTCCCCGATGGAGGTCGTCAACGGCGCCACCCGTACCGGCCTGTCGATCCGCGAGTGGCTGACGGCGGCCAAGGAGTCCGGCCTGGACTCCATCCCGGGCACGGCGGCGGAGATCCTGGACGACGAGGTCCGCTGGGTCCTCACCAAGGGCAAGCTGCCGGCCGCGACCTGGATCGAGGTCGTCACCACCGCCCACGAACTGGGCCTCCGCTCCTCCTCGACGATGATGTACGGCCATGTCGACCAGCCCCGGCACTGGCTCGGGCATCTGCGCACCCTGGCCGGCATCCAGCAGCGCACGGGCGGCTTCACCGAGTTCGTGACCCTCCCCTTCATCCACACCAACGCCCCGGTCTATCTCGCGGGCATCGCCCGCCCCGGCCCGACGATCCGCGACAACCGCGCGGTCACGGCCATGGCCCGGCTCCTCCTCCACCCCCACATCCCCAACATCCAGACGAGCTGGGTCAAACTGGGCACCGAGGGTGCGGCGGAGATGCTCCGCTCCGGCGCCAACGACCTGGGCGGCACGCTGATGGAGGAGACGATCTCGCGGATGGCGGGCTCGTCGTACGGCTCCTACAAGTCCGTACGGGATCTGGTGGCGGTCGCCGAGGCGGCCGGGCGGCCTGCCAAGCCGCGTACGACCCTGTACGGCGAGGTGCCCGAGGAGCGGCAGCGGGCGGCGGCCGCCTCCGACGGGCACCTGCCCGAGCTGCTGCCCGTCCTGGACTGACGGGGAGCCCCTGGCGAGGGTCGGTACGATGATCCGACCCTCGCTGGTGGACTCGCCGGCGTTCCGTAGCCGTCGGCGCGTTCCGTGGCCGCCGACGGCCGTCCATAGCTTTCCGTAGCCGAGGAGATGCGTGCCCGTGCCTGCTACCAGGGTCTGGGTGACCGGTTTGACGGTGGGCGCCATAGCCGCCGTCGCCGTCCTCGCCGTGCAGGCCGACCAGGGCCCGCACCCGACGGCGGGGAAGGCCCGGCCGAACGCGTCGGCGTCCCCGCAGACGAGCCCCGCGCCGTCGAGGACGCCCCGGCCCGCCGAGGTGCCCGCCGACTCCGGCACCGGCCGCCGGATCGTCTACGACCTCGGCGACAAGCGGGTCTGGCTGGTCGACGCGAGCGACGCCGCCCGGCGGACCTTCACCGTCTGGCCCGGTACGGTCAGCCCGGACCCCGGCCGCTACACGGTGTCGTCCCGGACCATGGCCACCCAGGGTTCCGACGGCGTGCAGATCCAGAACATCGTGTACTTCGCCGCCAAGTCCGGCATCTCCATCGCGTTCTCCAACGCCGTGGACGGCTCCTCGCCCCCGCCCGCCGACGGCAAGCAGACCGGCGGGGTGCGGATGCGCGCGGCGGACGGGGCGGCGCTGTGGAAGTTCGGCGAGACCGGGACGCCGGTGGTCGTGGTCGACTGACCGGCGCCCCGTCCCTCAGGTGCGTCAGGCCTCCGTGCTCCCGCCCTGCCCGGCCGGCAGGTGGTTCACGATCAGCACCACGCCGCTCAGCAGGAAGACCCGGGTCGCCGCGTCGAGGCCGTTCCAGTCCGAGGACTGCCACATCGCGAACCACTCACCGCCGATCGCGATGAACCCGGCGCCGAACAGCAGCATCAGCATCAGCAGCCCGTACGTGGAGAACCGACGGGCCCGGGCGTCGTCGTGCCGCGCCCACAGCCAGGTGCCGTATATGAGGACGAGCGCGGCGACGGTCTCCCAGACGATGATCGCGACATAGGCGGCGTCCTGAAGTCCCTTGCCGGTGACGGCCCGCCACATCAGGTCCTCGTCCTTGAAGGTCGTGTCCATCGCGAGGACGTGCCTCACGAACTGCTGGTTCGTACCGAAGTCCGTGATGTTCCCGAAGGCGACGAGCGCGATGTAGAGCGCCACGGTCCCGGTCAGGAGCGTGGCGGCGAGATGCAGAGCGGTACGGGGGGGGGTGTGGTCGACATGGAGGTCATCTTCCCCGCGTAGCGCGGTTGTTCGGGCGTCATTGCGCCACAATGAACGGGACGGACTTCGGGGCGGTCGGACGAGGGGACGTACGGTGGCGCAGGCGCAGCCGTCGATGCAGGAGCTGATCCGGCAGCGCAGCCGCGCCGGCTTCGTCGGCCGGGGAGCCGAACGGGCCGCGTTCCGGGAGAACCTGGAGCTGCCGCCGCAGGACGAGAGACACCGCTTCCTGTTCCATGTGCACGGTCAGGCAGGCGTCGGCAAGTCCTTCCTGCTGCGGGAACTGGAGCAACTGGCCCGTGAGAAGGGCGCGCTGACCGCCTCCGTGGACGAGGCCGTCGGCAGCGTCCCGGAGACCATGGCGGCGATCAGCCGCCAGTTCGCCGCTCAGGGCCACCGGTTGAAGGACCTCGACCGGGCACTCGCCACCCACCGGGAACGACGGCACGAGGCGGAGGCGGCGGCCGCAGCCCTGGGCACCGAACCGCAAGCGCCGTCGGCCACCGGCACCGCCGTGATGCGGGCCGGACTCGTCGGCCTCGGCATGGTCCCCGGCATCGGCCCCTTCGCGGGAGCCCTGGACGCCGCCCAGCTCGCCCAGAGCGCCGACCGGCTGCGCGCCGGACTCAGCGCCCGGTTCCGCAGCCAGGACGACGTGCAGCTGGTGCTCTCCCCGGAGCGGGTGCTCACCCCCGTCCTGCTGACCGAACTGTCCGGCGCTGCGGAGCAGGTCCCATGGATCGTCCTGTTCCTCGACACGTACGAGCGCACCGGCCCCTTCCTGGACGGCTGGCTGCACGACGTCATGACCAGCGACCGGTACGGCGCGCTGCCCGCGACCGTCGTCGTGGTCACCGCGGGACAGCACCCCTTCGACACCGCCCGCTGGGGCGGCTTCACCGACTTCATGGCCGACATACCGCTCGGCCCGTTCACCGAGACCGAGGCGCGCGGACTGCTGGCCGACCGGGGCGTCGTCGCCGAGCCGGTCGTCGAGGAGGTCCTGCGGCTCACCGGCGGCCTGCCCGTCCTCGTCTCGACCCTGGCCGAACAGCGCCCCGTCCGCCCGGACGACATCGGCGATCCGAGCGCCACCGCCGTCGAACGCTTCCTGAAGTGGGAGCAGGATCCCGTGCGCCGGGCCGTGGCACTCGCGTGCGCGCTGCCCCGGCGGGTGGACCTGGACGTGTTCCGGGCCGCCGTGGACTGGCCGGACGACGACGTCGACCCGCTCTTCGCCTGGCTGCGCGGCCTGGCGTTCGTGGACGAGCGGGGCGACCGGCTGCGGTACCACGACCTGGTGCGCGAACCGATGCTCCGCCTGCAGCGGCGCCGTTCCCCACGCGGCTGGACCGAGCGGCACGACCGGCTCGCCGCCGTGTACGGCCGCTGGCGGGAGGAGGCGGGCCAGGGCCTCGGCCCCTTCCAGGAGTGGCTGGAGGAGGAGTGGCGCGAGCTGCGGCTGGAGGAGATCTACCACGCGCTGTGCGCCCGCCCCCGCACCGCGCTGAACGCGGCGCTGCGGGACGTCGTGCTGGTCTGCGGCGTCGACGAGGCGGCGGGCCGGCGCTGGGCGCAGATGCTGGTGGAGGCGGGCGAGGCAACCGGCGACCCTGTCCTCGGCGACTGGGGCGGGGCGCTGGGCGAGGCGCTCGCCGACGATGCGACCGCCATGACCGCGGTGGCGAACCTGGTCCTGTCCCGTCCGGGGCCCGACCGGCGCACCCGGGCGGCCGCCTACTCCTTCCGGGCGCGGGAGCTGCGCCGCGAGGGCCGGCACGAACTCGCCCTCGCGGACGCCGACCGGGCGGTCGAGCTGGACCCCGAGCTGACCTCGGCGCACACCGGCCGGGGGCTCGCCCTGCGCTCGCTCGGCGACTTCCCGGCGGCGCTCGCCGCCTTCGACACCGCCGACCGGCTCACCCCGGACGACGACTGGATCATCGCCGAGCGTGCCGAGACCTACCGCCTGGCCGGCCGTTTCCAGGAGGCGTTCGCCGAGTACGACCGGGCCGTCGCCCTCGACCCGACGGACCCGGAGTACCTAGCCGGCCGGGCCGTGTCCCGCCAGGAACTGGGACAGCACGACGAGGCGCTCGCCGACCTCGACCAGGCGGTCGCACTCGACGAGGACTACCTGTGGCCACTGGTGCGCCGGGCCCGGCTGCGCCGCGTCCGCTCCGAGTGGGACGAGGCGTTCGCCGACTTCGACCGTGCCGTGGAGAAGGCACCCGACAGCCCCTGGGTCGCGTCGGAGCGCGGTGACGCCTACCGGCTCGTGGGGCGCTTCGAGGACGCCGTCGCAGAACTCGGCCGGGCCGTCGCCCTCAAGCCGGACCACGCGTCGGCCTTCGCCGGCCGGGGCCTCGCCCAGTACGAACTGGGCCGGGACGAGGAGGCGCTGGCCGATCTGTCCAGGGCCATCGACCTGATCCCCGACTACGCGTGGGCGCTCGTCACCCGCGCCCAGGTCAGAGCCCGTATGGGCGACAAGGAGGGCAGGTTCGACGATCTGCGGCGGGCCGCCGCCGCGGACTCCTCGGACGGCTGGGCGGCCGCCGAGCTGGGGGAGGCGTACCGGCAGGAGGGCCGCTACGAGGAGGCGCGAGCCGCCCTTGAGCAGTCCCTGGCCCAGGACCCGGAGTACGACTACGCGCACGCGGCCCTTGCAGCCGTCCACCTGGCGCTGAAGAACCACCGGGAGGCGTACCGCTGCCTGGGACGTGCCCTCGAGGCCGCCGGTGACGTCGGCTGGCTCCGCGCCCGACGGGCCCGTGTCGCGCTGGAGATCGGGTGGTGCGAGGAGGCCCTGGGCGACCTGGACCGGTGCGTGGCCCTGGGCTGGGAGCCGGTCTGGGCCCGCTGGACGGCCATCGACCTGCTCGTGCTGTGCGGCCGCTGGGACGAGGCGGGGGACCGGCTGCGCGCGGCCGGGGAGGCCGGGTTGTCCGACAGCGACCTGGACGGCCTGAGGGCCGAGTGGCACGCCCACCGCGAGGAGTGGGAGGAGGCCCGGCGCTGCGCGGAACGCCTGCGGGAGTCGGAGCCTCTTGAATCTGCATTCGAGATGGCCGTGGTCACCGGCCTCGCGGAGGGCCTGGCCGCCGCCGAGCCCCTGTGGCGGGAGCTGGCCGGGATGCTGGAGACGGGAACCGGTCTGGAGGACACCCAGCGCGCGCAGGGCCACTGCTTCCTCGGCTGCGCCCTCGGGGACTGGCCCCTCGCCGACCGGGGGCTGACGGCCTTCCTCGCCTTGGAGCCCGGCTGGGCGGACGTGGCGACCCTGGCCTCCATCCTCGGCCACGTCCTGAACAGCCCCGGCGCCGACGCGGCGCACATCACCCCGCGCCTGGAGCGGATCACGGCGGCGGCGGAGGCCATCCGGGTACGTCACCGGACCTGACCGGCGAACGGCACGAAGAGGGCCGTTCCCGACCACTTCCGTCACACACCGCATACCGCTCCGCCCTCCCGACCCCCCGTCCCCGGTCGATTACAGTGGCGAACTGTCGTACGAGCGGTCGGTCACGGGGAGGTCTTGGTGGGGGCGACTGTCGGACCCGTCTGGGGCCGTACCGAGCAGCAGGACTACCGCAGCCGGGTGCGCGGGACGCTGCTCGGCGTGGCCGTCGGGGACGCCCTCGGGGCCCCGGTCGACGGGCTGGGCCTGGCCGAGATCCAGGAGCAGCACGGCGCCGAGGGCCTGCTCGACCTGGCGTTCGGCTACGGCCGCCGGGGTGCCGTGACCCATCTCACCCAGCTCACCCTGTTCTCCGTGGACGGGCTCATACGGGCCCAGGTCCGCCGGGACACCGGCGCCTGGCATCCGCCGACCGATCTGCACCGCGCCTATCTGCGCTGGGCCGCCACCCAGCGCGACTGGGGCCCCGACGAGCGCCGCAAGGACGACGGCTGGCTCGCCCGCGAGGAGTGGCTGTACGCCCGCCGCGACGCGACCCGCTCCCTGCTGCTCGGCCTCGGCGACGAGACCATGGGCACCCTGGAGACGCCGAAGAACACCGCCGAGCTCGGACCGGAGGCCGCCGCGCGCTCCGCGCCGTTCGGGCTGCTCGTCGGCTGGGAGCCGCAGCTCGTCGTGCAGCTCGCCGTGGAGTGCGCGACACAGACCCACGGCCACCCCGTCGCCTACCTCTCGGCGGGCGCGTACGCCGTCATCGTGCACGGCCTGGCCTGCGGGGAGAGCCTCGACGGTGCCGTGCAGCGGGCCCTCGCGCTGCTCGCCGTGCGCCCCGGGTACGAACCGGTGTCGGACGCGCTCCAGCACGCGCTGGGCGCGGTGCGCCAGGGCATGCCGACGCCCGCCCGCGTCGGGGAGCTGGCCGCCGACGGCTCGGCGGACGGCCTGCTCGCGGCCGCCGTGTACTGCGCCCTGGTCGGCGAGGACGTCCGGCAGGGACTGTGCCTGGCGGTGAACCACGACGGCCCGTCCGCCGCCACGGCCGCCCTCACCGGCGGTCTGCTCGGCGCCCTGCACGGCGAGACGGCCCTGCCGCCGGCCTGGCTGGCCGAGCTGGAGGGCCGTCCCACGATCCTGGAACTCGCCGACGATTTCGCGATGGAGATGACGCAGGGCCCGGCCCTGCACGGGCCGGGCGCCTCCGCCCCGGGCTGGCTGGCGCGCTACCCGCGCGCCTGAGCCCCGGGCCGCACCCCTACGCCGCCGTCCGCTCCCGCGCTCACTCCTTGGCCCGCACCACGTCCTCCACCGGACCGGCCGGCGCCGGCACCGCGGCGGCCGCCGCCCCGTCGCCGTCCGTGTTGACGCTCTCCACCACGGCGAGCCGCTCCGGGGTGTCCTCCGGCTTCAGATAGCCGATGAGGATGTAGAGGATCAGCGACACCGCCAGCGGGATCGACACCTGGTACTGCAGCGGCACACCGCCCTCGACGTTCCAGCTGATCGGGTAGTTGACCAGCCAGAAGGCGAGCAGGCCCATCGACCAGCTGGTGAGCGCGGCGGTCGGCCCGGAGCGGCGGAACGGCCGCAGCAGACCCAGCATCATCGGGATCGCGATGGGGCCCATGAGACCGGCGACCCACTTGATCACGACGGTGATGATGTCCTTGAACGTGGGGGAGTCGACCTGCGTCGCCACCGCCATCGACAGGGCGAGGAAGACGACGGTCGTCACCCGCGCCGCGACCAGGCCCGACCGCTCGTTCCAGGCCCGCGCCTGCTTCGACAGCACCGGCGCCACGTCCCGGGTGAAGACGGCGGCGATGGCGTTGGCGTCGGAGGAGCACATGGCCATGGTGTGCGAGAAGAAGCCGACGATGACCAGACCCAACAGGCCGTGCGGCAGCAGTTGTTCGGTCATCAGGGCGTAGGAGTCGGAGCCGTCCGGCTTCTGCGAGTCGACGAGCAGCGGCGACATCCACATCGGGAAGAACAGCACGAGCGGCCAGACCAGCCACAGCACCGCCGACAGCCGGGCGGAGCGCTGGGCCTCGCGCGGGGTGGCCGTGGCCATGTACCGCTGGGCCTGGTTGAGCATGCCGCCGTTGTACTCGAAGAGCTTGATGAAGAGGAACGCCAGCAGGAACACCGTGCCGTACGGGCCGACCAGCGGCTCGCCGTGGCCCTGGAGTTCGGGCTCGTCCCAGGCGCCGAGGAAGCCGATGCCCTTGTCGTTCAGCTTCATCACCACGGCGAAGAACATCGCGAGCCCGGCGAGCAACTGGATGACGAACTGCCCGAGTTCGGTGAGGGCGTCCGCCCAGAGGCCGCCGATGGTGCAGTACACGGCGGTGATGATCCCGGTGATGAGGATGCCCTGGTTCAGCGAGACACCGGTGAACACCGACAACAGGGTCGCGATCGCCGCCCACTTGGCGCCCACGTCCACGATCTTCAGCAGCATGCCGGACCAGGCCAGCGCCTGCTGGGTCCGCAGGTCGTAACGGGTTTTCAGATACTCCAGCGGGGAGGCCACGTGCAGCCGTGACCGGAGCCGGTTGATGCGCGGCGCGAACAGCTTCGACCCGATGGCGATGCCGAGCGCGATGGGGAAGGACCAGGTGACGAAGGACGTGACGCCGTAGGTGTAGGCGATGCCCGCGTACCCGGTGAACATCACCGCGCTGTAGCCGGACATGTGGTGCGAGATGCCGGACAGCCACCACGGCATCTTGCCGCCCGCGGTGAAGAAGTCGCTCACGTTGTCCACACGCTTGTGGGACCAGACGCCGATGGCGACCATCACGCCGAAGTAGCCGATGAGCACGGCCCAGTCGAGACTGTTCATATGACCCCTTCCAGGGTTCCGTCCTGTGAACGGCCCGCCCATGGTCGATGCGTGGAAGAGGGCGCGACAAGCGCGAGTAGGGTCAAGGGACAGTAAAATCGTTCTGCTTGGTGACTTCAGTTCATGGCTGTGAACGACGAAATCCGTTGCAACCCGTACGTCAGCGCATCAACTCCCCGGCGTTGACGAGCAGCGACTGCCCCGTGATGGCCCGCGCCCGGTCCGACGCGAGGAACACCGCCGCGTCCGCGACGTCCCCGTCCGTGGGCATGTCCGGCAGCGCCATCCGCCCGGTCAGCCGCGCCCGCACCTCGTCCTCCCCGACCCCCTCCGTCTGCGCCGTGAACCGTACGAAGGTCTCCACCGGCGGCCCCCACATCCACCCCGGCAGTACGGAGTTGACCCGGATCCGGCGCGGCCCCAGCTCCCGGGCCAGCGAGTACATCGCGCTGGTCAGGGCGCCCTTGGAGGCGGCGTAGGCGGCCTGGCGCACCTCGGACGGCGCCGCGACCGCCGACTGCGTTCCGATGAACACCACCGACCCGCCGCGCTCCGACAGTGCCGGCAGGCAGGCCCGGGTCATCCGCAGCGTGCCCAGCAGATTGACGTCGAGCACCGCCTGCCAGGTCGTGAAGTCGGCGTCCTCCAGCCCGCCGAACAGTGAGTCCCAGGCCGCCACATGGACCACCGCGTCGATCCCGCCGAACCGCTCCCGGGCCAGCGCCGCCAGCGCCTCGCACTGCGCCTCGTCGGTGATGTCGGTCGCCCGGTACGCGGTGCGCTTCCCGGCCGGGTCGATCTCGGCGGCGGTGCGGGCCAGCCGCTCCTCCGTCCGCGCCCCCAGCACCGCGTTCCCGCCGTCCCGTACGACCGCCGCCGCGACCTGGTGGCCGAGCCCCACGCCGACCCCCGACACGACCACGGTCCTGTCCATGAGCAGTGACATCCCGGTGCCTCCCGACCCTGGCGCAATATCTGACGGGGCGTCAGAGTATGGGCGAGCCGAGGAAAGGGGAACAGCGTGAGCGAGGACACCCGCAGTGAGGTGTACGCCGAACTGGCCGCCGTCGGCCCGTACGGCGCCGCCCCCGGCCACGCCCTGATCACCATGGTCGAACCGCACCCCGGCCATGAGCGCGCCTACAACCGCTGGTACGAGGACGACCACTACTACGCGGGCGCCATGGCCATGCCCTGGATGTTCGCCGGCCGCCGCTGGGTCGCCACCCGCGACCTCCAGCTGCTGCGTCACCCCGCACGGTCGGCGGTCGCCCGGCCGGTCACCGGCGGCTGCTATCTCTCCACGTACTGGATCACCGCCGGCCGCTACGCCGACCACATGCGCTGGACCGTCGCCATCAACCGGCGCCTCAACCGCGACGCCCGCGTCCACCACGACCGCACCCACGTCTTCACGGCGTTCCAGGACCACGCGACGACGGTGTACCGCGACGGCCCGGCGGGCCCCCGCGACCTCCACGCCCTCGACCACCCCTACGCCGGACTGGTCCTCCAGGTCGTCGACGCCGACACGGCCGCGCACAGCGCCGACCTGCTCACCTGGCTGCGCGACCGGCATCTGCCCGAACGGCTGGCGGGCTCCCCGGCCGCGATGGCGACCGTCTTCCGGCCCACCCCGCTGCCGCTGGACCGCATGTCCTACGTCCGCCAGGTCGAGGGCGTCGGCACCCGGCTCACCCTGCTCTGGTTCCTGGAGGAGGACCCCCGGCGCTGCTGGGAGGAGCACTTCGCCGGTCCGGAGACGGCCGTCGAGAAGACCGGCCTGGGCCGCACCGAGCTCGTGGCGCCGTTCATCCCCACGGTGCCGGGCACCGACCGGTACGTCGACGAACTGCGCTGACCCACCCGGTCGGCGCCGTGCCGTCAGCGCGGTCCCTCAGCGCAGTTCCTCAGCGCAGTCCCTCAGCGCAGTTCCTCCGGGCAGGGCGTGCCGCGCGGCACGTCGTAGGGCGCCGCCAGCCGGTACACGCCCGCCCGCGGGGCCACCAGCGTCGTCCACCGGTCGCCCTTCGCGTCCTCCTCGGTCTCCATCAGACAGCCGTTGACGTTCTCGTACGACTTCGGCCGGTCGTCCGGACGGGCGCGGGACTCCTCGGTCTCCTGCGGCGGGTCGAGCTTCCTGCCCTCCGCGTCCACGATGCTCAGCCACGGCGAGTACGGGATCCGGATCAGGATCCGGCCCGGCCTGCTCACCCGCATCGTCATCTCGCCCTGCTCGGCCCGCTCCACCACGGCGTTCGGCTCGGCGAGCGGCACCGGGTCGGTCACCTCGAACAGCTGCCAGTTCGCGTCGCCCCACACCTGCTTCAGATACGGCAGCCCGCGCTGCACCAGCTCCCGCTCGCGCTGCGCCGCCGAGGGGTCCGGCTCGTCCTTGGGCAGCACCACGAAGTGCACCGCCCAGCGCCGCAGCCACTCCCGGTAGTTCGCCGAGTTGAGGGTGTCGTCGTAGAAGAGCGGGTTGCGCTCCATGTCGGCCTGCCGGTTCCAGCCGCGCGCCAGGTTCACGTACGGGGCGAGCGCGGACGCCTCCCGGTGCGAGCGGGCCGGCACGACCTCCACCCGGCCCTTCTCGGCGCCGACCTCCTGCAGCTCGTTCACCAGCGGGGCCAGCTCACGCGCCCAGGACGCCTCCGGGGCCGCGTGGATGATGTCGTCGACCGTCTTGTAGCCGATCCACCCGACGAACGCGAGCAGCGCCGTCACCAGCGCGTACCACTTGCGGGTGCGCGCCACCGTGAACGGCAGCGCCGCCACCAGCGTCACCCCGGCGAACAGCATCGCCAGCCGGGTGATGTTGGAGCCGATCTGCGAGCTGACCACCCACACCAGGACGACCGAGACGCCGTACACCGCCGACACCAGCCGGACCGTCCGCCAGTCCG
The DNA here is from genome assembly GCF_018070255.1 of Streptomyces sp. RK62. Taxonomy (NCBI): domain Bacteria; kingdom Bacillati; phylum Actinomycetota; class Actinomycetes; order Kitasatosporales; family Streptomycetaceae; genus Streptomyces; species Streptomyces sp. RK62. Next base: position 55,816 of record NZ_JAGPYD010000010.1, on the reverse strand, counting down.
AGGGCACCGTGAGACAGACGACGACCGACATCAGCAACGGCATGATCACCGAGCCGATCACCATCGGCTGGGTGCCGGAGAACGGGAACAGCCACGCCGACAGCGCCACCACGACGGTCGGCGCGAGCCCCAGCGCCCAGGCGCCCGGACGCCGCTTCTGCAGGAACAGCGCGACGGCCACGAGCCCGACGAACAGCCCCGCGACCGGCGACGCCATGGTGGCGAGCGCGGCGAGCGGCGCCGCGCACAGCGCCTTCGCCCAGCGTTTGTAGCGCCAGCGATGCGGCCAGCAGAAGACGACGGCGACCGCGCCCAGCGCGAACATCGTGCCCAGCGCGAACGTGACCCGCCCGGAGATGGCGTTGGCGATCAGCCCGAAGACCCCGGCGAGCGCGGCCCACAGCGGATTGCGCACGGACCGGCTGCGCAGCAGGACCAGCATCAGCAGCCCCGCCGAGATCGTCCCCGCGATCATCATCGTCGTCCGGACGCCCAGCACCGACATCAGATACGGCGACACGATGCTGTACGACACCGGATGCATCCCGCCGTACCAGGCGAGGTTGTACGCGGAGTCGGGGTGCCGGCCGACGAACTCCGCCCAGGCGTCCTGGGCCGCGAGGTCGCCGCCACTGTTCGCGAACGTGAAGAACCAGATGATGTGGAGCAGCCCGGCGAGGGCGGTGACCGACAGCACCGGGTGCCGCAGAAGGCGCGCGCGCAGGGCCTCGAAGGCCGCCGCCGGACGCGACGGCGGACCGTTCCGGGTGTCACCCGGATCCAGGTCCGAGCGCGGCGCGGGTACGCGTATTCGCGGACCGGCTCCCCGTTCGGGATCGGCGTCGTCGGCGCGTGTCGGCTCCGCAGTGGCCACGTCTGAGGCACTCCCCGTGCTGTCTTCTCTTCTGGCCGCGTCCCGTGTCCCGCGTGTGTCGGCCCAGTCGGTCAAGGTGCTGCGGTCGTGCCCCGTGGGCGACGACCTGCCCGATTCGTGACGCTAGCACGCAGCCCGCCGACGAGCGTGGTCGGCGGGCTGCGGTGTGATGACGCCGTGGCGCCCCCGGCTCAGCCGATCCGGGTGAGTTTGTCCGTGAAGCCCGGCTCGGTGAGATCGCTCCGCAGGGCGACCGGGATCTTCACCGCTCCGCTGCTGCCGTCCCCGACGGTGAGCGCGCCCACCTCGGTGCCGGCCTTCGCGGTGTGCGGGACCTCGTCGGGCGCGAAGGTCAGCTTCACCTTCAGGCCCGCCCAGCCGATCGCCGTGACGTCCTTGGTGGCCACCACCGGCGTACGGCCGCCCAGCCCGTCGTCCACATACCCGACGACGTCGCCCTTCTTCAGGATGGTCGCCGACTCCAGGGCACCCTGCGCGGCCCGGATCAGCTGGTCGCCGCCGTACAGCGCGGCACTGAGGATGGTGTTCTCCGGGCCGCCGGCGGGCTGGCGGACGACGGCGCCGATGATGGTGCGCGTCTCGCCGCCGATCTCCTTCTTCGCCGCGAAGACCAGGTTGCCGAGGGCGGAGGTGGTGGTGCCGGTCTTGATGCCCACCACGCCGTTCTTGCCGACCAGCTGGTTCCAGTTGGAGTGGTTGACGCCCTTGTAGTCGTCGTACGACATCATCGCGGCGACCTCGCGGAAGGCGGGCTCCTTCATCGCGGCCTTCGCCAGCTTCACCTGGTCGACGGCCGTGCTCACCGTGGTGTCGTTCAGACCGGACGGGTCCGTGTACGTGGTGTTCGTCATGCCGAGCTTCTCGGCGGTGGCGTTCATCTTCGCCACGAAGTCCTTCTCCGAACCGGCGTCCCAGCGCGCCAGCAGCCGCGCCACGTTGTTCGCGGACGCGATCAGAATGGACTCCAGCGCCTCACGCTGGGTGATCGAGTCGCCCTTCGTCACATTGACGGTCGACTCCTGGCCCGCGTTCGACTGGTCCTCGGCGGCCTGGTCGATCGGGATCTTCGGGCCCGGGGCCCCGCTCTTCAGCGGGTGCTCGCGCAGGATCAGATACGCCGTCATGACCTTGGCGACACTCGCGATCGGCACGGGCTTCTGGTCGCCCGAGGAGCCGAAGCTGCCGATGCCGTCGACGTCCAGCGCGGCCTGGCCCTGGGCCGGCCACGGGATGTCGATCTTGTCGCCCTCGAAGGTGAAGCTGTCGTTCGCCGTGAGGTCGAGCGTGGGCGCCGGCAGCGGACGCACGGACTGCACGATCGCGAAGACGATCGCCAGCAGGATCACCAGCGGCGTCCAGATCTTGACCCGCCGCACCAGGGTGCGCACCGGGGTCTCCGGCGGCGGCGGGGTGTTCGTCAGCTCGGCGAGCAGGTCCAGCGGGGGCTTCGGCGGCAGCGGCTGCTGCGTGGTGCGCTCGGGCCCGATCTGCGGGACGGCCGCGGTGACGTCCGCCGGCGGCACGGGGGGCCGGGGCGCCGCGGGCGCCTTCGGGGCCTCCTGCGGGAGGTCCGGCTTGAGCGCGACGAACTTGCTGGTGCGCTCGGCGGGGGGCTCGGGCCTGGACGCGTCCGGCTTGGGGGCCGCCGGCTCGGCGTCGGTCTTCGACGCCTCCGGCTTCTCGGCGTCGGGCTTCGGTGCCTCCGGCTTCTCGGCCTCCGGCTTGGGGGCCTTGAGCATGGTGGTCGGCTGGTCGACGTGCGGCTTGGCGGGCCGGGTGCGGAAGACGGCCGTGGCCTGGTCGACGCCCTTGCGGTCGTCGGCGGCGGGGGTGTCGGCGGCGTCCTCGGGGGTCTTGTCGTCCTTCGGGGCCTCGTCGTCGGCCGGGGCAGCCTTGTCGTCCTTGGGTGCCTCTTCGTCCTTGGGGGCGGCCTTCGGCTCGGCGGGCCGGGTGCGGAAGACCGCGGTGGCCTGGTCGACGCCCTTGCCGTCGTCGGGGGTGTCCTCGGCGTCGGCGGACGCGTCGGTGTCGTCCTCGGGCTCGTCGTCCGTCGCGTCGTCAGTCTTCGCGGCGGCCTGCGAGTCGGCGTCCTCCGCCTCCTCGGCGCCGTCCTCCGCGCTCGGCTCGTCCTTGCCGTCGGAGGACGCCACCCAGGCCGCGACGGCGGCCCTCAGCCGGTCCTGGCCCTCACCGGAGTCGCCGGCGTCGGCAGCGTCGTCGGAGCTGCCGGAAGCATCCGCGTCGTCCGCGTCCGCGTCATCGTTGTCGGCGGAGGCGTCGGCATCCGCGTCCCCGTCCTCCGAGGCACCCTCAGCCGCACCCTCGGCATCCTCAGCCGCCTCGGCATCGGCGTCGGCCTCGACGTCACCCTCGGTCTCGGGCTCCTCCGGCTCCTCAGGCGTCTCCACCGGTTCCTCGCGGGACAGCACCCGCGTGGCCGTGTCCACGCCGCCGCCCGAGGACGACTCGCGGGCCATCGCCAGGCGCGGGTCGCCGCCCGGGCTCTGGGCCGGCCGGGTGGTGGCCTCGGGTTCGGGCCGGGACTCGGGAACCGGGACCGCGCTCCCCGACGTCGGTTCTGCCGACGACTCGCGCTGCTTCGACCTGTCGGGGGACTCGCCCGCCACCGATGCCTCCTCCATGTGCCGCCGCACGCCACCGTACGGCTGCCGAACCGTGGGTCGTCGCCCGGACACCGTGTCCGCACGACCCCCGTGCCGCTGTCCGAACCAGATACCAGTGTCCTGTGCGCGGCCCCCACCTGACGCGGTAGACGAGAACGACATACCTACTGGTTCCGCTACGAACCGGTCACGTGCTCTCGACAGACCAATGTGAGAGGGGTCACCCTGTCTTTCATCCACGCGGGGAGGCATGGATGGGCAGGAGCCGCAGAACACTTCCGGAGGAGCTTCTGCTGCTGGCGTTGGACCCGGCCACGGGTACCACCGCGCAGCCGCAGTCGCTCGACCTCGGTCTGGCCGGAGCACAGCTAGTGGAGCTGGCGCTGGCCGGACGGATAGCCCCAGACGGGGATCGTATCGCCGTGGTGGCACCACGGCCGACAGGAGATCCGACACTGGACTGCGCGTTGGAGTTGCTGCGAAGGCGTGGCGCTCCGGTACGGGCCGTCCACTGGATCGGCGGGCCCCGCCTGGGGCTGCGCCAGACCTATCTCTCGCATCTGGAGAGGTGCGGCATGGTGCATGCCGTGGCCGGCCAGATGTGCGGGGTGTTGCCGACGACTCGCTACCAGGCGACGGACAACGAGATCAGCCGGGAGATCAGGGCCCGGCTGGACTCCGCGATCCGCACCGGCGTACCGCCGGACCCGCGGACCGCGGCGCTCGCCGCCCTGGCCCACGCGGTCGGTCTCGGCAAGCACCTGTATCCGGGCAACGAGGGACGTTCCTCTCGCTCCCGGCTGCGGGATCTGATCCGGCACGACCCCATGGGCGGCCTCGTCGCGCACGCGGTGATGGACGTCCAGAACGGCGCGGCCGCACAGCCGCGTCGCGGCCAGACACCGTCCGGCCGTCCCCCGGGCCCCGGCGGCAGGCCGTCGGCGGAACCCGCGCGCGGTGTCCCGGCGCAGCCGCGCCGAGGATCCATGGCGCGGGTCGTGGCCCACTGAGAAACCGCTCGACCCGCACGACACGTCCGACCGCTCGACACGTTCGACCCGCTCGACCAGCAAGACCCGCACGCCACGTGCAGCGCCGCACCGTCCCCCATGACCGGTTCGGGAGCCGCTGATCCGCGCGGGGCGACGGAACCGTACGTCCGTATCACCACGGACAGGGACACCGGTTCCGTCGTCCCGCGCGGCCGCGTGTGCCGGGCCGCGGAGCACCGATGGTGTGCGTCCTGCGCATATCCACCGTTTCCCAGCGGTGGTGAGCGCCTTGGTGGCAATCTGCTGAACAGCAGATACGCAAAGTGCCGATCACAAGGCAGGCAGCCGGAGGTGCACGTCCCGTGGCGTCCAATGTCAATCCCACCGTCAGGCGACGCCGGCTGGGCCAGGAGTTGCGCAGGCTCCGCGAGCTCAAGGGCATGACCGCCGAGGAAGTGGCCGAACGGCTGCTGGTCTCCCAGTCGAAGATCAGCCGGCTGGAGAACGGACGGCGCAGCATCAGCCAGCGCGACGTCCGCGACCTGTGCGGGGTCTACGAGGTGGAGGACCACCGGATCGTCGACTCCCTGATGCAGATGGCCAAGGACTCGCGCCAGCAGGGCTGGTGGCACTCCTTCGGCGACATCCCCTACAGCGTCTACATCGGCCTGGAGACCGACGCCGCCAGTCTGCGCGTGTACGACCCGCAGGTCGTGCCGGGCCTGCTGCAGACGAAGCAGTACGCGGAGGCCCTGATCGCCGGGGCGCTGCCCGAGACGGCGCCGACGGAGATCGAGAAGCGCGTCCAGGTGCGGATGCGCCGACAGGAACGAATCTCCACCGAGGAGAACCCGCTGCGGCTGTGGACCGTGCTGGACGAGGCGGCCCTGCGCCGGGTCGTCGGCAACCGCTCCCTGATGCGGGATCAGCTCGAGCAGCTCGTCGAGCAGTCCCTGCTGCCGCACGTCACCGTGCAGGTGATCCCGTTCGACATGGGCGCCCACCCGGGCCTCAACGGCCAGTACGCGATCCTGGAGTTCCCGGACGCGGCCGACTCCAGCGTCGTCTACATCGAGGGCGTCACGAGCGACCTGTACCTGGAGAAGGCGAACGACGTACAGAAGTACAGCGTGATGTACGAGCACCTGCGGGCGCAGGCCCTGAACGTCGAGCAGTCACGGCAGTTCATCGCGGACATCGCCAAGGAGTACGCGCGCTGAGTAGGCGCTGAGTACGCGCGCTGATGGTCGTCGATCGCGAAAAAGCCGCACGGTACACCGTCCCCCGTCAGGACGGAAGACTCCAATGGAATATGCCACCCGGCCGAGTGAATAGTCGCTTCGTCGGCCGGGGGTGGCGAGTAGCGTCGATCACGCCACCGAGCAAGAAGGTTGGCGTGAATCGCGCTGCCGGTCCGTTCCGGGCCGCGCCGCGCGATGACAGCACTCACCATCAGCATTGCGGAGCGAACATGGCAATTCGTCAGGGTGCCACGGACACGTGGACCAAGTCCTCGTACTCGACTGGGAACGGCGCGTGCGTCGAGGTCAAGTCGCCGATCACGGCGGCCATGGCGGTACGGGACTCCAAGGTGCCCGAGGGCCCCGTCCTGGCGTTCCCCGCGAACGCGTGGAACACCTTCGTGGCGTCGGTCAAGGCGTGAGGGGCGGGGCCGTCTGACCTCCCCTCCCACAAGAGAGCACCACACAGGCACCACAGGAAGAGCCCTCTCGACCAGTCCGCCGTCCTTGCCGAGAGGGCTCGGCCACACCCGTCGGGCACGGCGGCCCGGCGCGGCCCGCGCCGGCGTCACCTCATCGGGAAGGCCACATCGCACACCGGGTCCCCGGCTCCCGCCGCCTCCCAGTCCGCGAAGTACACCTCACGGCACGGACCCGCCTGCTCCAGCCCCGCCCGGGCGATCCACTCCTCCACCGCCTCGAACGCCGCCAGGATCTGCGGATGCGCCACCTGCGCCTTGGTGATCCGGGTGAACGCCAGCCGCTGTGCGGGCTCCACCCGCACCGAGGTGGCGCGCGTACGGCCCTCCCGGGCGAGCCAGGCCCGGGCCGCCGCCTCGTCCCCGACCGGTACACACGCCTCGGCGGGCCCGTCGCTCTCCGGTGACACCTCGGCGTGGTACACGACGAACGGCGGCGCCGTGACCCCGCCGCACTCCCGCGCGGCCGTCTCCAGCCGGCCCAGCGCCGACCCGATCCAGACCGGCAGCTCGTCCGCCAGCACATGGCGGGTCTCGGCGATCACCACCCGCTCGGGCACGTCCACCGTCTCGACCACGAACTTCTCGCTCATCCCGGAGCTCCTCCCCGACAGTCGTCCACGGAGGTACTCGGCGAGCGCACGCTGTCCCGCCACCCGCGTCTCGACGTCCGCCCAGTAGGCGGCGAGCCGGTCGGCGGCCGCGGCCCCGTCCGGGGCCCCGACCACCTCCGCGACCCGCGCGAGCGGCATGTCCAGCTGGCGCAGCAGCGCGACCGTACGGGCCCGCTCGACCTGCTCGGCCCGGTAGTACCGGTAGCCGCTGGCCTCGTCGACCCGGGCCGGCACCAGCAGGCCCAGCCGGTCGTACAGCCGCAGCGCCTTGGCCGACAGCCGCGCCCGCGCGGCGAACGCGCCGATGGTGAGCAGTTCCTCGTCCACGGCCTCATCCTCCGTCACCGGGCGGTTCCTCCCGCCCGGCGACGACGACGCTCGGCTCTCCCCCAGGGGCAAGGTCAAGCGGTCAGGCCAGCTGCGCCTCGACGGCCGCCACGAGCGCGGCGTCCTCCGGCTCGGTCTGCGGCGAGAAGCGGGCGACGACCGTGCCGTCCCGGCCGATGAGGAACTTCTCGAAGTTCCAGCGGATGTCGCCGCTGTGCCCCTCGGCGTCGGCGAAGCCCACGAGCCGCTCGTACAGCGGGTGCCGGCCCTCCCCGTTCACCTCGACCTTCTCCGTCATCGGGAAGGTCACGCCGTACGTGGCCGAGCAGAACTCGGCGATCTCCTCGGCGGAGCCGGGCTCCTGGCCGAGGAACTGGTTGCAGGGCACCCCGAGCACGGTGAAGCCGCGCTCGGCGTAGCGCTCCTGGAGCTTCTCCAGGCCGTTGTACTGCGGGGTCAGCCCGCACTTGGAGGCGACGTTCACGACCAGCACGGCCTTGCCGGCGTACTGGGAGAGGTCGGCGGAGCCGCCGGTGAGGGCGCCGATGCCGACGTCGAGGGGGGAGGTGCTGTCTTGGGTCGTCATGCTCCGGATGCTAACTCCGCCCCGGATCCCGCCGGCGCCGGGCGTCGACGAGGCCGTCTCCAGCCGGCGTACGCGCGTCCACGAGGCCGTCCCCGGCCGCCGCACGCGCGGCGACGAGGGTGTCGCCCGCCGGCGTCCGCGCGTACAGCACCGAGCGGCCCGCGCGCCGCCGCTCCACCAGTCCCGCGTCCCGCAGCACCCGCAGATGCCGCCCGACCGAGCCCAGGCCCTGCCCGGTGACGGCGACCAGATGGCTCGTGCTCATCGGGGAGCCGAGGAGCACCAGGACCGTGGCCCGGGCGGGGCCCAGCAGCGCGGAGAGCCCCGCGGGGACGCTCCGGGCGTCCGGGTCGGTGAGCGGGCCCGAGCAGGCGTAGACGAGGGCGTAGCGGTCCGGCTCCTCCCAGGACACCCAGCCGGTCCGCGGCGTGACCGGCATGAAGACCAGCTCCGCGCCGGAGATCTCGCGGGGCGGGTACTCCTGCAGATTGACCTGGAGCCGGTTCCCGCCGAGCCAGCGGGTCTGGCCCGGCCGCAGGGAGTCCAGCACCGCCGCCCAGCCGCCCTGGCTGACCCGCGCGGTCCTGGCGGCCACGTCCGCCTCCAGGACCCGCCGGCGCCGGTCCCAGTACGGCCGTACGGTCCGGGTCCAGACGTACTCCAGGAGCCGCGCGGCCCGCTCCGGCAGATCGTCGCGGTCCAGGTCGGCGGGGAGCGGCCCGCCGAGGGAGACGGCGAGATGGGCGCGGGCGGCGGCCGGGTCGGCGGACCGCACCCGGGCGACGACGTCCTCGAAGCGTTCCCCGTCCCGCGGGGTGGGCGCGACGAAGTCGGCGATCCAGGACCGCCCGAGCGCGGCGCCCACCAGCCGCGCGGTCGTCGGGTCCGCGGCCAGCCGGGACCGGTAACCGGGCAGATGGGCGCGCAGCCACGCCCGCTCACCGGGGTGCGCCGGGATGCCCGCGTGCAGCAGCTTCAGACTCGCGAACGTCTCCGCGAACGGCGAGAGCACGAACCGGCTGCGCGCCAGCGTGTCCGCGTTGAGCTGCCACCACCCCACGAGAGCACCCTCCCCACGTTGCGCGTGCGCGCGCACGACGTTTCGCGTGCGCGCGAAAGAGTACGGCCGCCGCACGCCCCGCCGCAGACTCCCCGCATGCGCAGCTACCGCGAGCTCTTCCGGACCCCCGAGTTCACGCCGTTCTTCCTCGGCTCCGCCGCCCAGGGCGCGGCCCTGACGATCGGCGGGCTCGCGCTCGCCACCCTCGTCTACCGGGCCACCGACTCACCGCTGCTGTCGGCCATCAGCATGTTCGGGCCGCAGCTCGCGCAGATGCTCGGGGCGACCTTCCTGCTGTCGGCCGCCGACCGGCTCCCGCCACGCGCGGCGCTCAGCGGCATCGCCTTGGCCTTCGCGCTCTGCACGGCCGTCCAGGCGCTGCCCGGCCTGCCGCTCGGGGCGGCCTTCGCCGTGGTCTTCGTCCAGGGGCTGATCTCCTCGCTGGGCGGCGGGGTGAGCGGCGGCCTGCTCAACGAGATCCTCCCCAAGGGCGGCTTCGTCCTCGGGCGTTCGGTGTTCAACATGGTCTTCGGGCTGGTGCAGATCGTCGGCTTCGCGACCGGCGGCGCCCTCCTGGCCGTACTGTCCCCGCGCGCGTGTCTGCTCCTGTCGGCGGCGCTGTACGCCACCGCGTCCCTCGTCCTGCGGCTCGGCCTGACGCCCCGCCCGGCGCGTGCCTCGGGCCGCCCGTCCGTCGCGGAGACCTGGCGCACCAACGCCCTGCTGTGGTCCTCGCGCCCCCGCCGCCTCGCCTACCTCGGCATGTGGCTGCCCAACGGCCTCATCGTCGGCTGCGAGTCCCTCTACGTCTCCTACGACCCCGGAGCCGCCGGCGCGCTGTTCGCCTGCGCGGCGCTCGGCATGTTCGCCGGCGACCTGACCGTCGGCCGCCTGGTGCCGCCCGCCCTGCGCCCTCGCCTGCCCATCCCGCTCCTGACGCTGCTGGCCACGCCGTACCTGCTGTTCGCCCTGCACCCGCCCCTGCCCTGGTCCGCCCTGGTGGTGTGCGTCGCCTCGGTCGGCTTCGGCGCGACCCTGGCCCAGCAGGAACGCCTGATGTCCGTCACCCCCGACGAACTCGCGGGCCACGCCCAGGGGTTGCGGGGAGCCGGAATGCTCACCATGCAGGGCCTCGCCGCCGCCCTGGCGGGCACCCTCGCCCAACTGACCACCCCGGCCACGGCGATGACCTGCCTGGCCCTCACATCCCTCACGATCACCCTGACCCTGGCGACGGCCCACCGCCGGTCGGGGGAGGAGGCGACGGCGACCGCTACTCGCTGACGCGGTACGGCACTCGGGTGGCCAAGAGGGGAGTTTTCTCCACCGCGCCGACGCCCCGCCCGTGGCCAGAATGAGGACACGGGCGCTTCGCCCCACGTACCGCACAGCAGCAGAGAGGAGCGAGCCGTATGGACCGCACGACGCAGCTCGGGGTGAATCGCGCGCCCGACGAGATCAGGGGATTCTCGGTCGCGGCCGGACTGGTCGGGCTGCGCAGGGTGATGACCCTGTGCTGGATGGCGGCGGCGGCCTTCGGCCGGTCCCTGGCGGTGTCCGGGGCGATCTGGCTGGTCGGCCCCGGCCTCGGCGTGGTGCCGCGCGCCATGGAGGGCGTGCGCAATCTGGCCGCCCGCCGGCGGGAGCTGGCCCTGCGCTGGTCCGGGGTCGAGATCCCCGGCCCGCCCGGCCCGCCGCCCCCCGCACCCGAGGGAGCCTCCGGGCCCGCCGCCCGCTACCGGTGGATCATGAGCGACCCGCAGACCCGCCGGGAGTGGGTCTGGGTGCTCGTCGACCCACTGGCCGGCGCCTTACTGGCCTTCTTCCCGCTCGCCCTGATCCTCAGCGGCGTCTGGGGCGTCTTCCTCGCCTTCTTCGGGGTCCCGCTGTCCGTGGAATGGGACGGCCTGTGGTACCAGTTCATCCCGATCGAGGGCCGGGCCACCGCCGTCCTCGCCGGTGTCCTGGGTGTCCTCCAGCTGCCGCTCGCCCTGTGGGTGGCGCCGCGCGCCGTGCGCCGGCACGCCCTGTACACCCGCTCCATGCTCGCCCCCAGCGAGAGCGAGCTGATGGCCGGCCGCATCCAGCACCTGGCCACCACCCGCTCCGACGCCGTCGACACACAGATGGCCGAGATCCGCCGTATCGAACGCGACCTCCACGACGGCGCCCAGGCCCGCCTGGTCGCGATGGGCATGACCCTCGACGCCGCCGAACACCGTCTGGAGAGCGACCCGGAGGCCGTGCGCGCCCTGCTCGCCGAAGCCCGCGAGTCCTCCTCCAAGGCGCTGGAGGAACTGCGCGACCTCGTGCGCGGCATCCACCCGCCGGTCCTCGCCGACCGCGGACTCGCGGACGCCGTACGGGCGTTGGCGATGGTCTGCCCGGTCCGCACCGAGGTCCACGTCGACCTGCCGGGCCGCCCCGAGATGCCCGTCGAGTCCGCGGCGTACTTCGCGATCTCCGAGATCCTGACCAACGTCGCCAAGCACTCCGGCGCCGACCGGGCCTGGATCGACCTTCGTTACGATCGCGGGATGCTGCGCATCACCGTCACGGACGACGGCCAGGGCGGTGCGGACGTCTCGCGCGGCACCGGTCTGCGGGGCATCGAGCGCCGGCTCGCCACCTTCGACGGCGTCCTCGCCGTCAACAGCCCCGTGAACGGCCCGACCATGGTGACGATGGAGCTTCCTTGCGTATTGCCCTCGCCGAAGACCACTTCCTCCTGAGGGACGGGCTGATCCGTCTCCTCGGCGCCCACGGCCATGAGGTCGTCGCCGCCGTGGACAACGGGACGGAACTGCTCGACGCGCTCGTCGAGCGGCGGCCGGACGTCGCGGTCGTCGACGTCCGGCTGCCGCCGACGTTCACGGACGAGGGCCTGCGCGCGGTGCTCGCCGCCCGCGAACGTGTCCCCGACCTGCCGGTCCTGCTCCTCTCCCAGTACGTCGAGCCGCTGTACGCCCGCGAGTTGCTGGCCGGCGGCGGCCGGGGCGTCGGTTACCTGCTCAAGGACCGTGTCACCAACGGCGGCCACTTCCTCGACGCGATCCGCCGGGTGGCGGAGGGCGGCACCGCGATGGACCCCGAGGTGATCTCCAAGCTCCTGCTCCGCAAGGAGCGCGACGAAGCCGTCGGCAGCCTCTCGGACCGCGAGCGCGAGGTCCTGGAGTGGGTGGCGCAGGGCCGTTCGAACGCGGGGATCGCCCAGGGCCTGTTCATCTCCGAGAAGGCAGTCGCCAAGCACATCGGCAACATCTTCACCAAGCTCGGTCTGCTGCCGACGGACGGGGACAACCGCAGGGTGCTGGCCGTGCTGGCGTATCTCGACCAGTAGCGGGCGCGGGGGTAGCACGGGCGAGCGGTGAAAAAATGACGATCACCGGCGAGTCGTACCGACATGTCGTATTTCGTCACATTAGCCTCTCGTAACTGTACGAAGTCGATCTCTCGCGGATCGCACCCCCTCACCTCTCCGGAGATGACATGCACAAGCTTCGCAAGGCTGCCGTCGTGGTCGTGGCCCTCGGCAGCGCCGGAATCCTGGCCAGCGGCACCGCCACCGCCCAGGGTCTCGACGGGCACGGCGGCAAGAAGGGCGGGGACAAGGTCAGCGTCCTGCAGAGCTCCAACTGCCGCTCGCACGACCTGAACGTCGACGTCCTCGGCGAGGTCGGCATCCTGAACGGCGCCCTGGCCAACGCGCTCAACGGCGAGGGTGACGCGGGCGCGCAGGGCACCCACCTCGGCTCGACCATGGGCTGCAACAACAGCGCGTTCTGAGGTCCGCCCGCGGAGGAACGGCGTTCCGCGCCGCGGGTGCGATCGACTCCCACGATCGCCCGAACAACCGAGCAGGGGCCCGACCCGCGAGAGCGGACGGGCCCCTGCTCGGTGCTGCGGTCGGCTCGCGGGTGGCACGCCTCTTGCGCGGGCTATGGCGACCGTCATAAGTTACTAAGCGGTCGCTCATCTCCGTCCTGCCTCCGCCGCCCCGCACCGCTCGCCTCGAAGGAGAGCCGTCATGCCGTCGCTCGACCGCCAGGAGAACGTCTTCGTCCTCGACCTCGGGGACGGCGAGAACCGCTTCCACCCCGACTGGATCGCCGCGTTCGGCGCCGCGCTCGACGAGGTGGAGAAGGCGGACGGCCCGCGCGCCCTGGTCACCGCCGCCACGGGCAAGTTCTGGTCCAACGGTCTCGACCTGGAGTGGCTGACCGCCCACGCCGACGACTACCACGACTACGTCGTCTCCGTGCACCAGCTCTTCGCGCGCGTGCTGTCCCTGCCGCTCGTGACGGTCGCCGCGCTCCAGGGCCACACCTTCGCCGCCGGCGCGATGCTCTCCCTCGCCCACGACTTCCGGGTGATGCGCGCCGACCGCGGCTACTGGTGCCTGCCCGAGGCGGACATCAACATCCCGTTCACGCCCGGCATGTCCGCCCTCATCCAGTCCCGGCTCACCCCGCGGACGGCGCACGAGGCGATGATCACCGCCCGCCGCTACGGGGGCGCCGACGCCGCGTCGGCCGGCATCGTCGACCGGGCGGTCCCCGAGGACGCCGTACGCTCCACGGCGATCGAACTGGCCCAGGCCCAGGTCAACAAGGCGGGCGACACCGTCGGCACCATCAAGTCCCGTATGTACGGCCCGGTCCTGTCGACCCTGCGCGCCACCACGAACCCGCTGGGCTGACACGGCCCTCAGTTCCCGGAGTCGTCGGACCCTTCCTGCGCGGCGCGCCGGTACTCGGCGTTGATGCGCTGGGCTTCCTCGAGCTGGTCCTCGAGGATGATGATCCGGCACGCGGCCTCGATCGGCGTGCCCTTGTCGACGAGCTCGCGCGCTCGGGCCGCGATCCGCAACTGGTAGCGGGAGTACCGCCGGTGCCCGCCCTCGGAGCGCAGCGGGGTGATCAGCCGCGCCTCGCCGAGCGCGCGGAGGAAGCCCGGTGTGGTGCCGAGCATCTCGGCGGCCCGGCCCATCGTGTAGGCGGGGTAGTCGTCGTCGTCCAGCCGGTCGCTGAGTGGGTAATCTGCCATGTCACCTCGATGTGCAACGCGTCGAGGGGCCCCGCGCCGACCGGCACCGGGCCCCGCACCACATGTAACACCATCGGCCCGCCCCGACGCTCCGCCGCCCTTGCCCAGGGCTCGGGTACCCACGACAGCCGGAGACGACGATGAGGGCCTGCCGACGCGCGTCGGCAGGCCCTCACCGGGCTCATGGGAGTGTCGTACGGATCAGGAGGCGAGGGCGGCCACGCCCAGCTCCCGATGACACCTTCCGGTGACCGGCGTGACCGGCGTGTCAAGCACGTGGACGTCCCGCAGCCGGATCCGGTCCGTGTAGGCGGGGCTGCCCCGCAGGACGGCGAGCCGTTCCCGGGTGACCGTGCCGGTGCTCTGGTCGTCCCCGTCGCACAGGACGAGGTGGTCGACCCGGGCGCCGGCCATGAGGGACAGCGCCACCTCGACCGTCATGTCGTCCCGGACCCGGGGCCCGGCGGTGTCCCGCCTGTCGACCCCGGTCCCGGGGATGCGGTGTGCTGCCTGGTACTGCGGCTGAGCCGTCGTCATAGCTGCTCCTGCGAAACGGTGGAAGGCGGGCGGTCGGTCACGGCGCCGGGCGGTGCCCGGTGGGGCAGTCCTATGCGGCCGACCCGAGGCCGGACCTGCGCGGACCTTCCCCGCGCACGGACTGGCTCCGGACCTGTCCGCTCTGTCCACCCTGTCCGCCGCGGCCGCCGTATCCGCCGCGCCCGGAACGGCCACGACGGCCCCGGGAGGAGGACGTGCCGCGAGGGGTCGCCGCCTCGGGTGCGGCGATGACGACCGGGACACCCGACGGAGCCTGCGCGCCGGTGATCCGGCTCAGCTCCGCCTCGCCCGAACGCACCTGCGCGATACGGGGGCGGATGCCCGCCGCGTCCATCAGCCGGGTCATGCCCCGGCGCTGGCCGGGGGTCACCAGGGTGACGACGCTGCCGGACTCGCCGGCACGGGCCGTACGTCCACCGCGGTGCAGGTAGTCCTTGTGGTCGCTCGGCGGATCGACGTTGACGACCAGGTCGAGGTTGTCCACGTGGATGCCGCGCGCCGCGACGTTGGTCGCGACCAGCACGGTCACCTGCCCGTTCTTGAACTGGGCGAGGGTGCGGGTGCGCTGCGGCTGGGACTTGCCGCCGTGCAGGGCCGCGGCACGGACGCCGCTGCTCAGCAGGTGCTTGGTCAGCTTGTCCACGGCGTGCTTGGTGTCGAGGAACATGATCACGCTGCCGTCGCGGGCCGCGATCTCGGTCGTCGTCTGGTACTTGTCCGCGTCGTGCACATGCAGGACGTGGTGCTCCATCGTGGTGACCGCGCCGGCGGACGGGTCGACGGAGTGGACGACCGGGTCCGAGAGGTAGCGGCGGACCAGCAGATCGACGTTGCGGTCCAGGGTGGCCGAGAACAGCATCCGCTGCCCGTCGGGGCGCACCTGGTCGAGCAGCGCCGTGACCTGGGGCATGAAGCCCATGTCGGCCATCTGGTCGGCCTCGTCGAGCACCGTGATGCCGACGTCGTCGAGACGGCAGGCGTTCCGGTCGATGAGGTCCTTGAGCCGTCCCGGCGTCGCGACGATCACCTCGGCACCGGCGCGCAGCGCACCGGCCTGGCGGCCGATGGACATCCCGCCGACGACGGTGGCCGTCCGCAGGCCCACGGAGCGGGCGTACGGGGCGAGCGCGTCGGTGACCTGCTGCGCGAGCTCCCGGGTGGGGACGAGGACGAGGCCCAGCGGCCGCTTCGGCTCGGCGCGCCGTCCGGCCGTGCGGGCCAGGAGGGCGAGACCGAAGGCGAGCGTCTTGCCGGAGCCGGTGCGGCCCCGGCCGAGGACGTCACGTCCGGCGAGGGAGTTCGGCAGCGTGGCCGCCTGGATCGGGAACGGCACGGTCACGCCCTCGTGGACGAGCGTGGCCATCAGCTGGCCGGGCATGTCGAGGTCGGTGAACGACTCGACGGCCGGCAGACCGGGCGTCTTGGTCACCGGCACCGCGAACTCGTCGCGGCGCGGGTTGCCGGCGCGACGAGTGGGCCGGGAGCCTCCGCCGAAACGGTCAGGAGTGCGAGAGGTGCGGGGTGTACGGGACATGCGGGAACGCTGCATGCGGAACCTTTCGTTCTGGGCACGCAGCAAGGAATTCCCGCAGCCGAAGAGCGGCGCAGAGAATCTCGAAACGAGCCGGAGAAAAAATCGGTGGGGCGAGCCGGACGGGCGACATGACAGCCGGTCGACGGCGGGTGGTACGACTTCCGCGCAGCGCCCCTGAGAGCAACGAGAAGCGAAAACTGCCGTAGAAAGCAGCGAGGTAAAAAGCAGCGAGCTGGGGCCCGCACCCCAGAGGTGCGGGCCCCAGCTGCGAAGTCTGCGTCGGTGACCGACGTCAGGCGGTGACGATGTTCTCAGCCGTCGGGCCCTTCTGGCCCTGGGCGATGTCGAACGACACCTTCTGGCCCTCCAGCAGCTCACGGAAGCCCTGGCTGGCGATGTTGGAGTAGTGGGCGAAGACGTCGGGGCCGCCGCCGTCCTGCTCGATGAAGCCGAAGCCCTTTTCCGCGTTGAACCACTTCACGGTGCCAGTAGCCATTTTGTTTCTCCTTCGGAGGCGGTGATCGGAAAACGCCCTGTGCGCAATCCGTGTCGCCGTGTCGATCATCCGTCGGAAAAACAATCCCTCTGGCAACCACACCTGCAACTGATAACGACAGTAGCACGGGGGGATGGCCGGTGCGGGGCCGAAATGCCGGGTCAGGCCGGGGCCGAAGAAACCCTGCGGTGAGCCGGACTCGAAATTCTCATCTCGCGAACACAGATATTGCCCGGCGTGGCGGAGGAGGTTTTCCCCACCCGGCATGACGCCCCCCATGCCCCGCCCGGGCCACAGCCCGGCGCCCCCGCTCGCGGTTCTGGGGCAATCGACGTGGCTGTGAAGTGGCTCACTCCGAGGGCGGATCTGCGGTGGTGACCGATCTGCCGACTGCTCCGCGTGAACGATAAGGTCCGCCGGAGGGGATGAGGGGGAATCGAAGCATGGTGGCGCACGGCGGGCCGGAGACCGGCGACGAGAGCCACGAGCCCGACGCCGCCGAGCGTGACGGCAAAAAGGCGCGGCGGTGGGCGTGGGCCACGCTCGGCTGCACCACGGGAGCACTCGGCTGCGTGGTGGCCGTCGCCGTCGTCGTATGGGTGGCCGTGGTCGCCGTAGGCCTCTTCGTGGCGGTGGCGAGCAACTGAGGCCACTGCGCACTCGCCCGCTTCACTCTCCCGATGCTGCTGGTGACCCCCGCGAGCCCGGCATGGCCCAAACGAGAGGCCCTGGGCCCGGGCTCGGGCGTCTCCGCAGGCCACGGAGTGGGAGCGTTATAGAGCGGAGAATCTGGGCACTGCAGTACGCCGGGGCCGTCGACGAGAAGGGTCCGGTCATGGGTGAGTCGTCGCAGGGCGTCACTGTGGTGGCTCTCCTGGCCGATCCGGACGCGCCGACAGAGGTCGCGCAGCGGATAGCGAAGGACCTTCCCGACCGCCTCGCGAACGCATTCGACGGGCAGCGAGAATTCTCCGTAGAAGTGGTCAGTGAGCCCTTCACCGCAGGGACGGAGGACCTGTCCACGTTGACGCGCCGCATCGTGGACCGCGCGGATGAGGAGAACTGGGACGTCGTCGTGGCGCTCACCGACCTGCCGTTGCACGCAGGAAGGCGGAAGCTCGCCGCCGATCTGAGCCATGAACACGGCCTGGCCCTGCTGTCACTTCCCTCGCTGGGAGGCCTGCGCTTCCACCGCAGGGCGCGACGGGCGGTCGAGCGGGCGGTGCTCAGCCTGCTGGACGGGCGTCCCGCCGACGCCCCAGAACCCCGCCGACCCCGACCGCTGCGACGTCTCGCCGGCCGTTTCGCCGGTGTTCACTCGGGTCCGGTAGACGACGAGGAGACCGCGGATCTCCGGTACGTCGTCAGCGGGCCGGGCGGTTACCTGAGAGTGCTCGGCGGCATGGTCCGGGCCAACAGGCCGTGGCGCCTGGTCCCCGGACTCTCGAAGGCCCTGGCCGCGGCACTTGCTTCGGGAGTGATTGCCACCGTGAACTCCACGGTCTGGAGTCTGGCCATCGCCCTGGACACCACACGACTCGTGATCGCCACGATCGGGTCCATCGCCCTCATGATCGGCTGGCTGATCGTGGACGCGCATCTATGGCACCGGCCGACGGGGGACTCGCCGCAGGCGAGAACGCGGGCAGCGCTCTACAACGCGTCGACGGTCGTGACCCTCAGCATCGGGGTGCTGGTCTGCTACGTGGGCTTGCTGATCATCAACTTGCTGTGGGTGCTCTTCATCGTCAACGGCGAGGTCTTCGCCTCGATGACCAAGTCCCCGCTGCGCGCGGCGGAGTACTGGACCCTGGCCTGGTTCGTCGCGTCGGTCGCCACGGTGGGCGGCGCGCTGGGCTCGGGCCTGGAGAGCGACGAGGCGATCCGCGCGGCCGCCTATTCGAAACGCGAACAGGAACGCCGCCGGATGCTCGAGGACGAGGACGAGGGGGATTAGGCGGACCGCGAGCAGGGGTGCCTACTCGGGCCTGGACGGCTTGGGACGTCCTTGTCCATCAGCGCGTTGCTGAACTCGATGGCGAACCGCTGCGATTCGGGGGACACGTCTGTGGGTTCGCCGGCGCTACCAGCGGAAGGTGTTCAGGTCCCGCTCGGCCTCGGTCAACCAGGTGGTGGCCGCGCTCGCGCGACATCGGGGCCGAGCTGCCCGCCCTGTTGAGTGCCCTCGTCGCCCACCTCGGCCCCGTGTCCCGTGTGGGGCTGGATGCCTCCGCCTGGGAGGGTCTCCCGACGCGTATCGTCGTGGACGACCACGTGGTGCACATCGACTCCTTCCCGGTCGGTGACGACACGGTTCTGATCACCCGGGGCGACCGGGACATCTTCTCGCTGCTGGTCGTCCCGCCCGACGCGGCACCGGATGCCGCCCGTGCCGCGATGGCCCAGGCGGTCCGGGTGGACAACGTCAGCGACGCGGAACAGATCCTCATCGACACCGGGAGCGGGCGCGGTCCTGTGGGCGGCACGGGGCGCGACCGGCGTACGGCTTGACCGGCGCACCAGCGCTCTCCGATCAGGCGGCCCGTTCCCTGGGGCGCTTCCGCCGACGTCAGGCCCGCTGAGGGCGCGCTCCTCCCGGCCTCATCGGGTAGAGCAGACCGTCGGAGCCCGTGTCCATGAGCAGTCGTTCGGTCTGCGGCGAGGGGTGGTGCAGCAGCAGGAACGCCTGGGCCTCGGCGGCATGCTCCGACACGTCGAGGAAGACGCGCAGGCCGCTGTCGTCACAGCGGTCGACGGTGGTCAGATCGACGTCGATGAGGGTGATCCCGTCCCGCAGACACTGCTCCAGAGCGGCGCGCACCCGGGGCGCGGTGACGGGGTCGATCACACCGGCCAGGGTGACCAGGGCCCGCGCGCCCCGGTCGTGCCGGTAGACGTTCAGCCGTGGAAGAGTCATGACGCCTCGGTTCGGATGCTCGGAACCTCTGGTGCTCCAGAGCCTGCGTCCACGCCCCGGGCTCGCGTCGCCGCGGGCCGGGCGGGTGGTGGGGCGGGGCGGCCGGGCGGCCGGTCGGACGCCCGGATGCCGACCCATGGTGCGGCGTGCGGCTGGGGCGTGCCACGGCCACGGCGACCGGGCCGGGGAGTGCTGTACCGGTACGCCGCGATCCTCTCGGCGTGCTGGAGCCCGAGCCGGTGGATCACATACGCCGCCATTGCGACGAGGACCAGGAAAGCGATGGCTGTCAGGAAGGCGTTCATGGCGGCCACCTCACATACCGATGATCAGCCGGCTGGCCGGCCCTGGCGGACCGGTCTGTCCGGTGCCGGCCGCGGACACCGCCGAGGCGCCGCCCTCGTACTCCCATGCCTCGCCCGGGTCCAGTGCCTGGTCGGTGGGGGAGACGGCGTGCCGGGCCGCTTCCGCGGCGATGTACGCGCTCGCGGTCAGGGGCGGGCCGTCGTGGTCGGATACGGCTGCCATCAGACGGGCCGCCGACTGCGCACCGGTCTCGGGCGGAACGACGAGGAGATCCCAGCGGCTGGTGCCGTAGGAGAGCAGCAGCAGTTTGTGCGGGTCGATCTCCGATGTGAACCAGCCGACCTTGACGATGTGCCCGCTCACGGGGATCTTGCGCGGGATGACCGGCCAGTGCTCCGGGTTGACGGCGATACGGGTGATGCGGCCCCACAGGGGGTCCAACACGTCCGTGAGCGCCGGCAGTTCGCTGAGCAGGTCCCGGGACCGTGGCCACCAGGCTCCGTCCAGCAGCCCGCGGGAGGCGCCGTCGGTCTTCAGCGCGAGACGTGCGGCCGGGGCTGCGACGGGCTCGCGGTGCGGCAGGGTGGGGGTACAAGGTCGCCGACATGATGCGGACCCGTCTCCGGGCCACCTGTGCCGCGGCCCGGGTGTCATCCTTCGCCGGGGACGACCCGGCGTGGCAGCCGGTGTGCGAAATGCCCTCGGTACTGCCCACACTACTCCGCGTTGACAGGCGGCGAGGCGTAGTGATCGCACGGATGTGCGGTACCTGCGGCCGTGCAACGGTGACGGACGGTGGGGACGAGAGGTCAGCCGCGCCACTCCACCATGAGCAGCGTCGCGTCGTCGCTGGTCTGTCCGCCGCGCGCCTGCTTGAGCGTGTGGGACAGGGAGCGCGTCACCGCCCGGATGCCGCGGCCGGTCCTCTCCAGCTGGTTCACGCAGTCGATCAGCTGGTCCTCGCCGAACTCCTCCCCGCCGCTCTTGTGTTCCTCGACCACTCCGTCGGTGAAGCAGAGGACTCGGTCCCCGGGCACCAGCCCCAGTTCGCTCACCCGAGGCTCCGAACCGCCCAGGCCGACGGGAAGGGTCGTCGGGGCGACCAGACGCTGTGCGACGCGGTGGTCGCGGACGAGGATCGGCGGCGGGTGCCCGGCGTTGACCCACTGCACCCGCCCCGTGGTCGTGTCCAGCTGCAGCATCTGCGCGGTGACGAAGTGCTCGGGACCGAACTGCTCGGCCACGGCGCGGTCCATGAACGCGTAGATCTCCAACAGTCCGATGCCGGAGCGGCGGGCATGGCGGTAGGCGCCGATGGCCACGGTGGCCATCGTGGCCGCGTCCAGCCCGTGCCCCATCGCGTCGATCATGACCACGTGGAGGACATCGCCGTTCAGCGCGTAGTCGAAGCTGTCGCCGCCCACGTCGTAGGCGGGTTCCAGGATCCCGGCCACGGCGACCCGGGGCATGATCATGGCCAGAGGTGGCAGCAGCGACCACTGGATCTCCGCGGCGACGCTCATCCCCTCATCGCGCCGGACGTCGAAGAACAGGTCGGAGTAGCCGTGCTTGGTCACCAGAAGGTCGGCCACCAGGCCGGAGATTCTGAGCAGCAGGCGGCGGTCGTCATCGTCGACGCTGTCCAGCGTCACCGCCATGACTCCCACCTGGTCACCGCCGTCCAGCAGGGGCAGATGGACCCGGAGGCCGCCCTCCTGAGGCACCTCGACAGGGACGGCGTCGAGAAAGCAGCGGCCCGCCTCGGAGTCGTCGATCACCTGCGGTTCCCCGCCGCTGAGGCCCTCCCCGGGCAGCGGTACGAGCACCAACTGGCCGTAGTCCTGCAACAGCACCTGCGGACGGCGGCCACCGAGCTGTCCCATCACGTCGGCGACCAGGGGCCCGATGAGGTGGGGCGGCAGTTCGTGCGCGCTGTCGAGGATCTTTCCGAGAAGAGCTTCCCCGAAGCTCTCGGACCGGTCCGGGCGTCGCCCTGCTGGCATTCCCTCACCTTCCGTGGTCACGCTAGGGGCGGGGGCGGGCCCGGATGACAAAGGATCTGTCGGTGCCATGGTTCCATCATGCGGTCGTGCATGCCCGGCCCGCCGGTCGTGCGGAGCCGGACGGGCTGCTTACCGGGTCCGGCTCCTCCTTCCGACTCCCATGTGTCCTGTCCGTCGGGGCCGCTCTCGGCGAGTGCCGGCAGGCACGGAGCCGACAGTGGGTTCGCGGGGTCGGCAGCAGCGGTCAGCAGCCGGGTGGCCACTCGGGCCGGCTCTTCCGTGGGGATCACCAGCAGTTCCCAGCTCCCCACGGTGCCGCAGTCCACGGTGATGGCATGCGCCTCGGCGGCGGAATCGGTCAGCACCACCTCGATCACGTGGCCGGGCGCCATCACCTCCTGCGGGGCATCGGGCCAGGGGGCCGTTTCCACGGTCACGCCGGTGACGGTGCCGATGCCCGGATCCAGGGAGCCGACCAGTACGGGCAGTTCCAGTTCCAGTGCGTCGCAGCCCGGCCACCATGCGCCGTCCAGCGGGCCATGGCTGACGTCCGGCGTGAGGCGCAGCCGGGGCAAGGGCATGGGGTAGGAGTGTCCGTCACCTGGCGCCGTACCTTCGGCGCGCTGTGTGATGGCGTTCATCGTGCGATCCCGTTCCGGGCCGTGCGGTTTCCGGCTGCCCGTCTCGTGTCACTCGCCGGGAACGGCGCCGCCGTCATCGTGCGCCCGGAAGTTCTCGGTATGCCTCAGATTACTCCCGGCTGTGGCAGACGGCGTGGCACGCCGGCTTCGCACTGCCGCATCACCGGCGTGCAAGAGCTGTTCCTTCGGCGGACAAGGTCAGCACGCAGGGGCGACGGCGCCGTGCAGCCCCACGACCTCACCCATGTTCTGCCAGCCCCAGGACGAGAAGGCGGCTTGTCCCGCATGGTCGGCAGGATGCAGCAGGGTGACCCCGAGGGAGGAGTGCAGGTCTGTGAGCAGACGCTGTTGCGGCCGGCGGGCGATGTCGCGGTGCTGAGCGTGCGGATGGGCCACGACCTGGGTGAGGACGACGAACCGTGCCCGGGAAGTGAGCCGCTGGATGATCTCCTGGAGCTTCCGCCGCCCTGCCGGCCGCCGGAGCCGTCGGAGCCCACCGGAAAACCGAAGGCGCAACCGACCAGCACCGTCGTCTCGGCTACCAGCAGGGCGAAGCTGGGGCGATGGGGAAGCGGCTGCGTCGAAGGATGCGTACCTCACAGTCGAGGGCCGACGGGGTAAGGGCAGGGGCGCCACCCCGTCCCTGCCCTGTCGCGACAGGTGCCACAGGATGCGCCCGGCTCCGGACCAGCACTGGCCGCCGCGCAGCCCCCTGAATACGCCCACAGCGCTGCCGCCCGCGATCGAAGCCGGACGGCAGTGCGGGTGGACGAATTGAATGCCAGCTCACTTCCGAACCCGCACACGACGCGACCTCCGCTCGCCGGGTCTCCGAACCCCTCCGAGCGAAACGTCCCACGCCACAAGGATTTGGTCCCTAAGTGAAAGCCAGTTTCCGGAAGGCGTTACGGACACCGTTCAGCGGTTTGCGGTCGCGGGAGTAGTAGAGCTCGTTGGTCAAAAGTACCGCCCACCGGCCGTCGATGCGGGCGATTCCACATGCCTGTGCCGCTGAAGCCGTAGTGGACCCAGACGTCCTCCTCGGCAGTGGTGCCGGGAGCCGGTCGAGGGTTCCGTCTTCCCACAGGGCGCCGATGGAGGACCAGACGGCGAGGATCTTTGTGAGGCCGGCGGCGTCGAAAAGGGTGTCGGTGCGCATCGGCACGTCCGGCTCGTCGGTGTCGAGGACGCCGGTGGCGCCCTGGGCGAGGACGCCGGTGGCGTCGCCGACGGCCCCCAAGGCGCAGGCCGAACGGGCTGAAGCCGGCTGAACGAGGCGGCTCGGCACGTCCAGGCCGTGCTCAGACAGAACGCCTCACATCGGCAGTCCGATCACTGCGGACCGTCAACAGGGGCGTCGAAGCGGGCCGTTGCCATGGCCAGCAGTTCGGTGGCGGTGCTGCTGTTGTCGACCGGTACGGGTTTATTCATCAGCCAGGCTGCGGTGTCAGGCTCCGTCGTGGGAGGAACGATGAGCAGGGTGCGAAACCCGTCACGATAGGAGCAGAGCATGATCTCGTGCTGTTCGTGATCGGACACGAACCAGCCTGCGGTCACGACGTGCCCGCCGACGGAGATCCGGTGCGGGATGTCGGGCCACAGCCCGATCCCCAGAAGGACTCTGGTGATGGTGCCCACCCCGTCCATCGCTTCCACCAGGGCGGGAAGTTCGTCGGCGAGATTGCGGGAGTACGGCCACCAGGCTCCGTCGAATCCGCCCGGGACGGCTGCGTATGGCGCCAGCGATAGCCGGGCCGGCAGCGGTGGAGAGGGGACTACGCTGAGTGCGACTTGATCGGCAGTCGGTTCCATGACGTGAACCTGCCTCCGGGCGCGGTCTGACCGGCCCGGCATTGTCGTTCACCGAGAACGGCGTCAGCACGGCCACCGGCGCACGTAATACCCTCGGTGATTGCAGCCTACTCCCCACGGGACTCGCCACTGCCTGGCCTGCACGGCACAAAGACGCACGCAGCCACCCTGCACGGATCGGGGAACCACGAACGCTGGAATGCCCCTGGTCAGAGCCTGTGAGCGCCTGACCAGGGACACACAGACGCCTGTCTCCCCAAAGACGGCGCTGCCGCCCGGGACCGTGTCCGGGGCGTCCAACGGGTCGGGTGCTTCTGAGAGCGTCCCGAGCTCCTGCCGAGCACCGCTGGGGTCTATGTCATGGATACGCCCTCGGCCCTCTTCCCGAGAGGGCCAACAGGGCACACCCCGGCCCCGACCGACCTGTTGCGCTGTCCACCTTCCCTGGTCGGCCAGTCCGCAGGAACGCGGGCGACGAACAGCAACACGGTCTCCATGGAACCGGCCCGCGAGGCCGGCAGAAAGCCAGAATGCCCACCCGCGGTGAAGCCCCGACACCGCGAGTGACATCAAAAACTCACCGTTGTTGATCACCGAGAAGCCGGCGGAATGACTCCCGAAGCCACCGGGAAACAACTCCCACTGAAACCGACACAGCCACGCCGCACGTTGCCGGCGGCGGCAGCCTGCTCCCGTAGCTGTTCGATCTCCTGGTGCTGGGCTGTCAGCCGGGAGAACGAGGGTGTCGTCGATCTGCGGAGGCGAGTCCTCGCCTCCGCGTGGGGCTGAAGCCGCATAGGTAGTAGGTAGAGGCGGCTGCACACGCGGAATGTAGCCAAGCTCGTCGAGCCTCCCCGCACCGACAACCGCGAGTTGAAGCCTTGGAGCCTGGACGAGACGCTCGACTTCTTGGCGGCCTCTCGCAAGGACCCGCTCTATGCGGCCTTCGTGCTCGCTATCGCCATGGGTCTCCGCCGGGGAGAGATCGTGGGCCTGCGCTGGTCGGACGTCGATCTCGACGGCCGCGTGCTGTACGTCCGCCAACAGATCCAGCGTCGCCGCGGGGTCCTGTACGACGACGATCCCAAAAGTCGCCGTCGCCGTGCGGTCCCGCTGCCCGCTCTCTGCATCGCGCCCTTGCGCTGGCACCGCATGCGGCAGACAGCTGCCCGTGCGAAGGCGGGGGAGGGGTGGCAGGAGTCCGCGTACGTCTTCACCACTCGGACCGGTCGCCCGGTCGAGCCGCGCAACGTCTACCGCTCCTTCACGCGCGTTGCCGAGTCCGCCGGCCTCCGCGTGATCCGGCTGCATGACGCCCGGCACGGCACGGCGACGCTCCTGACGGCGGCCGGCGTCGCGCCCCGGGTGGTGACGGAGATTCTGGGGCACTCCCAGATCAGCATCACCATGGACGTCTACACGCACGTCGTGCAGGACACGCAGCGCGAGGCCATGAGCCACATGGACCGGCTGCTCAGGAAGAGGCGGCCCGGTCGTCAGTGACCGCACTCGTTGATGTCAGAAGTGGATGTCAAAGGCCCCGGACCATGATCGGTCCGGGGCCTATTGCCTGGTGCCCCCGGCAGGATTCGAACCTGCGACACCCGCTTTAGGAGAGCGGTGCTCTATCCCCTGAGCTACGAAGGCGCGGATCGTGGAAGATCCGGCGACTAGCCTAGCGGATCGTCGATCGGTCTTGGGGGTGTTCCGGTTTGGGCTGGTCAGGGGCGAGGTGTGGGGGGCATCGGGGCGTCGCGGACCGTCGTGCTTGACCTCAAGTTTGGTTGAGTTTTTACGTTTCTCTCGTCGGTCCCGGCGCGTCCATCGCGATCCCCGGGGCGGCTTCCTCCTACGAGAGACGAGGACCTCATGTCCCACGTGTCCCACGCGCCCCTCAAGATCGGTGTGCTCATCGGGAGTGTTCGGCCCGGGCGGTTCGCCGACAAGGTGTCCCGGTGGTTCCTGTCCGAGATCGGGCGGCGGGACGACATGGAGACGCATGTCATCGATCTGTCCGAACCCGTGCTCGCCGACGAGCTGAAGCTCACCCTCGAGCAGTCCGACGCGCCCACGCTCGCCCGGCGGATCGGTGGGCTCGACGGGTTCGTCGTCATCACGCCCGAGTACAACCACGGCTACCCCGCCGCCCTCAAGCTCGCCGTCGACTACGTCTACCGGGAGTGGCGGGCCAAGCCCGTCGGGTTCGTGTCGTACGGCGGGATGGCCGGCGGGCAGCGTGCCGTGGAGCAGTTGCGGCAGGTCTTCGCCGAGCTGCATGCCGTCACCCTGCGGGACACCGTCAGCTTCCACATGGCCTGGGAGCGGTTCGACGACGACGGGCGGCCGCACGACGAGGACGGCACCGCCAAGGCCGCCGCCGTCCTGCTGGACCAGCTCGCCTGGTGGGGGCTCACCCTGCGGGAGGGGCGTGCCGTCCGGCCCTACGAGGGGTGAGAGGTCTACGACGGGTGAGAGCTCGATGACCGGTGAGGGGGGTGGTGGCCTTCAGTGGGGGGCGGAAGTGACGTGTGCCGTCAGGCGTAGGTCGGCCTCAATGGCGTGTGCGGTCGCCAGTAGGTGTGGGAGTACCTCTTTCATGCAGGCCTCCCTCGTCCTGCGAGCCCTGTGGATCGTCGCCTCGATCGCCGCCACCACCCGGCCCGTTCCGTCGCGAACCGGTACCGCCAGGGTGCGCAGGCCCGGTTCCGGGGCGTCGTCCGTCACGGCGTGACCCTCGCGGGCGACGGTGTCCAGGTCGGTCGTCAAAGCGTCCGGGGTGGGGGCCTCGGGGTGGCACAGGGCCCGTTTGCGCAGGTCCGGGGGCAGATCCGACAGGAGGACCCGGCCCGCCGGGGTCGCGTGGGCCGGCTGCCTCGTGCCCACCTCCGCCTCGAGGCTCAGCGCATGCGTGGGGGCGGTCGCGGCCGTGCACCGGGTTTCCTCGCCGGTCGGGGTCAGGGTGGAGAGGGAGACCGACTCGGTGAGGCGGGTGGACAGTTCCGTCAGGTGTGGGGTTGCCAGTTCGGACAAGGGCAGGCGGGACAGGGGTGGGAAGCCCAGTGACAGGACGCGGGGGGTCAGGCGGAAGCCCCGGGTTCCCGAGCGGCGGACCAGGCCCAGGTGGGCGTAGGTGAGCAGGGCCCGGCGGGCCGTGGCGCGGGGCAGGCCGGTCGCGCGGGCCACGTCGGTCAGCGTCAGCTCGCCTCGGCCCTCGCCGAACGCGGTCAGGACCGTCAGTCCGCGCGCCAGGGACTCGACGAACTCCCTGCCCAGTTCCTGCTTGGACGCGCTCGTCCAGGAGGCCAGTCCCGACGGGGCGGCGCCGGGTCGGGGGGCCGATGCTTCGCGCAGGGTGCGTTCCATCGCCGTCGCCGTGACACGGAGGCGGGCCAGGACCGTTTCGCGCAGTCCGGCGGCGGTGTGGCGGCCGGTGTGGCTGACCACGCTCGCCGCGCAGACGATCCGGCCGCCCTCGGCCGCGTCGCGGACCGGTACGGAGAGGGTGAGCAGGCCGGGTTCGGTGAGTTCGGCTTCCTCGGACCAGCCGTTCCGCGCGGCCGTCTTCGCCCGGTCCTCGAAGTCGGCCCGTGGTTCGGAACACGGACGGCGGACGCGCCATGACTGCCAGTCCGCGTCCGTCCACTCCGTCGCGAACAGCGCGCCCGGCGCCGTACGGTCGGCCGGGTGCAGTGTGCCCAGCGGGAAGCCGAGGGGCAGCCTTCGGCGATGGCCGGACCGGTGGACGAGGCGGACGCCGTCCCGGTCGGGGACCGTCAGTGTCACCGATTCGTCCAGCTCCTCGGCGAGCGCGTCGGCGTGCGGTGCGAGCAGGGCCGGCCAGCCGAGGGCGGCGAGGTAGGCGTTGCCGAGTTCCAGCACGCGGGGTGCCAGTGTGACGTCGCGGCCGTCCATACGGACGTATCCCATGCGGGCGAGGGTGGAGGCGACGCGGTCGACGGTGGAGCGGGCGAGGCCCGTGGCGCGTTCCAGGGCGCTCGGGCTCAGGGTGCCGCCGGCCTCCGTCAGGCGGCGCAGTACGGTCACGCCGCGGATCAGCGGGGCGACCGCCTCGGCGGGCACGGCCGGGCCACCCCGTGCGGCGCCGGCATCGGCAGCTGCCGCAGCATCGCGGCCATCTTCGCCGGCGATCCCACCGCCATCGGCGCCGGCACCGGCACCCGCACGGGCACCCGCACCGTCGTACAGCATCCTCTTCGCGGGCATCTGCTCTCCGGTGCGGCGGTCGCGGCAGCCCCCACCGTAGACCGGCCGGCCGATCACCGCAGGTCATCGCTCCCGTGTCACCCGTACCCGGTACGCCCCGGCCTCGTCCACGCCCACCACCGCGACCCGCACGCCCCGCTTGCCGTCGTCGAAGGCCTCGCCCGGCGTGAAGGTCGCGTCCGACAGTTCGGCGTGCACATTGGGGCTGCGGGTGCAGCCGCCGCTGTCCTCCTGGGAGTCGTGGACCTTCACCGGGCCCATCCCGGTGTCGACGTCCGCGTCGACCCGGTAGACGAGGACGCCGGGGCGGCAGACGGCCTCGTCGTTGCCCTCACGGGTGCGCAGTTCCAGGGCGTAGCCGGAGCGCGGGCCGAGCGGGACGAAGACCAGCTTGGGGCCGCCCTCGCGGGCCAGCGGGGTGAGGGAGTAGTCGTCGGTGCCGGGGGCGGACGCGCAGCGGACCTGGGAGTCGTCCAGCCAGCCCAGCTTCCACTTGTGCCAGCCGAGCAGGTCGTTGTTGGCCCCCCAGTCCTCGCTCATGATGTCCCAGTGGCCGACCGCGCCGCCGCCCTCCGCGGTGTAGAGGTCGGGCAGCCCGAAGACGTGGCCGTTCTCGTGGGGGAGGACCCGGTAGCCGGTGCGGTGGTAGGTGCCGGAGCCGTCGTCCTGGCGGGAGTACACGAAGGAGGCGTTGGTGACGGAGACCCCGTCCGCCACCGGCGCCTCCATATTGCCGGCGAACGTCACGGACAGGACGGTGTCGAGGGCGGAGGGCCCGGCGTTCGGGGTGACGAGGACGTTCAGGAAGTCGTACGACTGGAAGTCGACGCGTGCGTCGGCGGCGACCACGATGTCCTGGACCAGCCGGCGGTACCCGGGGTCGAAGGGGGCGCCGCGCTCTATGCCGTACTCGCGGAACGACTTCGGCATCCGCAGCCAGTCCGGGATCGGGGTCTCGGCGCGGTAGTCGAGGCGGCCGTAGGAGCTGGTGCGGAACCAGTCCCGGGTCTGCGGGAAGAACTCGCGGTAGCGGTCGAGGGCGTTGCCCGGGCCGGGGGCGTCGGGGAAGTCGACCATCAGGGTGAGGGCGCGGACGGTGCCGGTGGAGCGGGCGTAGCCGCGCGGGGTGGGTACGCCCTCCGACATCTGGACCGTCGGCGGGCCGCTGATCATGCAGGGTCCGAGTGCCGTGGAGTGTTCCGGGGATATCGGTCCGGCCCCGGCCACCGTGGAGGTGCCCGCCGTGAGGTGCCCGGTGCCCGCCGACGTGCCGACCGCGAGGATCAGCGAGGTCACGGAGGCGAGGGCGGCCACACGGCGGGGACGTATCCGGCGGTTCGGCTGCATGCATGGGCCCTTTCAGTCCATGGCAGCCCGCCGGACCGCGCGCTGCACCCTCTCGATCACCCTGTGTCGAGGGATGTGGGCGCGCGCGTTGAAGGAGACCGAACGTGGGTCCCCGGCCTGGTCAGCGGCTCTGTGAAATGTGACTCAGGTCACAGGAATATGAGCAGCGGGCGGGAAATAACCGGGGACCCCCTCCCCGTTTAGACCTGTGTCCCCGCGAAACGGGGAGCTCTTCCCCGGATCGTCGAAACCGGGTCGCGGGACCAGGGGAACCGGGTCACAGAACCCCGGGGAACCGGGTCACAGAACCCCGGGGAAACCGGACACCGAGCATCACAGGAGACGAGGAGTACACCGTGCAGACCGCCACCCCCGCAGCGCGCAAGGCGCCCCGGCCGCGCGCCGACGCCCTGCGCAACCGGGAGCGGATCGTCACCGCCGCCCGCGAGATGTTCGTCGAGCACGGCCCCGACGTGCCGCTCGACGAGATCGCCCGCCGGGCCGGCGTCGGCAACGCCACGGTGTACCGCAACTTCCCCGACCGTGACGCGCTGGTGCGCGAGGTCGTCTGCTCCGTCATGGACCGTACGGTGGCGGCGGCCGAGCTGGCGCTCGCACAGACCGGGGATGCCTTCGAGGCTCTGGAGCGCTTCGTGCACGCCGCCGCCGACGAGCGGATCAGTGCGCTGTGCCCGATGGTCCAGAGCACGTTCGACCAGCACCATCCGGATCTGGAGGCGTCGCGCGAGCGGTGCGAGAGCCTCATCGCCGCGATCATGGACCGCGCGAAGGCGGCGGGGCAGCTCCGGTCCGACGTGGACGTCGGCGACGTCATGATCGCCGCGGCCCAGCTCAGCCGGCCCCCGGCCGGCACGGGGTGCGACCTCGCGGACCGCTACGTCCACCGCCATCTGCAGCTGTTCCTGGACGGACTGCGGGCACCTGCCCGTTCCGCCCTTCCCGGTACGGCTCTGACCATGGAGGACCTGCGCAAGGCCTGACGCGACCCGTCCAGAAACCCATAAGGCCAGGAGTCCAGCAGCCCCTAAGTCCAGGAGTCCGGAAGCACATGTCCTGAACGACCTGAACGACCTGAACCACCTGAACGACTTGACCGAACCGATCAGTTCGTAGCGAACCGCGACCCGCCCGCTTCTTCCGCGCGGGGGTCGTGATCACACAGCCGTCCTCAGCGGCCGTCACAGCCGACGAGCCGTCCCCTTACCTTTCACTTTTTCCGTCACGAAGTCCCGAAGTGGGTACCCCCATGTCTGAAACAGCCGCGAAGGCTCCCGGCCGTGCCCTCGGCGCCGCCGATCCCAACCGATGGAAGGCGCTCGCCTTCATCGCGATAGCCCAGCTGATGGTCGTCCTCGACGCGACGATCGTGAACATCGCGCTGCCCTCCGCCCAGCAGGACCTGGGCATCTCCGACGGCAACCGGCAGTGGGTCGTCACGGCCTACGCGCTCGCCTTCGGCGGTCTGCTGCTGTTCGGCGGGCGTATCGCCGACCTCTGGGGCCGCAAGCGGGCCTTCGTGGTCGGTCTGGGCGGTTTCGCCGCCGCCTCCGCCCTGGGCGGTGCGGCCACCAACGAGGCCATGATGTTCGGCGCCCGCGCGCTGCAGGGCGCGTTCGGCGCGCTGCTCGCCCCGGCCGCGCTCTCCCTGCTCGCGGTGATGTTCACCGACGCCAAGGAGCGCGCGAAGGCGTTCGGCATCTACGGCGCGATCGCCGGTGGTGGCGGTGCCGTCGGCCTGATCCTCGGCGGGTTCCTCACCGAGTACCTGGACTGGCGCTGGACGTTCTTCGTGAACATCCCGTTCGCCATCGTCGCCGCGCTCGGCGCCTGGTACGTCATCCGTGAGCCGCAGGGCAGCCGCAACCGCTCCACGCTCGACATCCCCGGCGTCATCCTCTCCACCCTCGGCCTGGTCGCGCTGGTGTACGGCTTCACCCGCGCCGAGTCCGACGGCTGGAGCGACGCCACCACGATCGGCATGTTCGTCGCCTCCGGCGTGCTGCTGCTGGCCTTCGTGGTCGTGGAGGCCCGGGTCAAGGCCCCGCTGCTGCCGCTGCGCGTGGTCACCGAGCGCAACCGCGGCGGTGTCTACCTCTCGCTCGGCCTCGCGATCATCGCGATGTTCGGCCTGTTCCTGTTCCTGACGTACTACCTGCAGATCGTGAAGGGCTACTCGCCGGTCAAGACCGGCTTCGCCTTCCTGCCGATGATCGCGGGCATGATCACCGGGTCCACCCAGATCGGCACCCGGCTGATGACCCGGGTCGCGCCGCGGCTGCTGATGGGCCCCGGCTTCCTGGTCGCCGCGCTCGGCATGCTGCTGCTGACCCAGCTGGAGATCGGCTCCTCGTACGCAGCGCTCCTGCTGCCCGCGATGCTGCTGCTCGGCCTCGGCATGGGCACCGCGTTCATGCCGGCCATGTCGCTGGCCACCCTGGGCGTCAAGCCGCAGGACGCCGGTGTCGCCTCGGCGATGGTCAACACCTCGCAGCAGGTGGGCGGCGCGATCGGTACGGCGCTGCTGAACACGATCGCCGCCTCGGCGACCACGTCCTACATCGCCGACCACATCGCCGGCGCGTCCAGCCGGTCCCAGCAGCAGCTGGTCCAGGCGCAGGGCCTGGTGCAGGGCTACACCGCCGCCATCTGGTTCGCCGTCGGCATCCTGGTCGCGGCCGCGCTCATCGCCCTGACCCTGATCAACGCCGGCCGTCCCGGCGGCACGGCGGTGGCGTCCTCCGAGGAGGGCGCCGAGGAGGAACTCCCGGTGCCGGTCGTCGCGCACTGACGCACGGACGACCACGGCCCTGACGGCCGTACCCCGAGGGACCAGGCGTGCGTACGGGGAAGGGGACGCTCGGTACGTACGCCGCGAAGGACCTGCCCCGGCTCGCTGGAACGAGCGGTTCAGCGCAGCCAGGGCAGGTCCGCACCCGCTTCGCTCGGCTGCAGGCCCTCGGCGACGATCTTCATGATCTCGCCGAGGGCCTTCTGCTGTTCGGGGCTCAGCCGGTCGAACAGCGCCTGCCGTACGGCCTGTACGTGGCCGGGCGCGGTCCGGCGCAGCACCTCAAGGCCCTCGTCGGTCAGCACGGCGAACTGGCCGCGCTTGTCGTCGGGGCAGTTCTCGCGCCGCAGCCAGCCGTTGCCCTCCAGCCGGGCGACGGCGTGCGAGAGCCGGGAGCGGGTGATCTTCGCGTACCTCGCCAGCTCGGTCATCCGCAGCCGGCGCTCGGGAGACTCGGCGAGCGCGACGAGGAGCCCGTAGTAGAGGTGGGGCATGCCCGCGTCCCGCTGGAGCTGACGGTCCAGATGGTCGTCGAGCAGGGTCGTGGCCTCTATGTACGAGCGCCAGACGCGCTGCTGGTCTGCGGTGAGCCAGCGGGCCTCCTCCGCCGGGGCGGAGCTCGGTGCGGTGTTCATGCTCTCCACTGTACGAGCACGCTTCTTGAACTTTGAACTATCTCGGCGTACCGTCGGAGGAGTAAACGCTTTAGATTTGAAGCACTTAGGGAGTGGCCCGTAATGTCCGCTGTTCAGGAGCGCATGCCCGCCCTCTACCTCAGCCACGGCGCCCCACCGCTCGCCGACGACCCCGTCTGGCCCGGCCAGCTCGCCGCCTGGTCGGCCGCGCTGCCGCGCCCCAAGGCGATCCTCGTCGTCTCCGCGCACTGGGAGGAGGCCCCGCTCGCCCTCGGCGCCACCGAGGGTGTGCCGCTCGTCTACGACTTCTGGGGCTTCCCCGAGCACTACTACCGGGTGACCTACCCCGCTCCCGGCGCCCCCGAGCTCGCCGAGTCCGTCCGCAAGCTGCTGCGCGCCCCCGGCACACCCGTGCAGGACATCCCCGACCGCGGCCTCGACCACGGCGCCTACGTCCCGCTCGTCGAGATGTACCCCGACGCCGATATCCCCGTCCTGCAGATCTCCATGCCCACCCTCGACCCCGTGCGGCTCATGGACGTCGGCCGCAAGCTGGCCCCGCTGCGGGACGAAGGCGTGCTGATCATCGGCTCCGGCTTCTTCACCCACAACCTCGCCGCGCTGCGCCAGGGCGGAATACCGTCCTGGTCGGTGGAGTTCGACGACTGGGGACGCCGTGCCCTGGAGCACCGCGACTGGGACGCGCTGCTGGACTTCCTCCACAAGGCGCCGGCCGGCCGCTACGCCCATCCCCGCACCGAGCACTTCGCCCCGCTGTTCGTGACCATGGGCGCGGCGGAGGCGGCGGGGGAGCTGGGCGGTCAGAAGTCGGTGATCGACGGGTTCTGGATGGGGCTGGCGAAGCGGTCGGTGCAGTTCGGCTGAGCTTCTTCGCGGGCGAGCTTCTTCGCCGGTGAGTTTCTTCGCTGGGCGTGGACGGCCGAAACGAGTCCCTGCGGATCTCCCCGGGGATCTCCTGTGGCCTCTCGGGGGTGTCCGCGGGTGAAGCGGCCCCTCCTGGCAACCTTCCGCGGGTACGGGCCGTCTTCAGGGAGGGAAGGGCAGCCGACGGCGGCACTCCTCCTCCGAATGGACGGCGACATCGATGTGAGCGGAGTCTCACCCCTTCACCCCGTCCGGCGTCGACGAAGACGCCGGATCCTTGCGGATCCCGTCTGACCTGCGGCTCCGCGGCCCGTTCAGGGGCCGGTCGCCCGTGTGGCCCGGCAGGGTACTGCAAGATCAGAAAAATCGGGGGGCGGGTTGGGAATTCTGTCCTGATTCAAGTCGTTGTTCCCATCGAATGCCGGGCACTCGAGAAGAGTCCCAAGCGTTCACAGGACCACCCGCCAGCCCAATCGCAAGGGAGCACGCATGGCAACCCGTGCCGTCGCCCGTCGTCAGTCCGCCACCGGCGAGGCCGTCGACGCGGCCAGCAGTGTTCGCGCCCATGGCGGCGAGATCGCGGACCGCGACCTGGTCGGCATGTACCTCGACGAGATCGCCCGTACGCCGCTGCTCGACGCCGCTAAAGAGGTCGAGCTGTCGCAGATCATCGAGGCGGGTGTGTTCGCACAGCAGGTCCTCGACGGGTACGAGGGGTCCAAGGCGGACGCCACCCGTGAGGAGCTGGAGGCCCTGGTCGCCGAAGGCGAGCGGGCCAAGGACGTCTTCATCCGCTCCAACCTGCGACTGGTCGTCGCCGTGGCCCGCCGCTACCCCCGCAGCGGCCTGCCCCTGCTCGACCTGATCCAGGAGGGGAACGCCGGTCTGGTGCGCGCGGTCGAGAAGTTCGACTACCGCAAGGGCTTCAAGTTCTCCACGTACGCCACGTGGTGGATCCGCCAGGCCATCACCCGGTCCATAGCCGACCAGTCCCGGACCATCCGCCTCCCCGTCCACCTGGTCGAGGAGCTGGGCCGGATCCGGCGTGTGCAGCGCGAGTTCAACCGCGAGCACGGCCGTGACCCGGAGCCCGCGGAGATCGCCGCCGAGCTCGGCTCGACCCCGGAGCGTGTGACGGACGTCCTGGACTGGGCCCGCGACCCCGTCTCGCTGAACATGTCGGTGGACGACGAGGGCGAGACCCAGTTCGGCGACCTGCTGGAGGACACCTCCGCCGTCTCACCCGAGCAGTCCGTCCTGACCCTGCTGCGCAGTGAGGAGCTGGACGACCTGATCGGCCGCCTCGACCAGCGCACGGCGTCCATCATCAAGATGCGGTACGGCATCGATGACGGCCGCGAGCGCACGCTGACCGAGGTCGGCAAGGAGCACGGTCTGACCCGCGAGCGCATCCGCCAGATCGAGAAGCACGCCCTGCTGGAGCTGAAGAAGCTGGCGCGCAGCACCGGCTTCGACGCGGCCGCGTAACCCGCGCGGCCGCGGGGGCGGCATCCTCATCCTCCGGACCGCCGCAGGGTGGTGTCGGTGACGCCGCGAGGCGATGCCGTGAAGCGGTACCGGCGATACCGCGGGGCGGCACCGGCGAGGGGCGTGCGCCGGGTGGCGAAAGACCGCGCAAACATGGCTCCGGAACGCCGCTTGAGGCCCCGGGGTCCAGGGAACAAGACCTCAGGGCAAGGGAGTTCGCCCCGGCAAGGGAGTTCGACCCTTCACCCACAAACCACGTCCCGACGCACTCCCCCCGGCGCCGGGACTTTCCCCGAGCCGGGCTTCGGCGCCCATCCCCCCTGGGCGCCGGGCCCGGCTCGACCCATGTCCGCCCCCGTGCGGGCGGGGCGATCCCGGGTGGAACAAAGGGCCACCCCGTACCTGAACCACGGGGTGACCCCTCGGATGGCAGATTGTGTCACATGGGCATAGCCTGCAGCATGTGAGCAGCCCCACCCCCGCACCTGACCCGGCCACCGCCTCCCTCACGGAACGACGCAAGGCGGCGACCCGCATGGACATCGCCCGCGCCGCGGCCGCCCTGTTCGTACGGCAGGGACTGAAGGCGACGCGCGCCGAGGACATCGCACAGGCCGCCGGCATCGCACCGCGCACCTTCTACCGGTACTTCGCGACCAAGGAGGAGGCGGTGGCGCCGCTCTACGCGGACGGCGCCGACCGCTGGACCCGGGCGGTTCACGACGCCCCCGCCGGCCTGTCGGTGCCGGAGGCCCTGGAGCACGCGGTCCGGCACACGCTCACGCCCGGCGAGGGCATCTCCGGGGCCTCCTGGGACTGGACCCGCACCCTGGTCCGCCTCGCCCTGCACGACCCGGCGCTGCACCGGGTGTGGGCGGAGGTGGGCCATGCCACCGAGGCCAGGCTGGCCACGGCGCTGGCGGCGCGCGGCGCGGGCGACAACGTTGCCCCCGGCCTCGCCTTCCCCGCGGCGGTGGCCTCCGCCGCGGTCCGGGTGGCGGTGGAGACCTGGGCCACCGGAGACGCCCCGGCCGACGGCCCGGAGGGCCCCCGGGCACGGGCCCTGGCCAACCTGGAGGCGCTGAAGGGTTTCCCTTGGGGTGAAGCCGGGACGTAGGGCCTTTCGTTTGGATCAGGCCGGGCTCGAAAGGCCCTAGGCGGACGCGGCCCGGCTCAACCGCCCGCCCAACTCCCGCACGGATGTCACCAGTTCCTCGGGCGACTCGACCGTGAAGTCGCAGCCCGCCATCGCCAGCCGCACCGCCATCCACTCCATGGGGCCCCCGGCCGTCCCCCGCACCCGGCACGTCCGCCCGTCCTCCAGTGGCTCCGGCGCACCGAGCCACCCCGGCAGCCGCGCGGCGACGAACTCCGCGGGCGCGTCGAACGTCACGGAGAACTCGTACGACTCCTGCCAGCCCCACATGGACCGGCGCAGATACTCCGCGGCGCTCCCCGTGGGCAGCTCCCGCGGGGCGAACCGGGCGCCGGTCGCGAACGGCTCGCTCACCCGGTCCACCCGGAACGTCCGCCAGTCGTCCCGGTCGAGGTCGTAGGCGACCAGATACCAGCGCCGCCCGGTCGACACCAGCCGGTACGGCTCGGTCAGTCGGCGCGACGCGGTGCCGTCCTTCGCGCGGTACGCGAACCGCAGCCGCTCCCGTCCGGCCACGGTCGACGCCATGACGGTGAGCGTCTCGGGCGCGATGCTCGCCCCGTCCCCGCTGGCCAGCGGTGTGGTGGCGGCCTGCAGGGTGCTCACCCGGTGCCGCAGACGGGCGGGCAGCACCTGCTCCAGTTTCGCGAGGGCCCGTACGGACGCCTCCTCGATGCCCTCGACGGCGTGCCCGGCGCCGGCCCGCAGGCCCACCGCGATCGCCACGGCCTCCTCGTCGTCCAGGACGAGCGGGGGCATCGCCTTGCCCGCGACGAGCCGGTAGCCGCCGTCGGACCCCTTGGTCGCCTGGACGGGATAGCCGAGCTCCCGCAGCCGGTCGATGTCACGGCGGACCGTGCGCCGCGACACCCCGAGCCGGTCGGCGAGCTCACCGCCGGGCCACTCGCGGGGTGTCTGGAGGAGGGACAGGAGGGTCAGCAGCCGTGCCGGAGTGTCCGTCGTCATGCGTCCGAGCATGCCGTACGTCTAGGACACGATCTGACCTAATCGGGCCGTAGCGTCGTTCCATGACCTCAGCGGAGCGCAGGACAGCGACACAGCGACAGCGAACGACAGCGATGCGGGACAGCCCCACGGGCACGGGCCCCGGGACAGGCACAGAACCGGATTCCGGAGTGGCTCCCGCGGACCGCCGCCGCTGGTTCGCCCTGGCCATCGTGATGACCGCGGCCTTCATGGACCTGGTGGACGTCACGATCGTCAACATCGCCATCCCGTCGATCCAGCGCGAGAGCGGGGCCACGTTCAGCCAGATCCAGTGGATCACCGCGGGATACGCCCTCGCCTTCGCCGCGGGCCTGATCACGGGAGGCCGGCTCGGCGACATCCACGGCCGTAAGCGGGTGTTCCTCGTCGGCATCGGCGGCTTCACCCTCGCCTCCGCGCTGTGCGGCTTCGCCGTGAACCCGGAGATGCTGGTCGCCTCCCGCATCCTGCAGGGCGCGATGGCCGCGCTGATGGTGCCGCAGGTCCTGTCGATCGTCCACGCGACCTTCCCGGCGCACGAGCGGGGCAAGGTGTTCGGCCTGTTCGGCGCGATCGTCGGCCTCGGCGCGGTCAGCGGGCCGCTGCTCGGCGCGCTGCTGACGGAGGGCGACCTGTTCGGGCTGGCCTGGCGCCCGATCTTCCTGATCAACCTGCCGGTCGGCATCGCCGGCCTGCTGCTCGGCAGCCGTTTCATCACCGAGTCGAAGGCGCCGAAGGCCCTGAAGCTGGACCTGGTGGGCGTCGCGCTGGTCACTCTCGGACTGCTGATGCTGCTCTACCCGCTGACCCGGGGCCGCGAGCTGGGCTGGCCGCTGTGGGGGTACGTGTCGATGGGCGGCTCGCTCGTCGTGCTGGGGGCGCTGGTGGCGTACGAGCGGCGCAAGGGCGCGCGGGAAGGCTCGCCGCTGGTCGAACTGTCCCTGTTCAGGGTGAAGAGCTTCGCGGCCGGCATCGCCGTCCAGACCGTCTTCGGCGTCGCGCTCGGCATCTTCTTCCTGGTCTGGACGCTGTACATGCAGTACGGCCTGGGCTGGCGGCCGCTGAAGGCCGGTCTCACCGGCATCCCGTTCTCGATCGCCGTGTCCACGGCGGCCGGTCTGTCCGTCCAGCAACTCGTCCCGCGCTTCGGCCGCAAGGTGCTCCAGGCGGGCGCGCTGATCATGGGCGCCGGCGTCCTGCTCTACATCTGGGAGGCCGGCCGGTACGGCCTGTCCATCACCCCGTGGCAGATGGCGCTGCCCCTGGTCGTGATGGGGATCGGCATGGGCCTGATCGTGGCCCCGCTGACGGACGCGATCCTCTCCGAGGTGCCGCGCGGGCACTCCGGTTCGGCGTCCGGCCTGATCAACACGGTGCAGCAGATGGGCAACGCCCTCGGCCTCGGCCTGGTCTCCGTCGTCTTCTTCGGCGTCGTCGACGACCGCCTGACCCGGGCCACCACCCGCACCGAGGCGAGCACGGCCTTCGCGGACGGCTTCCAGCACGCGCTGGTGTGGGTGGCGGTGGTGATGGGCGTCATCTTCCTGCTGATGTGGGCCCTGCCGGCCCGGCCGGCGGTGCATCGGGAGGGCGAGGGGAGCGAGGCCACCGAGGACACCGAGGGGCGCGACGAGGGTGCGCACGCCGGGCGCGCGCGCTCCACGACGGCTCAGGAAACACCCTCCGAGCAGGAGGAACGGCTCGCGCACGCGCTCTGACGCCCCGGATAGCTCCCCCCTGGTGGGCCCGCCCTGGGACGGAATGTAATCTGCGACACACAAACGTTCTGTGCGGGCCCGCGCAGAACACGCCAGCGTCCTGTGCGGGCCCGCAGAGGACGGACGAACGAGAAGCGGCAGGCGTCATGGCATCGAGAGAACAGGCTGCTCCGACGGAGGCGGCGGCGTCGGAGACCGCGTCGTGGCTCCCCACCCTCTCGGCACTCTCCCTGGGTGAGCTCGCCACGCTCGACCCCGCGGCGCTGGACGCGCCCCTCGAGCAGCTCAAGCGCCGCGTCAACAAACCGCTCTCCACCATCGCCGGAAGTTCGGGCAGCTAGGGCCTTTCGTTTGGATCAGGCCGGGCTCGCGGGGTTTGGCCTACTCCAAACGAAAGACCCTAGTCCCGGCGAAACGGGGCCCCGGAACGCCGGGGCCCGCCTAGCATGACCTGATGCGTCATCACCAGCTCTCCACGCCTGTCTTCGAGGCCCTCGCCTCGACCGGCGAGGACGTGTCGGCCGTCGAGGCACTGCTCGACGTCGAGTGCAGCCGCCGCCTTCTGATGCTGCGCGCCATCCTGGACGCCTGTGCGTCGATGCCTATGGTGGGCGAGGCGTGGAAGCTGCTGGTGCGGGCCGAGGAACGGGACCCACAGGCGTTCCGGACGGCGCTGCTGGACCCCCAAGTCAGCGTGTGGGCAGCGGAGTTGATGCGCCGCCTGCCCTCCCAGGATGAGGCGGAGGGGGCCGCGGACGAATCGCCCCTGTGGGCGGAGGCCGGGTTCCTCGGGCAGTTCGCGGCCGCCGTGGCCTTCGAGGCCGGGCTCGACTTCGACGTCCAGGTGCCGATCCGGCAGGGGCGGGTGTTCCTCCCCCGGCTCGGGCGCGCCCGTCTCGGCTCCGACGAGGCATGGGGCACCGCCGGGGTGTCGGCACGGGACGGAGTCCTGGCCGTCGCCGCGAACGATGAGACCGTGACGCTCCCGGGCGATCCGGAGGCCGACGGGCCCGGCTGGGAAGGGCTGCGCCGGATCCGCGCCGAGCACGGCGGCGTGGCGCTCACCCTCGTCCTGGACGACCTGGGCGACCGCCCGGTGGTCACCGGACTGCCCGCCACCGAACGGCTGACGGATAGTCAACTCACCGCCTGGCGCGACTGGTTCGCCGCCATGTGGCCACTGCTCGTGGACGACCACCCCGCCAGTGCGCGGGCGCTCGCCGCGGGTCTGCGATCCGTGGTGCCCCTGCCCCGAGGGGAACGACTGCGGGCCCGCGCCGCGTCCTCCAGCGACGCGTTCGGCTGCGTACTGCTGTCGGCGCCGGACGAGGACGCCGAGGCGCTGCCCGCCCAGCTGGGCGTCGCCCTCGTCCATGAGTTCCGGCACAGCCTGCTGAACGGGCTGATCTTCCTCACCCCGCTCTTCGACGACTCCGGCGCGCTCTTCCACGCCCCCTGGCGCGACGACCCACGACCCGTCGGGGGACTGGTGCACGGCGCGTACGCCTTCTCCGGGGTCACCCGCTACTGGCGGACCCGCGGCCTCGACGGCCTCGCCGGGTTCGAGTTCGCGCTGTGGCGCCACGCCGTACGGGAGGTCCTCGCCACCCTGCGGGACCATCCGGCGCTCACACGGCTGGGCGAGGACCTCGTGACGGCCCTCACGGAGCAGACCGCCGCGTGGGACGCGGACCGGGCGGGGGAGACGGAGTCCCGGCTCGCCGACCTGGCCGCGGCCTACCACCTGGCCGCGTGGCGCGCCCACCATGTGCGGCCGTCCAAGACGGACGTCGACGAACTCGCGGAGCTGTGGGAGGCCGGACGGCCCCGAGCCGAGCGGGCCCGGGCCGCGCGCCCGGACGGTGCCGCCGTCTCCGCCGACCCCGACGCCTGCAGGCTGGACGTGCCGGCGCTGCTGGCGCGGCTCCTCCTCATCGACCCGGACGCCTTCACCCGGCTGCGTGCCCAGGACGACCCGGGCGCGGAGGTGTCCGGCGCCGGGCCCGGCGACCTGGCACTCGTGGCCGGGGACACCCAGGATGCGGTGAAGCTGTACGCCGACGAACTCACCCGACGGGACGCCCGCCCGGCGGCATGGGCGGGACTCGGACTGGCCCTCCTCGAGAGCGGGCGGAAGGCCGCCGGTACGGCGCTCGTCGAGCAGCCCGAACTGGCCCGCGCCGTCAGCGCGGCCCTGCCCGTCCCGCCGGACCCGGTGGCCCTGGCGCACTGGCTGGGCGGCGCCTGAGTCCGCGCCGCCCGGCCGGCGTTCGTCTCACAGCGGCATCGGGTCTATGTCGCAGTCCGCCCGGTGCTCCCAGTCCGCCGCGCGCTCCACGGCCGGATGCGCGGTGCCGAGCTTGCGGGCGAGACGTTCACGGGTGTCCGCGTGCAGGACGTCCGCCTCGTCGGTACGCCCCAGTGCGCGCAGGTCCATGGCGAGGTTGGCGGCGCAGGCCAGGGTGGACGGATGGTCCTCGTCGAAGGTGGCCCGTGAGCGGCGCAGTGTCTCCTCGTCCAGCGCGAGCGCCGCGGCGGCGTCCCCCAGGGCGTAGTGGTCGCTGGCCAGGTTCGTCCGGCACACCAGCGTCGAGGGGTGGTTCTCGCCGAGAGCGGCCGTGAACTCGTCCAGGACGACGCTGTTGATGTACTGCGAGGCGGCCGCGTTCCCCAGCAGCCGGTAGGTGATGGCCAGGTTCAGTGCGGCGGACAGGGCGTGCGGGTG
Organism: Streptomyces sp. RK62; assembly: GCF_018070255.1. Taxonomy (NCBI): domain Bacteria; kingdom Bacillati; phylum Actinomycetota; class Actinomycetes; order Kitasatosporales; family Streptomycetaceae; genus Streptomyces; species Streptomyces sp. RK62. The sequence continues at coordinate 13,711 of NZ_JAGPYD010000010.1, read as the reverse complement.
GTGCCGGCCATAGGTCTTCTCGTACTGCTCGCAGATCTGCGTCCCTATCCGCAACGACTGCGGCAGGTCTCCGCTGTGCCGCAGGTGCACCGTCAGCTCCAGCGTCGCCGCCATCGTCTCGGGGTTCTGGTCGCCGTACCGTGCGCGCAGCGCGGCGCGCACCCGGTCGGCGGTCGTCAGCGCCTCCTCGTGCTCGCCGGCCTTGCGCAGGGCCACGGCCATGTGACGGAAGCAGGACAGGCTGAGCGGGTTGTCCGCCTTCAGCAGGGCCGTCGACCGCTCCACGATCTCCCGGTGGTACGTCAACGCGGTCGCGTACTCGCCCAGTTCACGGGTGTCGAGGATGAACCCCAGCCAGGTGCGCAGCGTGTCCACGTGGTCCTGGCCGTACATGTTGACGTAGCTGTTCCAGGTCATCTCGTCGACGTCCCGGGCCCGGGCGAAGTCACCGGCGAGACGCAGGCTCACGCCCAGGTTGTGCGCGGCGCGCAGGGTCTCCGGGTCGTCGGGCCCGAGCATGCGCAGATACTGCTGGTGCACGGACTCCGTCAGTGTCAGGGACTCGGCGAAGTCACCGCGCACCCGGTGGTCGATGGCGACGTTGCCGAGCGCGTCGATGGTGTCCTGCGCGTCGTGGCCCATGGTGCGCCGGTAGGCGTCCAGGACGGAGGCGTTCAGGTCGGCCGCCTCCTGGTAGGAACCCATCGTGAACAGCAGGAAGCCCAGCCAGCGGGCGACCAGCAGGGTCTGCGGGTGGTCGCGTCCCAGGGTCTCGGACCACATCTCGTACGCGGTGCGGGCGAGTTCCCGGCCGGAGGTGTAGTCGCCCCAGCGCAGCAGATAGATCACCTCGTTGACGACGAGGTTGCGCACCCAGCTCTCCTGCGACCGCACGGCCTCCGACACCACCACGTGCGGATACAACGAGCCGTACCGGTCCCAGCGGTTGATGTCGTTGGGGTCGTTGGGGTCGTTCGCCGCCAGCAGCAGATGGGCGCCGCGCCGCATCGTGGCCCGGTCCTCCTCCGTCATCCGGTACAGCAGCGCCGCCTGGACCAGCCGGTGCATCTGGAGGGAGTTGTTGCGGTGGTTGAAGCGGGCCAGTGAGTAGCGGCCGATCTCACGGATGACCTGGCCGAGCCGGATCGGGTCCTCCAGCGCCGCGTCCAGCTCGGGGGCTATGGAGCCGCGGGGCATACGGGCGAACAGGGCCCGCGCGATGGGTTCCGGCGCGTAGAACGAGCAGACCTGCAGCAGCTGGTAGGCGGCCGGGTTCTTCGTCTCCAGCTGGTCCAGGGAGATGTTCCAGGCGGCGATCACCGGATGCTGGTTGTCCAGCGGGGCCGTGCCGCGCAGCAGGTCGACGCGTTTCTCGTCGAGCAGGCGTAAGTATTCGTCGACGAGCATGCCGGTCTCGGCGTGCCAGGCCGCCGCCTGCTCGATGGCCAGCGGCAGGTCGCCGAGCGCCTCGGCGAGCCGGTCGGCGTCCTCGTCGCTGATCTCCGGTCCCCGCAGGCGCAGCAGCTGCTTGCTCTCCTCGCGCAGGAACACGTCGACCTCCAACGGGCGTGCGATGGACGCCCATTGAGGGTTGCGGGAGGTGATGAGGATGTTCCCGGGCCCGCCCGCCGGGAAGAACCGCTGGACCGTCTCCGGGCTCTCGGCGTTGTCGAAGACGAGCAGCCAGTTCGAGTACGGCTCCCCGATGCGCAGCGCCTCCAGGACGGCGTCGACCGTGGAGGACGCGTCGCTTCCCGGAGTGAGCCCGAGGCGCGGGGCCAGCTCCACCAGGGACAGGGAGATCTGCGCGGTGCGTTCCGCGGAGATCCACCAGACGACGTCGTACTCGGTCATCTTGCGGTACAGATACTCCACGGCGAGCAGGCTCTTGCCGACTCCACCCATGCCGTGCAGGGCGTGTGGAAGGACCGCGGTGGCCTTCTCGACCAGCAGTCGCCGGTGCAACTGGTCGAGGAGCTCCTCACGGCCGGTGAAGTTCGGGTTCCTGGGCGGGATGTTTCCCCACACCGTGGGGGTGTTCCTGGTGCGGTCGTTTCCCACGGTGCCCGGGGGCTGCTGCGGCATCGCCGGCCTCCTGTTCCCCTGATGCGTCGGGCGGTCGGCGTCGCCCGGGGGGTGGGCGACGGCTTGGCTGGGTGTGCGGGGTGCGATGGTGCCCTCGGATGGTGCGTGGTGCTGCTCGCGGTGGGCGGCGAGTGCGGCGTCCACCTGTCGTGCCGGTTTCAGGAAGGGGCCGGACAGGGCGTGGAGCACGGCGCTCTCCGCCCGGAGCCAGGGCCCTGACTCCTCGTTCACTTCGGGAAGCCGGGACACGACGGCCCCACTCAGCAGCCGGGGCAGTCGCCACAAGTGTTCCCCGTCGCCTCCCCGACGATCCCCCACCAGCTCGACCACTCGTACGAGATCGGGACGGCGTCCGGCAGCGAGCAGTTCCTCCCGCACACCCGGCTCGAACGCGTAGCCCCGGCCGTCGGGCGCGGGCCGGGCCAGGCCGTGGGTCAGCAACTGGGCGAAGTCGGCCAGGGAACCGTCGGGCAGCAACCGGTCGAGCACCTGACGGATCAGCGGCGGCTCGAGCGGGACGGCGGCGAGCAGCGTGGCCAGCGTGAAGACGTCCCGGGTGACCGCGGAACGGAAGTGCGCCACCCGGCCGCCCGGATCGGCGGGCGGCCCCACATCCCCGGTGCGCTCCGGCAGTCCGGCGCGCGGGAACATCACCGTCAGCGGCAGCCAGCCGGGCGGGCCCGCACGCAGCAGCGCCGACCAGGCGTCCAGCCAGCGCGGCGACAGCTCCAGCACCGGGATCGGCACGTCCGGGCCGTGGCCGGGGGGCCGGCCGTCCCCGTCGGGGCCGAGGCCGCGCGCCCGCCAGCGCAGCCGGTGGTTGGGGGCGCCGGGGGACGGCGCACGCAGCAGCACCTGCCAGCCGCGCAACGCCGTCGCCGGCCACACCGCGTGCGGCAGCACATGGATCACGGCGACGGGCCCGGCCTGCCCCCAGCGGCGCAGCAACGGTTCCACGGTGTGCGTGCGCCAGCGGGCCCCGGCCCCGTCGGTGAGCAGCAGCGTCAGCCGGCGGTCCGCGCCCCGCCGGGTCAGACCGGCCGGGTCGGTACTGCGGCCGTGCGGCAGCCGATGGGTCGTGACACGGCCGTAGACACCGGTACGGCGCAGCACCCGGACGAGGGCACGCGCCGTCTCCTCCCACACCTCCATGGTGGGTCCGCCGTCCACGACGAGGGCCACGTCCCAGGGCCGCCCCCGCCCGCCGCCGCCCGGCCCGGCCCGGCCCAGGGCCCGTCCGGCGCGGCACAGCGCACCGGGCAGCCCTGGCGGGAGCTCCGGCCAGAACCCGGTGGTCACGGCTCCTCCGGGGCCGTCCACGCCCACAGGGCGTCCACCGCCGGCTGCCAGCCGCGTTCATCGGCGACGGCGCTCAGGACACCGTTCGCGGCCAGGTGCAGCGAGTCCAGCAGTCGCTCCACGACCGGCCCTTCGGCACGCTCTGCCCGTTCCAGGAAGGCGTCCACGACGTCCGGTGCCGGAGTGCCGGGGCGGCCCGGCGGATAGTGGCGCGCGGCCACCGCCCGCAGCGTGTCCGCGTCGGGCCGGCGCGTCCGCAGCACCACACACCGCCGTACGAGGTCGAAGGGCATGTCCCGCTCGCCCGTGGTCGTGATCACCACGACGGGGAAGGCGTGGCAGCGCACCACACCGCCGGGCACCGTCACCACCGCGTCCGGATCGTCGTCCGTGGCGACCCGGCCGGCACCGGCGGGCAGGTCGAACCCGCCGGCGGCCAGCACCGTGCACAGATCCTCCGGCAGGGAGATCTCGGCCCGGTCCAGCCGGTCGATCAGCAGGACCCGGGGCCTGCGGTACGGCAGAAGCGCGGTGCCCAGCGGACCGAGCCGGCCCTCACCGGCGAACAGCCCCTCCCGCAGCGTGCTCAGGCTGGTGATCCGCCAGTGCAGGACACGCCCGAGCGCCAGCTCACGGCCGATGCGGTGGGCCAGGGACGCCTTGCCGGTGCCGGGTTCGCCGCTGACCAGCAGCGGGCGGCGAAGGCACAGCGCCGCGTTGACCCGGTCCACCTCGTCCGGCGCGAACGGCAGCGGGGACGTGCCCTCGCCGAGCAGCAGGGCCGCGTACGGATCGTCCGCAGGAGCGGGGAGCAGCGGACCGCCGCCGAAGCTGCGCCGGCCGGGCGGATCCGGCCAGGGCCCGCCACCGGGACCCGGGTGGCCGGTGCCCCGGTAGACACCCCAGGTGGCCTGCTCGTGCGGGGGCTCTTCGGTCGGCGGCATGGCGAGTGTTCCTCCGGCTGGCACTGGTCGGGGACGGGGGCGACGCGCGAGGTACTGGCAAGACGGCTGTGCGTCAGGGGCCGCCCCTGGTCACGGTCCCCGTCTCATGGCCACCCCCGCCCGTCCGGCACGACCGGTTTGCGGTCCGGGTCGTCCCACAGCAGCGTGAGATGACGGCCCGGATGGTGCCCGTCGCGGCCGTCGCCGTCATGGATCGCGGCCTGCCGCCGATACGCGGCGACCTTCGCCGGAAGCCGCTGCCAGCCCTCGGCGAGCAACGTCCGTACGACGTCCAGGAACTCCTGCGTCGAGCGGTCCGTGCGGTGCCAGATCACCACCGGCAGCCCGCTGCGCAGCGCCGCCTCCAACTCGCGCCGGCCGTGGTTCTGCCCGGGCAGCGGCGGCTCGCTCAGGACGGTCGCCACGACCTGCTGGTTGTCGCCGAGGCGGGCCTCCAGACCGCGCAGATGACCGCCGTCGCCGCCGACCGCATGGACGTACAGGGACTGCGCGGGCGGCTCACCCAGCGACAGCTGCAGCCAGCGGTGGCGCCAGAACCGGTGCCAGGCGCTGTTCTGCAGCCGGTCCAGGCTGCGGATCACCACCGGATAGTCCACCGCCAACGGCACATGCGGGCTCTCCGTGGTGTCCCGCGGCCACCAGTCGACGGGCAGATTGAGCAGCTCGAACGGCAGGACGAACTCCAGCCACAGATCGGCGGGCCGGTCACCGGCGGCCCCCTCGACCGAGCGGACGATCCCGCTCACCGCCTCCTCCAGCCCGTCCCTGGGGACCTGCGGCAACGCGTCCCCCTGCTCCCAATGCGGCCCACGCGCCGTCGACATGAAGGAGTGGGACACCGTGTAGGACTCGCTGTCCAGCGGATCGGGCGTGATGTGGATGGCCAGGAACTCCTGATGCGGCCGCACCGGAGCGGTCGGCGACCGCAGCCGCTGCGTGCGCTCCATGTCGAGGAGCTGCGCGAGACCGCAGCGCAGCGCCCACTTCCGGTTGCGGGCCAGGACCTCCCCCGCGAGGAGGTGGTTCATCGAGTCGGTGCTGCGGTCCAGATAGAGCATCCACGGCGGCAGACCGTCCCGCGGCGCACCCTGACCGGCCATGTGCAAAAAGTCGTGCCACGGGTTCTCCGCATGGGTCGGTGGCGCCGCCACCCGGGCGTGGGTGGCCGCCCGCACCAAGGCCGTCCGCATCTCGTGCGACATCGTCAGCGCTCCGAGCGTGCCGGTGAGGAAGTCCCACGAGTCGGTGATCTCGGGGAGGCCGTCGAGCGAGTCGACGGCCGTCCACTCGTCCGCGAGCCGCCGCACCAGCACGGCCTGCGGGCAGCCGGGATCCAGCATCGGCAGTTTGCGGGCCAGGGCCGACAACCCGTCCGGGCACCGGGTGCAGAAGCGGACCAGTTCGAGCAACTGCATCGGCACCGTGGCCTGTTCACGCAGGTCGACCCGGCGGTCGAGGGACTCGCCGACCATCTCCGCGAGCAGGGCCCGCGCGGACCGCTCCCGCAGCGCGCCGACCGAGAGCAGCGCGTTCTGCCCCTCCTCCTCGATCCGCTCGCGGATCCGCGATGCCGAACGGCCGCGGCCCCCGCCGCCCTCCCAGGTCAACGGCGCCCCACTCAGCCGGGGAACCGGGGCGGCAACGCCGGCTTCGCGCGGCCGGCGCGGGCGGCACCGACCCCGTCGAGCAGCCGCTCCCGCGCCCGCTCCCTCGGAAGGCCCACCAGGTCGATGTGGACGACCGACGCCAGCAGCCCCTCCGGTCTGCAGCGCGCCACCATCACCGGGACCAGTCTGCGGGCCAGACCCGTGGGGTCCGCGGCCTGCACGGCCTGCCACTCCTGGCGGCCGTAGACCGAGTGGAGATAGTCCGGGGAGAGCACCGCGATCGTGCGCGCGCACTGCGTCACGCCCCTCTCCATGCCGACCGGCCACTGGGTGCCCGGCACGAAGTCCCACTCCTCCACGAGGACACCGTGCCCCGCGTCCTCCAACTGCCAGGCGATCCACGCCGCCCAGGCGCGATCCACGGCGGTGTAGGAGACGAAGAAGTCCAAGGCGCCGTCCTGGGCGGTGGGGGAGGGGTGCGGGGACCGCGAGGCCGGTAAGGAACCGAGTGCCGCGGGCTGAGGCGCCGGGGGCGGACCGGCCGTCTCCGCGACGCGCCCGTGGACCAGGGTGCTGACCCTGTCCGAGGTGCGGCTGTGCCCCTCCAGCAGCGACACGACCTGCGCGAGCGCGGGCAGCCCGCCGTCCGCCCCCTCGCAGGCCCGCACCAGCTCCAGGAACTGCAGGTGACGGGTGGGGTGTTCGCGCAGGTGAAGCCGCCGGCCCAGTTCCTCCCCGATCAGCTCCTCCAGCATGGCGCGCGCCGAGCGGTCCTGGAGGGTCGGCGAGTCGAGCAGCGCCTCCACGAGCTCCCGCTGCCAGTCGTGGTCCACCCCCGTGCGGTGGCGCGAGTCGTCCGTGTCCACAACACCCCCCGAAAGCTGTGTCCCACGTCCAGGATACGGACGCGGTGACGTCGGGGCAGCGCTTCGTCACGTTCTCGCGCCAAGCGGCCTCGGGGGTTGGGAGGTGCCCGTTCATGTCCGTACGGTGCCTGAATGTGTTTACTTCTCGCTCGGTCAGGCCTACTCTCGCTTCGGAACCACAAGCTCGGGCACAGTGCGAAGGAGAACGGGCATGTACGCACCGGAGCGGCAGCAGGCGATCCTTCGGCTCGCCCGGGACGGTGGCCGCGTCGACGTGCTGTCGCTGGCCGAGGAGTTCCAGGTGACCGCCGAGACCATCCGGCGCGACCTCAAGGCGCTCGACCGGGCCGGACTCGTACGGCGCGTGCACGGCGGAGCCATCCCCGCCGGGCGCCTCGACTTCGAACCGGACCTCACCGAACGCGAATCCACCGCCGCCGACGAGAAGGACAGGATCGCGAAGGCGGCCCTCGCCGAACTCCCCACCGACGGCACCGTCATCCTCGACGCCGGCACCACCGTCGCCCGCCTCGCCGCCGCACTCCCACTGGAAGCCTCCCTCACCGTCGTCACCCACAGCCTGCCCACCGCCGCCCGCCTCGCCGACCACCCCGGCATCCAGCTCCACCTCGTCGGCGGCCGCGTACGGCACCGCACCCGCGCCGCCGTCGACGCCTGGGCCCTGCGCGCCTACGCCGAGATCCGCGCCGACGTGCTCTTCGTCGCCGCCAACGGCTTCTCCGCCGAACACGGGCTGACCACCCCCGACCTCGCCGAAGCCGCCGTCAAACGCGCCGCCGTCGCCGCCGCCCGCCGCGTCGTCCTCCTCGCCGACTCCGGCAAACACGGCCAGGAACACTTCGCCCGCTTCGGCGACCTCACCGACGTCGACCTGCTCATCACCGACACCGGCCTCGCCCCCGACACCGCCACGGCCCTCGAACACGACGGCACCGAAGTCCAGCGAGTCTGAGAACGTCCCCCCACCCGGGCCTGGAAACGAGCGCATGATCCTCACCGTCACCCCCAACCCCTCCCTCGACCGCACCTACGAGGTCCCCGCACTCCACCGCGGCGAAGTCATCCGCGCCACCGGCGAACGCATGGACCCCGGCGGCAAAGGCGTCAACGTCTCCCGGGCCGTCGCCGCCGCCGGCCGCCGCACCGTCGCCGTACTGCCCCTCGGCGGCGCCCCCGGCGCCCTCGTCGCCGACCTCCTCCACGCCCAGGGCATCGAGGTCGCCCCCGTCCCCGTCACCGGAGCCACCCGCTCCAACATCGCCCTCGCCGAGACCGACGGCATCCTCACCAAGATCAACGCCCCCGGCCCCGAACTCACCGCCGCCGAACGCGCCCACCTCCTCGACGCCGTACGCACCCAGTCCCGCACCGCCGACTGGATCGCCTGCTGCGGAAGCCTCCCCCGCGGACTCGCCGCCACCTGGTACGCCGACGTCGTCACCCGCGCCCACGCCGACGGCACCCGGATCGCCCTCGACACCTCCGGACCCGCCCTGCTCGAAGCCGTACGCGCCCGGCCCGACGTCGTGAAACCCAACGCCGAGGAACTCGCCCAGGCCGTCGGGCGCCCGCTCACCACGGTCGGGGACGCACTCGACGCCGCCGAGCGGTTGCGCGCGCTCGGCGCACGCGCCGTACTCGCCAGCCTCGGCGCCGACGGGCAACTCCTCGTCGACGACGCCGGCACCTGGTACGGCAGCGCCCACGTCGACACCGTCCGCAGCAACGTCGGCGCCGGCGACGCCTCCCTCGCCGGATTCCTCATCGCCGGCGGCCACGGCCCCGACGCCCTCGCCTCCGCCGTCGCCCACGGCGCCGCCGCCGTACGGCTCCCCGGCAGCGTGATGCCCACCCCCGCCGACCTCGACCCGACCGCCGTCACCGTCACCGCCGACGTCCCCGTGGACCGCGTCCTCGGCGAGCCCGCCGTATGAGCGGCGCCGCGGGGCGTGGTGGAGGCGCCGGATGCGGCTGTCTCCCCGTCCTCTACTTCGTCCCCAGCCCCGTCCCCCTTCTCGCCCACCGGATTCCCGGGGCGATACGCGTGCGAAGGAGCCCGCGATGAGCGACATGATCACGGCGGACCTGGTCGACCTCGACCTGGCCGCCGACACCAAGGAGGCGGCGGCACGCGCCCTCGCCGAACGCATGGTGGCCCTCGGCCGGGTGACCGACCTGGACGGCTTCCTCGCCGACGTCGCCGCCCGCGAGGCCCAGATGCCCACCGGCCTCGACGGCGGCATCGGCATCCCCCACTGCCGCAGCGCCCACGTCACCGAACCGACGCTCGCCTTCGGACGCAGCACGAACGGCATCGACTTCGGCGCCCCCGACGGCCCCGCCGACCTGATCTTCCTCATCGCCGCCCCCACCGGAGCCGACGACGCCCACCTCACCATCCTGTCGTCGCTAGCCCGGCAACTCATGGACAGCACCTTCACCGACGCGCTGCGCGCCGCCGGGGACGCCGAGTCGGCGTCCGCGCTGATCCGGGGGGAGCAGACGCCGGTGGAGGGCGGGGACGCCGAGGGCTCCGCCGCGGACGCCCCGCGTCCCTTCCGTATCGTCGCCGTCACCTCCTGCCCCACCGGCATCGCCCACACCTACATGGCCGCCGAGTCCCTGGAGAACGCCGGCCGGGACGCGGGCGTCGACCTCGTCGTCGAGACCCAGGGCTCCGCCGGCTTCACCCGGCTCGACCCCGCCGTCATCGCCGCCGCCGACGGCGTGATCCTCGCCCACGACGTCGCCGTACGCGAGAAGGACCGGTTCGCCGGCAAACCCACCGTCGACGTCGGCGTCAAAGCCGGCATCAACCGGCCCGCCGAACTCATCGCCGAGGTGCGGGAGAAGGCCGCGCGGGGAGAAGTCACACAGGCCGCACGGCCCGGCACCCCCGTCGACCGCGCCGGCGAACCCGGCGACGGCTACGGCACCCGCTTGCGCAAGTGGCTCATGTCCGGCGTCAGTTACATGGTCCCGTTCGTCGCCGCCGGAGGCCTGCTGATCGCCCTCGGCTTCGCCATCGGCGGCTACCGGATCGACGAGGCCCCGCCCGTCACCGAACACTTCGCCTGGGGCCAGATCGACAGCTGGGGCGCCCTGCTCTTCCAGATCGGCGGCGTCGCCTTCGGCTTCCTCATCCCCGTCCTCGCCGGCTACATCGCCTACGGCATGGCCGACCGGCCCGGACTCGTCCCCGGCTTCGTCGGCGGCATGATCGCCTTCACGATCAACGCCGGATTCCTCGGCGGCCTCGTCGCAGGCCTGCTCGCCGGCGGCGTCGTCCTCGCCATCCAGCGCATCGACATCCCCCCGGTGCTGCGCGGCATCATGCCCGTCGTCGTGATCCCGCTGCTGTCCTCCATGGTCGTCGGCTTCCTGATGCTCGTCGTCATCGGCAAGCCCATCGCCGAGGCACAGAAGGCCATGACGGACTGGCTCGGCAGCCTGTCCGGCTCCAACGCCGTCCTCCTCGGCATCCTCCTCGGCCTGATGATGTGCTTCGACCTCGGCGGCCCCGTCAACAAGGTCGCCTACGCCTTCGCCACCGCCGGCATCGCCGTACAGGACCCCAGCGACTCCGCCATGAAGATCATGGCCGCCGTGATGGCCGCCGGCATGGTCCCGCCCCTGGGCATGGCCCTCGCCACCACCCTCCGCCGCACCCTCTTCACCCCCACCGAACGCGAGAACGGCAAAGCCGCCTGGGTGCTCGGCGCCTCCTTCATCAGCGAAGGCGCCATCCCGTTCGCCGCCGCCGACCCGCTGCGCGTCATCCCCGCCTCCATGGCCGGCGGCGCCGTCACCGGCGCCCTCACCATGACTTTCGGCTCCACCCTGCGCGCACCCCACGGCGGCGTCTGGGTCACCTTCCTGATCGGCAAGCCGTTCCTCTACCTGCTCGCCATCGCCGCCGGTACGGCCGTCACCACCGGCCTCGTCATCCTGCTCAAGGGCATGCGCCCTACGGCGGGGGAGGGGCCCTCGGCCGCCGACGCCTCCGAGGGCAGCGGCGCGGGGAAGCGGCCCGTGGCCACCGCTTGAGACGACCGGTTGTCCCGGTTGCGGCGCTGTGCGCGCTTCACGGCACCTGCGAGATACGTCACGGTCCGGGCCATACCGCCCGGACCGTGGTGTCTACTGGGAGACATGCCTGAGCACGTCTCGATCCTCCAGCTCCTGGGACCCGTCGTCCTCGCCCTGGCGGCCGTGCTGTGGGTGACGGGGCTCGCCCGCCTGCTCCGCCGCTACCGCCCCGTGAACCGTCCGTGGGGCCCCGACCAGGCACTCTCCGGCCTTCCGCAGCAACGGCAGACCGCCCCCGAACGGGAGGCCGTCGAACTCACCCCGGCCGAACGCGACGCCTTCGCCGGCCTCGTCCACCGCCTCAACTCCGGCCGCTGACCGGACCAGAGGCGCTGCTCGGGAAGCTCGCCGTCAGGAGACCTGCGTCGCCCGCCGCTCCATCGCGGCACGCGCCGCGTCCTCGCTGACGTACACCTCGCACATGTGCCGCCCGTCCGGCGTCGCCGTGTGCTCGACCTCCCACAGCGACACCTCCGCCCCGTCCCGCAGCAGGAACGCGTGCTCGTAGAGCGAGAAGCACAGGCCCGCCCGCGCCGACCGCCAAGGACGCCCGAACGCCTGCGTGATCCGGTGCCCGCACGCCGTGGCCAGCAACGCGGCCGTCTCACGCCCCGGCCGGTCCGCGTTCTCCGCGCGGCGCAGCAACCGCCGCGCATGATCCACCGAGTTGTCCGGCAGATACGCGTGCCGGGGCGCCACCATCGGCGACAGCTGCACCGTCACCGGCAGCTCGAAGTCAGGGGTGTCCGGAGGCAGCGGAAGCCGCTCGGTCGCGGCACGCAGCTCCTCCTCGTCGATGTACACCTCGTGCTGCGGGGCACGGTCCCGTGCCGTGTTGTGCACCAGCTCCCACAAGGTGAGTGCCGAACCGTCGGCGAGCAGCCAGGTGTGCCGGTACGTCTCACGGTGCAGCCCCGCACTGTGGTGCGCGGAGTGCAGCGAACTGTCGTGCGCGAGCGCGCAGTCCAGCCGCCGTATGGTCTCGTCGGGCAGCTCGAACGAGTTCAGGGCACGGCCGAGGAGCCGCGCGAGGTGCTCCTCCGGAGACTCCGGCGACTCGGGTGGTTCGTACGCTGTGGTCTCGTACGGAACGCTCAAGGTTTCTCCCGGCGTTGCTGCATGTCACCTTGTGGGTGCATACCGTAGCCCCTCGGTCGGACATCATGTCCGGGAACCGAGAAAACGTACGTCCGGTGAAACGCGCGGACCGCGCGAGAAGTTCCCGCGCGGCCCGTCGAACCGTCAAGAAACCCTGCCCGACGTGCGGTTCAGGGGGGCGTGCCCATCAGGGGATGTGGCGATCAGGCGGCGTGCTGATCAGGTGGCGTGCTGATCAGGCGGCGTGCTGATCAGGCGGCGCTGCCCGCGATCCACTCGCTCCACGGCATGTTCCAGCCGTTGAGGCCGTTGTCCGGCTTCACGCTCTTGTCGGGGGAGTTCTTGACGACCACGACGTCCCCGAGCATCGAGTTGTCGTAGAACCACTTCGACGGCGTGTCCCCCTGGCCGCCCTTCACATCCCGCAGACCCACGCAGCCATGGCTGGTGCCCTGACGGCCGAACGGCGGATTGCCCTGGTTGTACCAGTAGTTGCCGTGGATGTACGTGCCCGACTGCGTCAGCCGCATCGCGTGCGGCACGTCCTTGATGTCGTACGCGTCCGCCAGATTGACCGTACGGCTGTCCATGTGGAGCTGCTCGGACTTCTCGGAGATCACCATCTGCCCGTTGTAGGTGGAGAACTCCGAGCTGCCCGCCGAGATCGGCACCGACTTGATCGTGGCGCCGTCCCGGACGACCGTCATCGTCTGGGTGTTCACATCGACCGTCGACACCTGGGAGCGGCCGATCGTGAAGGTCACCGTCTTCTTCTGCACGCCGACGACCCCGTCGGCGCCCTCGACCCCGTCCAGGTCGATCTTCATCGTGACCTTGGAGCCGGTCTTCCAGTAGTCCTCGGGCCGGAAGTCCAGACGGTTCTGGCCGAACCAGTGCCCGACCACCTTCTGCCCGCTGCTGGAGGTGACGGTGATGTGCGACTGCACGGCCTTACGGTCGCTGATCGCCTTGTCGAACGAGAACGACACCGGCATGCCGACGCCCACCGTGGTCCCGCCGTCGGGGGTGTAGGTGCCGATGAAGCTGTTCGCCGCGCTGACCGTGGTGAACGTCGAGTCGGCGGTGGTGCTCCGGCCGTCCGCGTCCTTCGCGGTGGCCGTTATCTCGTACTTCGTGCCGCGCTCGAGCTGCTTCCCGGGGTGCCAGCCGGACCCGTCCGACTCCAGCGAACCCGGCACCTCCTGCCCGGTCTTCGCGTCCTTCATCCGTACGGCCGTCAGCTTGCCGCCGTCGACCCGTACGCCCGTCGAGTTGATGGACGCCCCTGAGGAACCGTCCTTCGCCGAGATCACGATCTTCGCCGCCGATGTCGTGGACGACCCCTTGCCCCCCTTGCCGTCACCGTTCCCGGCGTCGGCGCCACCGCCACTGCAGGCGGTGAGGGTCAGGGTGCCGATCACCAGGGCGGCACAGGCCCCCACTGTGCGGCGCGCTGTCATGTCCGGCGTTGTCACGATCTGCTCCCTCATTCGACGTTACGCGAAGTCTGGTTGGTTCCGTTCTGTTCCGTTCCAGGGTGGAAGAGGCCACCGCCTCGGGGCGGGTTCCCCACGTGCGCGGTGAACGTCATCACGTGACACAACCGCGACAAACGTGAGCGGAATGTGGTCGTTCGGGGTGGGGCTGGGGGCTTTGGTCTGGGGGCTGGAGAGCTTGGGGT